>JABDAL010000060.1 GCA_013289165.1 Bacteroidota bacterium
TTCCTGTGAAGGAATTTATTCATCCTGATATTTTCGCAGAATTGAAGTTAATTGCGCTTTCCAAAGGCTTCCGTTATGTTGAGAGCGGTCCTTTGGTAAGATCCTCTTATCATGCTGAAAAGCATCTTTTTTAAGTGTTAAATATATTTTATCTAATTTTTTGAAACATTGTATTTTATAGAAATATAGTTTCTATATTTGTCCTTTCTTAAATTATTATACATACCAACCACAATTACAATACGTTATGAATATTACCAAAAATTCATTACCACTTATTAGTCTTCGCTTAGTAGCGGCAATAATTATTCCGGCTCTTTTACTAACCTTTTGGCCAAGCCATCGACAATATTCTTCGGGTATAGCATCTAAAGACAATGACGAAAAAGATAATGATGCTATTGGAATGGCAAAATACTTTTTTACTGCACGTAAAGATATTAATACCAATGCGCTGGATTATCCTAGTATGATAGCAGCTGATGCGGCTGATAGAGCGTTGATCCATGCTGTTAAAACTCATATTGCTTCTGCAAATTCGCTTCCTACATTCACATGGAATAGTGCAGGGCCGGGATCTACAGGGGGACGTACAAGAGCCATCTTAATCGACAATAATGACCCTACTCATCAAACCATATTTGCAGGAGGTGTTTCGGGTGGGATATGGAAATCTGTCAATGGAGGTTCAACATGGGGCAGCTCTGCCGACACCATTGCATATAGCCTAAATGACACTATGAGAAACATAAATGTAAGTTGTATTGCGCAAGATTCTAAAGGAGCCATTTATATTGGAACCGGAGAAGGATTTACCGTATATGAGCAGGGACAAGGGTTTAGTACAGGTTTACTTGGAGGCGGTATGTTCAAATCTACTGATGATGGGAAAACATGGCGATTATTGGCTAATACTATTCCCACTGCCAACACTTATAATGTTACCTGGGCATATGTTAACCGTATAGCTATACGTCCCGATAACTTTAAAGAGATTTATGCAGCTACTCAAGGAGGCTTATTAATTTCACATGATAGCGGAGCAACCTGGAGATCGGCTTGGTCATCAACAGGAAAAAAACTATCAGGTAGTAATTATAATTCGCTTGATGTAAAAATTTCTCAGGATGGAAGTCTCATAGTTGCGTGTATAGGTGCTCCCTCTCTTGGTGACCCAAGCACAACAAGTTCATATGGCTACTATTGTTATACTCAAAGTGGTTCGGATACTACATTTACTCAAATCCCGTCTTCTGGCGCAGGACGTTTATTTGGTAACGCATGCCGCATCGAGTTTGCTATTTCCCCTACAGATCCGAATCGTGTTTATGCCTCCGTTATTAATTCGAATAATCTTTTTGGTTCAGGAGGCTCCGGCTCCGGAATTTTTATGACTAAAACTGCTCTTACCAATGGAGGACATTGGTATGAAATAGGTCCGGGCGGAAGTGCTGCTTTCGATCCTTATTTCAGTGCCTTTGACCAGTCAAATTATGACAATACTCTGGCGGTTGCACCGGACAACGAAATGGAATTGATACTGGGCGGAACAACTTTCTTCCAATGGCTCGGTACAAGTACAAATGATACTATTGGCAGTTGGACTAAAATTAGCCATTACAATGGTGGTGCACAGGACCCATTATATATTCATCCGGATGAACATGCTATTGTTTTCGATCAGAACAATCCCAATGTGGTTTATTTTGGATGTGATGGAGGGCTTTATAAAAGTACTAACGCTACTAACGCAGAACAGCCTCGAGGGCACATGACTTTTGAGGCTATCAATCGGAATTACAATGTTACCCAGTATTACTCTATCTGCTTTTCTTCTCAAGTTGATTATTCATCCGGCACAACAGGCTTAGGTTTGGGAGGCGGAACCCAGGATAATGGTTCGCCTTATATAAATGGATTAGCTTTTCGTGATTACCCATTTGACGCATCTGATATGTCTGGAGGAGATGGTGGAGGCTCTGTGGTTTCTTCCCTTAATCCTAATATAGCTTACTTTACCATTGATTATGGTACATATCTTGGAAAAACAGGAAATTTAGGAAGCCTGACTTTTCCTACTCTTGCATTTACTAAAACATATGGCGTTAACTTGGGAGCAAACATTGATTCTGTTGCCAGCCTACAATCGGGTTCTTTCGTTTTTCCTCTTGCTTTATATGAAAACAGCTACGATACATTGAACCACGATTCAATACAATATATAGCAACCGATACTATCGCGGCGGGTAAAACTATATGGCCTGTTGATCCTAATGGGCCAACACCTTATCCATATAAAATTACCAAGAAACTCTATCCAGGAGATACTATTGTAGTTCCAGACCGTGTAGTATCAAGACTTGCGGTAGGATTTAGCCCATCAAATGGCATATGGATAAATGGACAAGGAGGCAGTAATGGTAGTATCCTCTGGATGCCAATTGCAGGTCCGCTTTCAACACCGACTCCGTTTATTACGGCTACTCAGGGAGACGCTGTACATTCCCTTGCATGGTCACCTGATGGAAATACCTTATATGCGGGGACAGAAGATGGGCTGTTTTTTAAATTCTCTAACATTAACTCCATTGTTGCCAATAGATATTCAAGCGGGGCGCTTTTTTACGAACAGGATGGCCGTGGAGATATTGCTTATAATGGCGGTAACAAAGTTATTTCAACAAATTTAAATGTTGCCGGAACTTCCGGCAGAGATATCCTGTCAATTTCTGTTGATCCACAAAATGGAAATAATGTGTTGGTTACCCTTGGTAACTATAACAATACTACTTATGTGTATTATTCTACCAATGCAGATAGTGCCTCCCCTACCTTCAATTCTGTGCAAGGTAACTTGCCTGCTATGCCAGTTTATAGCTCTATCGTCAATCTTATGGGACATGGCTACAATGTTTGGTATCCGGGTTCTGCTATGCTTGCTACCGAGCACGGCATATATACTACATCTAAACTAAATGGTAATTCTACTGTATGGGTAAAAAATAATAAAGGCATGGCAAATTGCGTAACCTTGGCAGTAAAACAACAAACCCTGCCGGCTTCCATGTGCAATAACTCCGGTGATATATATCTTGGAAGCCACGGAAGAGGTGCTTGGGTTTCCAGTACCAATTTTACACCAGCAGCCGTACCGGTTATTAACTCACCTGAGGCTGTAGCAGATAACTTAAGAGTATACCCTAACCCCATGACTATTGAAGGTAATTTGGAATACACCCTTACTGCTTCTGATAATGTGATGATTACTATTTATAATATTGAAGGGAAAGAAATGCAAATAATACCGGCAGGAACCCAATCTCCTGGTAATCATATTGTGCCATTTGCTACGAGTAGTTTACCGGCAGGCGCTTATTTTGCTTCTATTACCGGCACTAATTTCAGGAAAACGGGTAAATTTATTGTCACAAAGTAACCCCCCTTTTGGTTATAAATGCTTCGGTATCTCTTCATAGGAAGGGTAGGGTAAGCATTTATGATAAAAATCTTGCAAAACTTGGCAGGTTTGATATACATTTGCATCCCAATTTTAAACCCACACAATAACAATGAGCAAAATAAAGGTAGCCATTAATGGCTTTGGAAGAATAGGCAGAGTAACCTTGAGAACTTTATTAAAAAGGAACAATATAGAGGTTGTTGCCATAAACGATATTACTGACAGTAAAACCCTTGCACATCTTTTCAAATATGATTCCATACACGGTAAATTTGACGGAACTATATCAGTTGAAAACGAAGGAATTACAATCAATGGGCATTTTATAAAAATAACTGCTCAACGTGATCCGGCTGCCCTTCCATGGAAAGATTTAGGTATTGACACTGTCATTGAATCGACAGGTCTCTTCATTGACAGGCCCAATGCTGAAAAACACCTTACAGCAGGCGCCAAAAAAGTAGTTATTTCGGCTCCGCCTAAAGGAGATATCAAATCCATAGTAATGGGAATTAACGACCACACATTAAGCAAGGATGACACCATTGTATCAAATGCCTCGTGTACAACCAATTGTGCTGCCCCAATGGTAAAAGTACTACATGAAAATTGGGGTATCGAAACCGGCTTCTTAACCACTATTCACGCTTACACGAGTGACCAAAGACTGCACGATGCTCCGCATAAAGATTTAAGAAGAGCCCGTGCTGCTGCTGTATCAATGGTTCCTACTTCCACAGGAGCTGCCAAAGCCATCACCAAAATATTCCCTGAGCTGGAAGGCAAATTATCCGGCGATTCTATTCGTGTACCTACCCCGGATGGCTCTATAACAGATATTGCCTGCATTGTAAAAAAACCGGTAACGGTTGCTGAAATCAATGCTGCTTTTAAAGCTGCTGCAGAGGGTAAACTGAAAGGCATACTTGAATATACCGAAGAACCAATAGTTTCACAAGATATTGTTGGGAATGCACATTCCTGCATTTTTGACTCAGGACTAACTGCGGTAATCGGTAATCTTGTAAAGATTAGCGGATGGTATGATAATGAAACCGGCTACTCAAACCGCTTAGTTGACCTAGTTGAAAAAATAGGCAATTAATTGTTTCCGGGTACAAGCTAGCGATGGGAAACCTCCTTAAGCCTGCTTTCTACAATTTATTTTCCTTGTAGGTTAAGGATTTTTTATTACTATTGTTACCATAAATTAATATTAGGTAATGAAGGATCTGGGTACACGATTGGAAAATATTTTGCATCAAACGGAAAAACTTATATCTTTGCAACATGAATCAACCCACAAAATAAAAGTTTTAGAATTTGAAAATCAAAAACTTAATTCAAATATTAAGGAACTTGAAAAACAAATTTTCGAGCTGAAAGAAATAAACCAAACAATAGTATCTCAACAACAAAAAATAAATAATCAAAAACAAAGGGAAATAACCCATAAAATAAACGACCTCCTGAACGAAATAGATAAATGTATATCGCGAATGAACATCGCAGAGCCTACTAACTGAAAAATAAGAAGTGAAGAATATACAAGTAAACATACACGGCAGAGAATATCCTGTAAATGTGACTCCAGAAACAGCATCAGCCATGAAAAAGGCAGCTGAAATGGTAAATGAACAGGCAACACAATTTCAGTCTGCCTATGCCATAACCGATCCCCGTGACCTTTTGGCTATGTGCGCCCTCCAGCTTGCTTATCAAAACCTTGAACACGGACAATCTTATTCTGAAACTATTGAAGAAAAACTCAATGCAATAGAATCGGCATTGGGTATAAAATAGCATACATAAATCTACTTGAACAGGAGGTTCATAAACAAAACACACTATGAACCTCTATTTACAAACCATACTAATTATAGCTGCAGCTGCCGCAGTAGGTATCATGCTGGGCGGTGTAATTAGCTATTTCTTTTTACGCAAAGGCATCGAAAAGAAAGCCAGCGACATTATAAAAGATGCTGAAAAACAAGCTACCATTTTAAAAGAGAAAAGGATGCTCGAAGCTAAAGAGCGTTTTCTTCAACTTAAAGCTGAGCATGAAAGTTATACGGCAGAAAAGAATAAACAACTAAACTTAGCAGAAAACCGCACAAGACAAAAAGAACAATCTCTGAACCAAAAACTGGAGCAAATACAACGCAAGGAAAAAGACCTTGACCATGCTAAGAACAATTACCTGGAGCAACTGAAAGTTGTTGACAGGAAGAATGAAGAACTTAGCAAAATGCACCAAAGGCAGGTGGCACAATTGGAAGTCATATCTGAAATTTCTGCTGAAGAGGCAAAAGCCCAACTTATTGAATCACTGAAAGGAGATGCAAGAACTGAAGGTGCCCTATATGCGAAAGAAATTATAGCGGAAGCTAAACTCACAGCCAATAAAGAAGCAAAAAAGATAATTCTTCAATCCATACAAAGAGTTGCAGTGGAAACTGCAATAGAAAATGCTGTTACAGTATTTAATATTGAAAATGACGAAATGAAGGGCCGTATTATAGGCCGTGAGGGAAGAAATATTCGGGCATTGGAAGCTGCAACAGGCGTTGAAGTCATTGTGGACGATACACCTGAAGCCATTGTAATTTCCTGCTTCGATCCGGTTCGGCGTGAACTTGCCCGAATGGCACTGCACCAGCTCATATTAGATGGACGTATTCACCCGGCAAGAATTGAAGAGGTTGTGGAAAAATGCCGCAAGCAACTGGAAGATGAAATTATTGAAGTAGGTAAACGAACAGTTATTGATCTCGGGATTAATAACCTCCATACCGATCTTATACGGATAGTAGGGAAAATGAAATATCGTTCTTCATATGGGCAGAATTTATTGCAGCACTCCCGTGAGGTGGCCAATTTAGCTGCAACTATGGCATCGGAATTGGGGCTTAATCCTAAACTTGCTAAACGTGCAGGTTTGCTGCATGATATAGGCAAGGTTCCTGATGAAGAGCCGGAATTGCCGCATGCATTGCTGGGCATGAAATTAGCAGAAAAATATAAAGAACGCCCTGAAGTTTGTAATGCAATCGGGGCACACCACGATGAGATAGAAATGACCGACCTGCTCTCTCCTATTATACAAGTTTGTGATGCTATTTCAGGTGCCCGACCAGGTGCAAGGCGGGAAATTGTGGAACAATATGCCAAACGTTTACGCGACCTCGAATCACTTGCACTTTCTTACAAAGGTGTGGAGAAGACTTATGCCATACAAGCAGGGCGTGAACTGCGGGTAATTGTCGGCAGCGAAAAAATCAGCGATAAAGAGGCAGAAGTACTTTCATTTGAAATAGCCCAGAAGATTCAGAACGAAATGACCTATCCTGGACAGGTAAGGGTTACGGTAATTCGTGAAACAAGGGCTGTGAATATTGCAAAATAAAGCATTTTATTCGCATGGGTGAAGCGTGTCTTTCAATATAATCACGTCTTTGTCATTAGCTAAGTAATCTGGTAACTTACCTCCGGAAGGGTTAAATATTGCTACTACCCTTCTGTTATCTTTTAGCTCCTTATACTGAACTTCATCAGGAATAAAACCATAGGCAGGTAAGCCAGTATAGAACATCGCCTCAATAGGATGGCAACCGGGAATATTAAATAAAACCGCATTGGAAGGAACATTCAATCGTTGGAAAATTGCTTTATTATGTTTCAACCCATCATAACAATCCACATCTTTTCCCCAAAAGCCATTATTAGCTTTTAAAGAATTGAAATTTAACCGCATACAAACAAGAATCAAAAACACTCCTAAAAATAATAGAGAATTTACTTTGTGAGAAGATTTTATTTTCATCGAAACCCATTCCCAAAAATAAACAATGGAAACTGCCAACGAGAGATACATTGGAAGTATAATAATTGCCGTAAATGACTGCATTTTTGTTTTTGCAATCGAGTAAAAAAGGTATACAAAAATAATGGAAATAATTAAGGACAGATTCATTTTTCTATTATTACCTTTCAGATAGAAAAAAACCAATGAAGGAGCGAGAAAGACAGGTACTAAGGAGCCGAAAATTAATCCCATATAAGTAAAATGGTAATAAAGAGGCCCGCCTTGTGAATCGATCACAGAATTAAGGTGGTGCAGGTTAAATTCATATTCTCTTTTTGCCTCAAAAGGGTACTGCATAAAAATATACACCTGCCAGGGTATTGAAATTGCAATGCTTAGTAATGCAGACCAAAAAACAATGGCGTATTGCTTGAAATCCCATTTATATTTAAAGAAAGTATAGGCTGACCAGATTAAATACACAAGCAATCCAACCACCCACTTGGTAAGAATTGCAAATCCGGAGAAAATGGCTGTCAATAATGCCCAGTATAATTTTCCTGAATAAACATATTCTATCATGGTCCATATGCTTAAGGAAATGTATGCGGTAAATACCAAATCATTTTGGTCAAGCGGAGCAAAGCCTGAAACAAGCTGCCATAAATAGGAAGAAGTCGCTATTAATATGCCCGTAATATATCCGGCCTGTTGATTATATATAAGTTTGCCCGATCTATACCCTCCATACACCATGATACTACATAGCAATGCCCCCGGCAAGCGAAAGGCTATTTCATTTACTCCGAATATTTTATAAAACAGGGTACCCTGCCAAAGAAACAAGGGAAATTTGTGAACCCATATATGTGCTGTTGCCCACCCGTAGGACATCTTAAAAAGCTCTTCATCATATAGCGTAGGTATAAAGAAGTGATACAAAAAATTCTTAGCAACCAATGCATGGAATCGCTCATCCCAGAGATTTAAGAAAGGGACTTCCAATGTTGCATAAAAGAAAAAAAAGAAACCGGCTGCTACAAGAAGTAATAAGGCCGGCTTTTCTTTCTGCAGAAACTGAAAAAGCAGGCTCAAAACTATTATTAGAAAGCCAATCCAGAAAAAAATATTTTTATCATTGAACAGTAATTCAGTCATAGAACATTTATCACAATTATGTCAAATGTAAGTAATATGTAGAAAAATGAGGCCTTCCCGTATTAGGCGCAAAATATTTTAATTCTACTTTACTCACAATTTTTTAATTTAGATTCCGTTAACATGTCGACAACAGGGGATGAATATATATTATAAGTCTGTCTTATTATTGCTTTTAATAATTTCTGCGGCAAGTCATTCGCTCTATTGCCAAACGCCAATAAATGACATGAACTGGCAGTTGGATTCCATTAAAAGTGACGAATTTAATTCAGACACTCTAAATACCGGGTTATGGCATGTGTTGGATTGTCCAAGTGGAGATTGTTGTAATTGGGGAGGAGGCGAAGCATATCAAAAAGGAAATGTTACTGTATCAGGTGGAAGTTTGACATTGAGAACGGATGGTCCGGGCTATGCTCCAGTACCTTGCGACAGAGAAACATTTGCAACAGGAGGAATAGTATCCGATTCTTCTAATTACTCCTACGGTTATTATGAAATTTATGCAAAGTTACCCGGCTTTTATGTTAATGGTGTCCCTTGCGGAGAAAAGTTTCAACCGGGCTATTGGATGGCTTATGAAGTTTCTGACACGAGTTGTATTTCAATACACAATGAAATTGACCCTGTAGTACAAACCAGTGTTCAATATAAATATGCGGATACTATTCTTGCCGGGTGGAGTTATCAAAACGGACATTGCAGTGATGCAACAGTTGGCTCAGGGACATATTATAGCTCTACCCCGCTATTTACTTCATTTCACAAATATGCTCTTGAATGGAACACTAATTGCATTATATTTTTAGTAGATGACAAGCCTTTTTTTGAAGGTTACAATTCACCTACCATGACCATGCATCCTCTAAAACTCTATATTAACTCAGGGCTTAATGATTCATCGGCTCATTTTAATCCTGCTACACCCTTCCCCCAATATATGTTGATTGATTATTTTCATTACTATAAGCTGAAATTAGATTGTGGAACAGCAACGACACTCTTAACCAATGCCGATCTTGCATCCTATACATATTCCGTTAAATCATCCATCACATTTGGAAATAGCAATGATTCCATCTCACTAAATAGTGGTGACGTAAAATATTTCCGGGCTGTAAATTCTATCACTATAAATGGAACTTTTACGGCTCCATTAGGAAGTGAATTTGGACTACTACCCAGTCCATGCAATTAATATATAATACTATAAAACTAATATCATTTAATTATTACATACCATGAAAATATTAAGCAAAAAAGCATCAGCAATCTTTTTAATACTATTAAGCTGTTCTGTTGCAAGTGCACAGCTAAAACTATATACTACCGGAGCCCTTTCAATTGGAAGCATTACCCAGCCTCCAGCAAATACAGAACTCCAGATAATTGGGAATAGCCTCTTTTCTAATAATACGGGAAAGATACTTTCTTCAGCCTATATCCAAGGCTCCAATATATTTTCGACAGACTCGACACCCGATTTCTCCTGGTGGGGTGATAGTAAGACAGGTATACTTCATCCGGTTTCGAACAGTATTGCTTTTACTATTAATGGAACCGAAAATATGCGTCTTTCGCCCGGCAATAACTTGCTTATTGGCTCCAATATTGACAAAGGGGATAAAGTTCAAATTACAGGTAATTTAAACACTAACTCCTTTGATATATTTTCAAATGCCACTACCAATTCTATTTATTCCGGAATAAACTGGGTGAATGACTCAGCCACCAAAACCTGGGCAGTAAAATATAATGGGCAGGATAAGTTTTATGTTCTGGGAAGCGGACAAGCCTATGCCTATGGATGGAATACTATCAGTGATTCTACTGTAAAAGAGAATATACATCAAATAAAAAATGCCTTGGATAAGGTTTTATTATTAAACGGAGTAACCTATAATTTCAAAGCTGCGGTAAGCATTAGCGGCAATATTCCACAATACAAGGAATTCTGTTCCACGCGGCAAATGGGTTTATTGGCACAATCTGTAGAAAGAGTTGCACCGGAAGCTGTAACCACAACCGGGGATGGATTAAAAACTGTTGCTTATGGCAACCTAGTTAGTTTACTTGTAGAGGCCATAAAAGATGAAGACAAAAAAGTAACCCGCCTCCAGGGACAATTGGATAGTTCAATTCTATCTAATAAGCATATAGTAAATATACCGGAGGAAACAGAAATAAATACATATCCCATCAATAATGCCCTTATACATTGTTACTTACCTGAACAAAGTAGAAATGCAGCTATTTTACTATTCGACATGAATGGAAAACTGGTAAAAACACTTGCAGTTAAGGAGAAAGGTATAACAGATATTGTATTACCCAAGAAAGGACTGTCAGCAGGAATGTATTATTATAGTGTAGTTTCAAATGGTAAGGAAATAGAATCCAGGCGATTAATCCTGACCGGGAAAAGTAATTAGCTAGCTTTATTACAAAAGGACTATTTTTCCTGCTGCAAAAGTCCGGTTATCTGCTGTAAGCACTCTGTAGAAGTAAACTCCCCTGCTATTACCCGCCAGGTTGATTCGCGTACTTTCCTGGTTTAATCCAATATAAGAGACTTTTTGCCCCAACACATTATATATCTCCGCCCTCAAATATCCTGTATAATTTTCAACCATAAAAGTAAACACAGCATCACTCGGGTTGGGATATACCTTCACATAAGCATTGGGCGCTGCTTCAGCAGGAGCAGGGGAAAGTTTCTGAATATGATTATTAAATGCATTCGTAAAATATAAATTGCCGGATGTATCTGTAACAATATCAACGGGATTCAATATTTCTGCCAGCGTAGCAAAGCCTCCTACGCCAGAATATCCAGGTATCCCATTCCCGGCAATAGTTGTAATTATGCCTGCAGAATCTACTTTTCTTATCCTGCTATTAAAACTGTCTGTTATATAAACATTTCCCCATTTATCTACAGCAACTCCCGCCGGATAAAATAACCTGGTAGCTGTTGCGGCTACCCCATCGCCGGAATAGCCCACTGCCCCATTACCTGCAATAGTTGAAATAATTCCATAGGTATTTACTTTGCGAATACAGCTATTATCCGCATCAGCTATATAAATATTTCCTGTATTATCTACAGCAACACCAGTCGGATAATACATCTCGGCCAGGCTGGCAGTCCCTCCATCCCCCGAATAACCACGCACTCCGTTTCCTGCCACGGTAGAAATAATTCCGGCAGTATTTATTTTACGAACCCTGTTATTAAATACATCTGTCAGATAAATGTTCCCTACCGCATCGCTGCAAATGCCAATAGGGTCAGCAAAATCGGCTGCTGTGGCTGGACCTCCATCTCCCGAATAACCATATTTACCACTTCCTGCAAAGGTGGAAATACTACCGCTTGTATTTACTTTCCGTATACGCGCATTACCAATATCTGTAATATAGATATTACCTGAAGCATCCTTAAAAACTTCCATGGGGCCATTTAATTCAGCATCCGTAGCTTGCCCCCCATCGCCGGAGTAGCCATAAACCCCATTTCCTGACATTGTATTAATAATTCCATTCCCATTCACCCACCTTACTCTCGAATTGCCCCAATCTGTAAAATATATATTACCTGAATTATCAACATAAACGCCCATAGGGTTATACATGTGGGCATTTGTAGCTGCTCCTCCATCTCCGGAAAACCCAAATACCCTAAGCCCTGCGACATCAGTCAAAATATAGGACTGCGCACCTACCTGGCTTAAGCTGAGCATTATAGAAACTATCCCAATGATATATTTCTTCATGCTATGTTAACTTATTATATCAACTAAAATTGCATACAAAATAATTAAACTTTGTTGTATCAGTTCCATTTGGCAATAAATACATCTTCTCTTTCATTCAATTTTTGCTTTAATAATGCCTCAATACTAACCTTTCCAATTATATATTGTGTATCATCGGAAGAAAACCGTTGTTTGATATCTGTTACACCTAAGTCTTTTAACAACGTTTCATTGGGATAACGCAAATAAACTTCTATCAAGTGGTCATTAGAAAAAGGATTTATACCATTCTGCTCTACTTTTTTGTATTCATATCTATATTGGTACCCCAACGCTGAAATATCGGATAATACGGCAGAAGCAGTGGGGTGACCACCCGCACCTTTACCATAAAAAAATTGCTTATCGCTGAACGCTGCACCCAATTGCAGGGCATTAAATTCATTGCGCACCCCATAAAACATACTATCCTGTTTAACAAATGTAGGAATAACATACCCTACTACTTTACCATCTACTTTCGAAGTATGTGCAATTAATTTTGTTCTTAACCCCTTTTCCCGCGCAAATATGGAATCGGCGGATGATAAATTCTGAATACCGAAATTGAGTATATCATCCGGCTTCACAAATAACCCAAACGTATGATTGAGCAGTATGGTTAATTTATATTTAGGGTCAAATGCCTGCACATCTAATCGTGGATTAGTTTCTGCAAAACCCTTAATCTGTGCCTCTTTTAAGGCTTCTACATAGGTTTTATTTTCTTCCGATGTTTTAGTTAGTATGTAATTGGTAGTACCGTTGCATATTCCATCCAGTGAAGCAAGCAAGTCATTATCATAATATTCCTCCAGGTTCCTGATAATTGGAATACTCCCACACACGGCCGCTTCATATAGTAAAGATGCCCCCGTTTTGCGCTGTATTGCGTATAGTTCCTCAAGATGCTCGGCAATCATCTTTTTGTTTGCGGAAACCACTGCTTTACCTTTTCGCAATGCAGTTGAAACAATTTTAAAAGATTCATCGGCATCATCAATTAACTCCACCACTACATCTAAAGA
>JABDAL010000061.1 GCA_013289165.1 Bacteroidota bacterium
GCAATCCCTATTTCGGGAAACACATATTTATATTTCCATTACTAATTATATACTAGATTTTGTATCATCAGAAGAAAAGAGGGAATATATGCCCGATTTAAAGATCTTTACGAAGGAAGAAGAGGATTTATTACGAATATTCCGGAGCAACGAGTATAAAAAAATCACTCTGCATTATGACAAAGGTACCGGCACCAAAATAATAAAAACAGAAAAGGAAAAGAAGGTTAGCAAGGAAAATATAGTTGAATTTATGAAAGGTGTAGTATTTAACCCCTACTGCAAGTATAGTTATACTCCAACCAAAAAGGGCGATCTGATAGTAAATATTGAAAAAACAGAAAAACTTTAAAATGGTACTGCAAGATACAGGCCAAATTACGAACCTTGCTTTCTTATCGCAAATACCGAAAGAGAGTGATGCAGTAATCACAGATGCAAATACAAGATGCGAATAATGAATTAAATAACCAAGCCCGAATAACTCCTGACGAACTGAGAAAATGTCCGGAATATGAAAACTATACGAATGCGCAAGCCGAAAAAATAATTGATATGCTTATGAAACTTGTAAAAATGACATACTCACACGTTAACAAGGAACAGGAATAGAATTCTACCATTCAAAAACACCAAACTATAAAGTGCCATGAGTAACCTTGATTATTTTAAACAATTCGCAAAAGCGAAAGAGGAAGTTATTATTCCTTCGAAGGTAGTATGGATTTATACACGAGTTTCTTCAAAAGAACAATTTGACCATAACAATAGTGTGGAACGGCAAGAAAGAGAATCGCGCCTTTTTGCTACGAAGAATGACTATGTAGTGACTAAAATTTTCGGCGGCACTTATGAGAGTGCAAAAAAGGACTTCACCCGTAAAGAGTTTATGAAGATGATAGACGAAGTAAGGAGTGTTAAAATAAAACCATATGCTATTCTGATATACAAAATGAGCAGGTTCAGTCGTTCGGGAGGTAATGCTGTCGGAATAGTAAATGAACTGGTAGATAATCTCGGTGTTCATCTCATCGAAATTTCATCAGGTATAGATACTTCAACCGATATGGGTAAACTCTCGGTATATAATTCATTACTTGCAGCACATAAAGAAAACCTTGACCGCAAGGAAATAACATACGGGGGCATGAAGGACTATGTGAAAAAGGGATTGTGTCTTGGAAACGCACCGATGGGATATGACCATTACGGAAGGAGGGTAAGGAATCCGAAGTTTTTTGCTCCTGAACAACGAATTGTAATTAATGAAACCGGCAAAGCATTAAAAAAAGCCTGGCATTGGAAAGCTGAAGAAGGATTACCCGATTCTGAGATCATAAAACAACTGGGAAAGTTGTATTCGGTAAAGATGTATGCGCAAAAATTATCAAAGATGTGGCGCAATCCGTTTTATTGCGGAGTAGGAATAAATAAACTTACGGATGGAGAACCGGTAAAGGGTAAATGGGAGGCAATGATAAGTGTAGACATATTCAAAAGGGTGCAGGATATCATTAATAATAAACCAAAACATTCTAAGCCCTGCAAGAATCATTCTGTACGTCCCCTCGCCGGATTTTTAGTTTGCTGCAACTGTAGCAGAAAAATGACTGGATATGAAAACAAGAAGAAAAAAATTCATTATTACAAATGCCAAAAATGTAGAGGGGTAAGCCTAAATGCAGAGACTACACCAAAGGCATTGCATAAAGGAGCCAACCAAATGTTTCTTGATCTCCTAAGCGAATACAAGCTTAACCCGCAGGCCTATTTACCCTTTAAAAAACAATTTAAAGCCTATTACAAATACCTAACAGGCGAGGACAGAGAAAGGTTGAATCAAGCGGAAAAGCAGCTAAAAGAACGGCAAAACGAATTGTTTGGGTTAAAAAGGAACTATGCACTAGGTAAAATCAAGGAAAGTGAGGAATTTTACGAGAAACTAAAAGATGAATTGGAGAAAGAAATAGTGGATTTACAGGTAAAATGTAACCACGTACCCGAACAAATATCTAACCTCGATATCTTGCTGGACAAATCCTTAAAAACTCTTGAAAACATTAATGAAATGTGGGTTTCTACAGATATAAGGAATAAAAAAGAAATTCAAAATATATTATTCCCTGAAGGGATTGTTTATAATTCTAAAAAAAGGGAATATCTAACCAAAAGACTGAATGAATATTTTGAGTTGGCTGCCTTATTTTCAAGAGACTACGAGGAAAATAAAAAGGGAAATATTGGCTATTTTTCCGATAATTCCCTCATAGTAGCCCGTAGGGGAATCGAACCCCTGTTTCCAGGATGAAAACCTGGCGTCCTAACCCCTAGACGAACGGGCCTATTTTTTGGAGGCGCAAAAGTAAGAAAAATATTAACTCCTATATTTTAAATCGGTATCTTTCTGTTGTATTGCATATATATATAGTTCAATGTTCTTACTAACAGCCTATTGCCAAAAAAATGCAATAATTAACATTTTTATAACTTTGCGCTCCACAAAATACAAACACAGAAATGAAAGACCTCTTTGAAAAAATCCGCGAACGGCGTGGCCCCTTAGGACAATACTCCAAACAAACACATGGTTATTTTATGTTCCCAAAACTGGAAGGTGAAATAGACAGCCGTATGAAATTTCGCGGAAAAGAGGTTCTTACCTGGAGTTTGAACAACTACTTAGGAATAGCTAATCATCCCGAAGTAAGAAAAGCAGATGCAGAAGCTGCCGCTAAATACGGATTGGCTCTACCAATGGGTGCCCGTATGATGTCGGGTGACTCTAACTACCACCAGCAACTCGAATCAGAACTCGCTGCTTTTGTAATGAAACAGGATGCCGTACTGGTTAATTTCGGTTACCAGGGAATGGTTTCAGCTATTGACTGCCTGGTTGACCGCCACGATGTGATAGTATATGATGCCGAGGCCCATGCCTGCATAGTAGATGGTGTTAGATTGCACTTGGGTAAGCGCTTTGCTTATAACCATAACGACATGGAAAGCCTTGAAAAGCTCCTTCAAAGGGCTGAAGCTAATGTGAAAGACACGGATGGCTCCATATTGGTAATTACAGAGGGAGTATTCGGGATGTCGGGCAAGCAAGGTAAGCTGAAAGAAATTGTTGCCCTGAAAAAGAAATATAACTTCCGGCTCTTTGTGGATGATGCACACGGAATAGGCACTATGGGAAAAACGGGTGCAGGAACAGGAGAGGAACAAGACGTTCAGGATGGGGTAGATATATATTTCGGAACCTTTGCAAAGTCCTTTGCACTTATAGGAGGCTTTTTAGCAGGCGATGAAAATATGGTAGAATATTTGCGTTACAATATGCGTTCACAAATATTTGCAAAGTCATTGCCTATGCCTGTTGTAGTAGGCGCTTTAAAACGCTTGGAATTGATACGAAACCACCCGGAATATAAAGCCAAATTATGGGAAATTGTAAATGCGCTGCAAAGCGGGCTTATAAAAGCAGGCTTTGAAATTGGCGGAACACAATCACCTGTAACTCCTATTTATCTTAATGGTACTGTACCGGAAGCAACCAACGTTACTTTCGATCTGAGGGAGAACTATGGTATCTTCTGTTCGATAGTAGTATACCCTGTAGTACCAAAAGGTATTATCTTATTACGTATTATACCCACCGCATCACATACGCTGCAAGACGTAGAGTATTCTATCAAATCATTCTCTGAAATAAATAAAAAGCTAAAAGCCGGGGAATATTCGAGGGAGAAAATGGCTGTGATATAAGTTTTACTTCAAATAGAAAAGGGCCTTACGGGGCCCTTTTTGATAAACACACACTTCACACAAAGTTTACTTAGTACCAATAACCCGGAACCCGGTAATACTGGTGGAATCTCCAACTCCATCTCCAATAACCGGTATCCAGGCTCTATGATAATAAGGCCTGTATGCAATAACAGGACGAAAATGATAGGAGTAATAATGTGCATAACACCTGGCTTGTGTTTGTTCTGCCGAGAACAACAATAGCGCTAAAGTGAAAATAACTACAAACCGTTTCATGGCTTTAAGATTTTTTATTTACTGTTAAGACCATGTAACATAGCAGGGGTTTAAAGCAGATTGTTAAGAGTTGTTAAGGACATGTCTGTCTCCTCCCCTGCTATCTATATCTGTAACTTATAAACAGCCCGCTGTTGAAATTCTTACTGTATCCTGCAAATGTCTTTATTGCTAAGGCTTTCCGGGTTTTATTAAAGCCATATTAAATTTTAATAAAATTATGAAAATACTCACGTAATACTATCTACAGAAGTTTGTGCAACCAAAAAATATTTATACAATGTATAATATAACTAAGCATTCGAAAAGAATCCTACCACTGTTTATATTATTAATGTATGCTCACATTGCTTCAGGACAATGTGATAACCAAAGTAAGGGCGGGCAGATTAAAATTTTAACATGGAACATTTATATGCTGCCTCACTTATTTGTCCATACAGGGCAGGCAGAAAGAGCACAAGAAATTGCCAATGTGCTGAAAGATGAGGATGCTGATGTAATAGTATTTGAAGAAACCTTTGATAAAACAGCCCGCAATATTATCCGCGACAGCCTGAAAGCCTATTTCCCTTATGAATCCGGTGACCCGCGTAAAAACACTTGGTGGAAGACAAGTTGCGGGGTATGGATAATCAGCAAAGTTCCCTTGGAGGTCGTGAAACAGATTTTCTTTAAAGAAGCTAATGGCTCTGACAGGCTTGCTACCAAGGGAGCTATCCTGATAGAAGGGCAGAAAAACGGTTTCTGCTTTCAATTGGTAGGCACGCACCTTCAATCCGATTTAAACAGTGGTAAGAATGTTCAGCCTATACGGGATAAACAATATGCCGAAATTAAAAAGGAATTATTAGAACCCTATTCCCATGAAAATGTACCCCAATTTATTGCAGGTGATTTTAATACTGTACATGATTCTTCTATATGTTATAGCCACCTTGTGAGTGCTTTAAAATTCACTCCCTGCCCATTGGAAGGCGACAGATGTTATTCCTACGATTATTCCAACAATGACTTTATATTGGGAACAACCATTAAGCCCCAATTAATAGATTATATTTTCTATTCGCCTGTACCGCATGAAAATTTAAAGGGCAGTATGCAAATAGTAGTGTTCCGTAAAAAATGGAATGTTAATCATAGTGACCTGTCAGACCATTTTGCTGTTGCCGGAACATTTAATTATTAGTCCCCTTATAAGACCAATAGCTTGCGTTAAAACTCACCTTGCAGGAGCCTGGTGAAACAGGGGTTCCTGCAAAACCTATTCAACCCCTTTATGGCAGATAAAAATGATATCTTTGTTTCCTCTACAAAAAGCTCAATGGCAAAAGAAATGGAATTCAATAAGCGCGAGGATACTATGAGGATGCTCTTGTCTAAATTAGAACAAAAGACAACCAAGGTATATGAAGGAGGAGGCAAGAAAAAAATTGAAGCGCAACATGAATTAGGGAAACTTAGTGCAAGATAACGAGTAAACTATTTATTGGACCCACAAAAGCCCCGGATAGAAATAGGCACCTTTACTGCTGATGAAATGTATGAAGATGTAGGCGGTTGCCCGGGCGGAGGAGTTGTTGTTGTAATTGGGTATGTTAGTGGAAGGCAGTGTGTGGTAGTAGCTAATGATGCGACCGTGAAGGCAGGAGCATGGTTTCCTATAACAGCTAAAAAGAACTTACGGGCACAGGAAATTTCCATGGAGAACCATCTCCCGATAATTTACCTGGTGGATAGTGCAGGTGTATTTCTTCCTATGCAGGATGAAGTATTTCCTGATAAAGAACACTTTGGCAGGATATTCAGGAATAACGCTATTATGTCATCCCATGGCATTATCCAGGTTGCCGCTATTATGGGTAGTTGTGTTGCGGGCGGAGCTTATTTACCTATTATGAGCGATGAGGCTTTGATTGTAAATAAGACGGGTACTATTTTTTTAGCCGGCTCTTATCTTGTGAAAGCAGCTATTGGCGAGGATATTGATAATGAAACCCTGGGTGGAGCTACAACCCAGTCAGAAATATCAGGAGTGACCGATTACAAATGCGAAAACGACAAAGACTGCCTCGATAAAATAAAAAAGATATTTGATAAGATAGGGAAATATGAAGCTGCCGGATATGATAAAGCAGAACCCAAAATGCCTGCCAAAGACCCGAAGGAAATATATGGCTTAATTCCTGAAACAAGGGAAAAGCCCTACGATATGCGGGATATTATTGAAAGATTAGTGGATAATTCTGATTTTGAGGAATACAAAGCCGAATATGGCAAGTCAATATTATGCGGCCTGGCGCGAATTGAGGGTTGGGCAGTAGGAATTGTTGCTAACCAGCGTAAAATTGTAAAAAGCAAAAAGGGTGAAATGCAGATTGGTGGTGTTATTTATTCTGACTCGGCAGATAAGGCTGCCCGGTTTGTAATGAACTGCAACCAGAAAAAAATTCCTCTTGTATTTTTACAGGACGTTACCGGGTTTATGGTGGGCTCACGTTCGGAACATGGAGGAATTATAAAAGACGGAGCCAAACTGGTAAATGCCATGTCGAATAGCGTGGTTCCCAAGCTTACAGTTATTATTGGTAATTCATACGGGGCAGGCAACTATGCTATGTGTGGCAAAGCTTATGACCCACGCCTGATTGTAGCATGGCCCACAGCACAAATAGCAGTGATGGGTGGCGAGCAAGCCGGGAAAACCCTGCTGCAAATACAAGTGAGTGCTATGAAAGCAAAAGGGAAAGAAGTTAGCAAGGAAGAAGAAAAGAAGCTGTTGGATAGTATAATGGATAAATACAATAAACAGCTCTCCCCCTACTATGCTGCATCAAGGCTTTGGGTAGATGAAATAATTGACCCGCTTGATACCCGCAAATGGATTTCCATGGGTATTGAAATGGCTAATCACGCTCCCATTACGCGTCCTTATAACGTGGGTGTATTGCAAACTTGAGGGGAATAATAAAATTCCGTCACCCTTTTTGATTCTCTTCTTCTCTCTTATTTTCACTTGCCAGGTCAAGATACTTTTGGGCTAAAAGTGCATTATGTGCGGCTTTTCCATACCTGCCTTCCTTCAAATCGTTGGAGGCTTTAATATGAAAGAGAGCAGCAGTTTGTAAATGGTCGTTAACCATTTTTTGCTTTTCGGCGATAAATGGATTTTGCGGGAAAATTTTAAATGAAACTAACATGGCAGGTAATTTTGGTGAGATTATTATAGTTGAAATTTTGTACTAATTTATTTCAGCAATATCCCCGCACCCTAAAAATTTCGTCGAACCCAAGAAAATAATAGACGAAAATAAACTATACCCAACCGAAATTTCATAAATAAAAAATCCCTCCGGTGATTGGAAGGATTTTTAGTATAAAATATAGATAATTTACGCCTCTGCGCTTACCTTCTTCGGCTTTTTAGGAGCTTCAGCAACTATTGCTTCCTCAGCAGGTTTTATATACACATAGCGCCTGTCTGCTTTCTTGGTAGTAAATACTACTGTTCCATCAACCAATGCAAAAATGGTGTGGTCCTTTCCGATACCTACATTTTTACCCGGATGGTAAGAAGTACCTCTTTGGCGAATTATAACATTTCCGGCCTTGGCAGTTTGCCCGCCAAATATTTTAACGCCTAAGCGCTTACTGTGTGATTCTCTTCCGTTTTTTGAACTACCGACCCCTTTCTTGTGTGCCATGACGGTTTATATTTTTATTTTTTATTACTTTTTACGAGTTGTTTTCTTTTTTTCAGTAGCCTTTTTTGCTTTCGGAGCAGCTTTTTTCTTCTTTTTAGGAGCTTCCTCAATCTCCTCTACTTCTTCTTCCTGACCTTCCTCCTCTACCAGTTCTTCTCCATCTCCATTTTCTGACATTACAATTTCCTCCTCAATTGGCGTTACTTCTTCTTCTATTTCCAATATTTCTCCTTCACCCAATATGCCTTGAATAAGTAATTCGGTAAGGTATTGACGGTGCCCATTGAGTCTTTTGTAGCCTTTTCTACGTTTTTTCTTAAAAACCAATATTTTGTCATCCTTTACATGAGCTACAACCTTGGCAGCTACACGGGTTCCATCTACAAAGGGCATGCCCACGCTAACGGCTCCATCCTTATCTACCAATAGAACCTTATTGAATTCTACCTGGCTTCCTTCGGCTGCATCAAGGCGGTGTACATAGATTCTTTGTTTCTTTTTTACCTTATGCTGCTTCCCTGCTATATCTACAATTGCGTACATGGTTTTCAGATTTTTAACTGTTTTTTCTTTTAAAGGGGTGCAAAGGTAATATTTTTTTAAATACCTCTTTCATATTCGATATTTTTTTGCCCTTATTTCATTCTCGTGGCTGTTCCAAATTAATTTCTACATTTGAACAAACCTATCCTTCTAATCCTATGGTATCAAGAAGAGACTTTATCAGCAAATCTACCCTTCTGGCAGGTTCTTTATCCTTTTTAAAATTTTCGAACCCGGTGTTTGCCGAGACATTAGAGAAAAAAGTAAATAAACTTGGCAGTTTAAGCCCCGGCGAAACAGCCAATGATGAGGATTTCTGGTCGTGGGTAAGGGAGAGCTATACTTTATCGCCTAACATTATTAACCTGAATGCGGGAGGGGTAAGTGCCCAGCCTAAAGTGGTTCAGGATGCCCATATTGAAAATTATAAAATGTGTAACGAAGGACCTTCTTATTTTATGTGGAGGATACTTGATGGAGGAAGGGAACCCTTGCGGGCAAAGCTGGCTACAATGGCAGGTTGTTCACCGGAGGAAATTGCCATAAATCGTAACTCTACCGAGGGCCTTAATACTGTTATTTTCGGGTTGAATTTGAAAGCGGGCGATGAGGTGGTATTAACCAAGTATGACTATCCCCACATGATGACCGCGTGGAAACAAAGGGAAAAAAGGGATGGCATTAAGCTCAACTGGGTTGATTGGGATTTTCCCCTTGAGAATGATGAGGCTATTGTAAAGGCTTATGCCGATAAAATCACCTCAAAAACTAAGATTGTACATATAACCCATGTTATCAACTGGGTGGGACAAATAATGCCAGCCCGGGCTATAGCCGATATGGCCCATGCAAGGGGTTGTGAAGTGATTGTGGACGGAGCCCATTCCTTTAACCAGATTGACTTTAAAATACCTGATATTAATGCCGATTATTTTGCCACTTCCCTGCACAAATGGCTGGGTGCCCCTTTTGGCAGCGGGATGCTCTATATTAAAAAGGATAAGATAAAGAATGTGTGGGCATTGCTGGGCGACGATAAATCGGGGCAGGATGACATAAGGGTATTTGAAAACCTGGGCACACGCTCTATGGCATCGGAAATGGCAATAGGCAATGCTGCCGATTTTCAATCGGGTATAGGCATACAGCGTAAGGAAGCCCGCCTGCGCTACTTGAAGGACTACTGGATGAACAAAGCCAAGGCTATCCCAAAAGTGTCGTTTAGTACTTCTGCTATGCCCAAATATTCCTGCGCCATAGCCAGCTTCTCTATAGATGGCTGGAAAGGAGGCGATATATGTGATAAGTTATTTGGGGATAAGAAGATATTCGTTACCCCCATTGTATATGAAAAACTGAATTGTGTAAGGGTATCACCGAATATCTATAATTCGACCTGGGAGTTGGACCGCCTGTTGGAAGGCATAGAGGAAATTGCCAAGGCCACACCTCCGGTGCAGGATGACCCAAAAGAAAAAGAGCACAAAAAATAAGGAATTCAAAAACGGTTATGTCACGGTTTTTTAAGGAATGGGCAATGTGACGTAAGGATAGTAGATTGGGCAACCTATTATGGAGGAAGCGGACTAGATTATGGTAGCTCTATCAATAGTGATGGTACGAATGTGTGGGTAACGGGAGAGACAGAATCAACAAATTTTCCTACACTAAATCCGGGAGGGGGAACCTATTTCCGGGGGCACTTCCCGGGTGGGAAACTCCCTTTATATTACAATTCAATACTGCAGGGGTACGTAAATGGGCTACCTATTATGGAGGAAGTAATGATGATGTTGCTAATTCCATTAGTAGCGATGGTAAAAATGTATGGGTAACGGGATTTTCAGCTTCAGCAGATTTTCCAACACTTAATCCAGGAGGAGGAGCCTATTTCCAAGGGGCGCCTGCATCAATAAATGGTAATGCATTTATATTGCAATTTAACGCTTCCGGGGTGCGTAAATGGGCAACTTATTATGGAGGAGATATTGGGTATTCCATACAAAGCGATGGCAACAATGTGTGGGTATGCGGATCAACCCCTTCCGATTTTCCTACCTTAAACTCCGGATGCGGATTTTTTCAAGATACATTAGGCGGAGGACAGGATGTATTTATTTTAGGCCATGTATTAACATAGTGTTTTTATTGACATAAGCCATTCACTTTCAAATTAATATAACTGCTATTTGTTTAACTCACTGGTAAATAGACAATAAGATATCTTTCAGTAGCATACTGGGGCCTCGTGTCCACAAAAATAACATCCAACCCATAGATTTGTTTTAGACAAGTTTCTATATGCTTAACATCAAGTTTCTTTAGCCTATAAGAAATTCCAATCTCATAATTGTTTTCAAGAGACTGGGCTATTTCGAACTTCCAATTGGGTAATATCTCTTGTGCATTTTGCTTCGATATGTTTTGCAAAAAGTCTGATATTATTTGCGCTACATCTTGTTCGTTCATCTCGATAGCAGTACTATTCATTCCCATATCGTTTAGTTTCTTGGATTCTCCTTCAATTCTGCTTTGTAAATGATTTAGGGTACTTTTTATATCCTTAGCTTCTGAAATTTTAGAACTAATTTTTATTAAGTCCATTTTAAATATTTTAGAAGCCAAAGCTAAAAAGAAATTTTTAAATTTATTCATGGATTTTTAATATTATATTACGTTATTTAGCTATAATAAGCCTAAATTTTTATGTTTAATGAACTGATTTGTTTCAATCAGTAGCTCAGGAATTCCTAACGCTCTTCTATCTGAATCACCCGTCTACATTGAAATTGCAGGACGAGAGCGACACATACATGGACTTTTGGACGAAAAAGAGGAAGGAATACATCGGCAAGATTTCGTAAAGTAAAAATTACTACATTGGGATGTTGTATACAATGAACCATTGCCTTGGGCAAGTATTGGTTGGGTTTGGCCATAAGGCCCGCTCTAACAAAGCAGGCCAAAAGCCAAAGGACAAAATAAGCCCAAAACTAAAATATGAGCATAACAGCTCTTGTTGCAGTTTGCCTACTCTTATTGAGAAAGGTAGACAGTATCAAGGTGAAATTCCGAAAGTAACCAAGATACACCTACTCCTCAAGATAGGGGTAGGTTCTTTTTTATATATTCATGTGATTTTCTTGTTTCAGTAGCTCAGGAATTCTTCATAGCGCTCTTCCACTCTCTTCTTCCTATCATACGTCCTATCGTCCCTTAGCGAATGTCCGAGAAAGAATTCCAATTTGTTCTCGTCATTGCGCATTATCTGCTGCATCTCGAACAGGTACAGATAATTTTGCAGGTACTTGGTGGACACGTTTATGAAGTTCCTGTTCAACCAGCGCTTCAGTTCCGATGCCAGGCTGTTCACTTTGTTGATGTGGTACAACCCGTCTTTGACGTGCTGGTTCGCCGAAGACTTTATCTGCACGTGTGGCAAGTCGAGAGATTTGACGAAGCCTTCAATCGTGGGGTGCATGTCGGAACAGATTATGTTGTCTTTGTTCAGCCTCGATTTGTCTATCACCCGGTCTAAATCTGACCGTCTTATCCGTCCGAGCTTGGTCGTCTTCATGTCCAGCGTCCTGTACCTGTCAGCGAGAACCATCACGGCCACTTGCTGGTCGCTTATACCCCTTTTCTTGGATTCTACGCCCTTAAAATTCTTTCTCCGACCCTTCTGGTTGAACTTTAGAAAGACGTCGTCGGTCTCGACTATTCCTTTGAATTCGCGCGTGAATGTTTTCTCGAAAGAACAGAGAGCCCTGTGTCTCCAGTTGAACACGGTTGCGGTTGATAGGTGCAACTGTTTCGATATTTCTCGGATGGATTTGTTCTCGAGCATGAGTTTGATGAAGCTCATCCAGAGGTGTTTCTTTTTCACGTTGTAGACCGATGTGCCGGTGAAGTTGCTGAATGTTTTCTTGCAGTCTTTGCACCTGTATCTCGGCTTGCTCTTGTTCGAATACGTTCCGAATTTGATTACGTGAAAGCTCTTGCAGTAGAGGCATTGAGGTCTTTCTGTTCCTGTCCTGAAAGATAGTAACTTGGTTTCGTTTCCTATTTGTGATTCTAATCGCTTGATTAGTTTGAGCTG
>JABDAL010000062.1 GCA_013289165.1 Bacteroidota bacterium
GCACCTGATGCGGTAAGGAAATATCTATATAGTCTTTCTGCCATTTCCGGGGTACATGTAGCCGATATTGGAAATCTCGTACTAGGGCAAACTCCAAAGGATACTTATCATGCAGTCGAATTTGTTTGTTCGGAATTACTGGAGAATAATATTATTCCTATTATCATTGGCGGTAGCCAGGATATAACTTATGCTAATTATCTTGCTTATCAAAAACTAAAGCAGACAATAAATCTTGTTTGCGTTGACCGTAAACTAGACCTAGGAACCGAAGACAGTATTGATAACAATTCTTACCTTAACAAAATAGTCCGGCATCCGTCGGCTTTGCTTTTTAATTTGAGCCTGGTGGCATACCAGAGCTACTTTGTAAACAATGAAGAAATCGAAACACTCAAAAAGATGTATTTCGATGTATACAGGCTTGGTCACATACAATCGAAAATAGAAGAAGCAGAACCTATTGTAAGAAATGCAGATATATTGAGCTTTGATATTTCCTCTATCCGCCAGTCCGATGCTCCGGCATGTGCTAACGCTACTCCCAATGGATTATATGGGGAAGAGGCTTGCCAGGTTATGCGTTATGCAGGCATGAGTGATAAGCTATCTTCCGTAGGTATTTATGAGCTGAACCCCTCGTTTGATAATAGAGGGCAAACGGCTCATCTTGCCGCACAAATGATTTGGTATTTCCTCGAAGGCTTCTCGAACCGTAAAAGTGACTTCCCGGTTGTGGTGGGAAAAGACTATATGAAATACAGGGTAGTAATTAAAACACCCGGGCACGAAATCGTATTTTATAAAAGCCTCAAAACAGACCGCTGGTGGATGGAAGTACCTTTTAAAGGAGATGACAAATCCAGATTTGAGAGACACCATTTGGTTCCTTGTTCCTATGAGGATTACCTGCTTGCCTGTTCCGAAGAAATGCCCGATCGCTGGTGGCAGGCTTACCAAAAGCTGAACTAAGAGGGTATTCGTCCCAATAGATTTTAGCACTCCTCCTATATCCTTCAATTTTTATAATTTTGCGTCCCTATGCTAATAACTCTTCTAAAATCAAAAATCCACCGTGTACGGATCACGGAAGCCAATCTGAATTATGTTGGTAGTATTACTATCGACGAGGACCTGATGGAGGCCGCTTCTATTATTGAGAATGAAAAGGTACAGGTAGTCAACCTGAATAATGGGGAAAGGCTGGAAACGTATGTCATTAAAGGCCAAAGAGACTCTGGTATCATTTGCCTCAATGGCCCTGCGGCACGCAAAGCCCTGGTAGACGATTTGGTAATTGTTATTGCCTATGCCCACATGACACCCGAGGAAGCCAAAGTATTTAAGCCCTTTTTAGTTTATCCCGATAGCCAGACCAACAAACTAAAGTAATTGAATTCATTCCTGAAAAATGTACTGAAGTTTGTGCTTTTCTTAGGAATAGGAATAGGCTTGATATATCTCATCGTACGGAAAATAACTGCAGATGATTGGAAAAATATCAAAGTAGCCGCCTCCAATGCCAATTATTTTTGGGTAGGCTTATCTTTATTAATAGGCGCTTTCAGCCATTTTCTCCGCGCACTTCGCTGGAGGTTATTAATTGAACCTATCCCGGCTTCAGAAGATGGAACCGGGGGTAAAAAGCCCGGTGTACTAAATACATTCTGTTCTGTAATAATAGGCTATATGGCAAACTATGCCCTGCCCCGCCTTGGCGAGGTTTCGAGGTGCGGCGTGTTGAGCCGGTATGAGAAAATATCTTTTGCCGGGCTGGTGGGTACTGTAGTAGTGGAAAGGATAATAGACTTGCTTGTAATGTTCCTTTTCTTTTTACTGATGCTGCTATTGAGCTTCAGCAAAGTATACACTATTATAAGAGTAAAAGGAACAGCCATTCTCGAAAGCAAGTGGGAATCTGTAAAACATATTAACCCGGTTATTCTTATTGTGGTAGTTGTTGTATTGGTCGGTGGGGTATGGTTTTTATACAAGAAAAAGGACCATCTTTTTGGATTTGTAAGAAAGTTCATTACTAATTTTCTGGGTGGAATAAAAAGCGTAGGTAATTTAAAAAAGCCATTCCTTTTTTGGTTCTATTCTGTGGCAATATGGCTCATGTACCTGCTTATGCTCTATGTTTGTTTTTTCTGTTTTAGCGAAACATCCCATCTTACATTAGCTGATGCGCTGGTAGTTCTGATGTTCGGTACATTTGGAGTGATAGCGCCTGTCCCCGGAGGAATCGGAGCCTATCAATGGTTGGTAATAAGCGCTCTTACCCATATTTACTTTATTTCGCAAAATATCTCCTTTACAATTGCATGGATATTATGGGGTTCCCAACTTATTTTAATTGTATTTTTGGGCTTAGTATCCCTGTTAATATTACCGATAATTAATAAAAATGACGAAACCGGAGTTCATACAGTCTAAAATATACAAGCCGGAGGACCTTAAAAGGGCCATCGCCATCTGGAGGTTCAAAGACAACAAAATTGTATTTACCAATGGATGCTTCGATATTTTGCACAAAGGGCATGTTACCTATTTGGCTAAGGCAGCCGATTTGGGGGATATTTTGATTGTAGGATTAAATTCTGATATCTCAGTTAAAAAACTAAATAAGGGTGCCAACAGGCCCATACAGGACCAGGATTCAAGGGCATTGATACTGGCATCGTTGCACCATGTTACGGCCGTTGTTTTGTTTGATGAAGACACTCCTGCCGATTTAATAAAGCTCGTGCAGCCTGATGCGCTTGTGAAAGGCGGAGACTGGAAGCCCGAGCAGATTGTAGGCTATGATACCGTAAAAGCAAGAGGGGGAGAGGTAGTTTCCATTGAGTTCCTGCCCGGATTCTCCACTACTGCAATAGAACAAAAAATAAAATCCGGTGGAAACTGAAAACCCTGCCGGAAGCTATGGCAAGCAAGCCTATACACAAGTAGGCAAGCTGGGCGAGTTTGGGCTCATCAAAAGATTAACTGAAAAAATTATACTCAAGCAACCTTCCTCCATAAAAGGAATAGGGGATGATGCGGCAGTAATAGAGCCGGGAAAAGATGAAGTGATTCTTTTTTCTACTGATATGCTTGCCGAGGGTATACACTTCGATTTGACCTATACCCCTCTGCAACATTTGGGATATAAAGCGGTATCGGTAAATGTATCCGATATATGTGCCATGAATGGGATACCTACACAAATTACAGTATCCATAGGTGTTTCCAACCAGTTTTCGGTGGAGGCATTGGAGGAATTATATAAGGGGATGCGCTTTGCCTGCGAGGAGTATGGAATAGATTTAGTGGGCGGTGATACCATTTCTTCCCATAGCGGAATGGTGATTAGCATTTCCATTTTGGGCAGGGCTAAAAAGGAAGAGGTTACCTATCGCAATACGGCACAAGTAGACGATATTGTTTGTGTAAGCGGCGATTTGGGAGCCGCCTGTGCGGGCTTATTGGTATTGAATAGGGGAAAAGAAATGTTCAACAATGATCCTGAAGCCAAACCTGATTTAACGGGCTATGAATATGTATTGAAAAGACAGCTTATGCCACAGGCAAGAGTTGATATAATAGGCCTTTTTAAAACGGAGCATATTGTCCCTACTGCCATGATTGATATTTCTGACGGGCTTTCCTCCGAAGTGCATCATCTCTGTGAAGATGGTAAAATAGCCTGCATTATTGATGAGGAACGCATACCCATAAATGATGTCGTAAAAAAAGTAGCGGACGAATTTAAAACTTCTCCTATGGCGTATGCATTAAGTGGAGGAGAAGATTATGAGTTGCTTTTTACGTTATCTAAAAAAGATTTTGAAAAAATCAAAAATTCAGACAAGCTTAAGCGAATAGGTGAAATAGTTACAGCCTCCCATGGTATTTCCTTTCGTGATAGGGCAGGCAAGCTGCATCCTCTTTCTGCTAAGGGCTGGGATGGATTGCAGGGGGAGAATTAAAAATTGTAAACACAATCTATTTATATGTTGCGTCAGTAGAATCTACGTGGCTGTCTGTTATTCTATTGTTATTATTTTTTCTTTCTTTCCTTTAATAATAAATATTCCACTTGAAAAACAAGTTTCATCATTTTTTATGTTTTCAATAAGTTGAAAATTGAAAACAAGAAAATACTTCTTTGAGATTACCTCAGCAGGTAATGAATAACTAAGAGGTTCTATCTTTTCCATACTGTGTTTAATAACACTTAAAAAAAACGTGCTATATGTTTTACCCTTCTTCCCTTCCAATGCAATATTTGAGACTTTCCCGGAGTCATTTATTTGAAAAGAGACGGTTATTTTATCTGAAAGATTAGCATCCCTACATGCCTCTGGGTACCATATAAGTGAATTTACCTGCTTAATCAAATCATGTTCAAATTTTAGCAAGAATTTCAATTGGCTTTTACTGATGGAATAGGAAGTGTCTGCTATTAACCTTCCCTTTTTATCATAAATTTGAGAAGCCTTCTGGCCAAATGAAAAAAAAGAAAATAAAAGACAGAAGAATAAGATTGGCAACCATTTCATAGTGTAAATATAAACTATTAAAATATTTACTAACTGCATAAATCAATAGCCACTTAAAGCAATTCTCCTTTCCGTCCGTTTTTATATTTAACTATCTTTGAAAAAATAACCACAAAATCTAATTACTATGGCAATTAAAGACGGAATGATAATGGAGTACAAGTTTGAAATGGCCAATACCCGCAAAATGCTGGAGCGTGTGCCTTATGAACAAGCAACATTCAAGCCGCATGAAAAATCACGTGCTATGGCTAATGAAGCTATGCATATTGCAAATGTAATTACCTGGGTTCCCAGGATAATGAACACACCGGAAGTGGATGTAACTAAACCCGGTATTTTTCCCAAGTTAGAACTGCCAAAAAATAACCAGGAACTCCTGGAAATGTTTGATAAGAACTATAACGAAGGATTGAAGGCTCTTGAAAATGCCTCGGACGAAGCATTAATGACACCTTGGACTTTTCGCAATGGTGAACATGTAATCTTTACCTTGCCACGGGTTGCTGCTATTCGTAATATGGGTTTAAACCATCACTACCACCATCGCGGACAAATGAGCGTTTATCTTCGGTTGGCTGGTGTGCCTGTACCCGGCATGTATGGCCCAAGTGCTGACGAGCAATAAGCTTTCCTTACCTGTCTTTAAGGCGGAAAACCAGTTTTAATCTGGACCAGTCATCGTCTACGGAGCAGATTTTTAGATCTACAAGGCCTGTCTCCAGAGCATAGTTGCGAATAATGTCTTCGGTGAGTTCTGTTTTTTTGCCCGATGCTTTTTTATACCAGGAAACCCAAAAGATGCCATCTTTCTTTAGCTGCTTTTTAAGGGTGGGTAACTCTTCTATATATTCTCTGTAAGAGTTGGTGAATAGGTGTATAAAATCAAATGGGGCCTTAACTATAGTTATTTCACCTACATCTTTTTGCAGTTGTGTAATATAACTTGCAGGGGGATGTATGAGGTGCACATTCATGCCTTCCTTCAAACCAAGTTTTTTAAACAAAGGCGTGGATGAATATGCGCCTGCCATTTTCTTTTCAGCTATTGGCTGCCAGTAAACTGCCAATGTTATTTATAACTTCTCTGCGCTAAGTGAATCGTCTCGAACTTCAAAGGTTCTTTATTCAGTTGGGCAGGAGCATCAGAGCCTTTGTATTCCCACGCAGCTACATAAGCAAAGTTGTTGTCATCACGCAGAGCTTCACCTTCGGGGGTTTGGTATTCTTCCCTAAAATGTCCTCCACACGATTCATTGCGATGTAGGGCATCATCTACCAATAGTTCTCCCAACTCCATAAAGTCGGCTACACGGCCTGCTTTTTCAAGGTCGGGATTTAATTCATCGGTCTTGCCGAGTATGCGCAAGTCTTTCCAAAACTCCTCCCGTAATGCCCTTATTTCTGCTTTTGCTTCTTTCAGTCCTTTTTCATTCCTTGCCATACCGCATTTGTTCCACATTATTTTTCCCAATGCTTTATGGAAATGCTCCACAGATGTTTTTCCATTGATGGACATTAATCGGTTGATGTGCTCATTTACTGTTTTTTCGGCTTCTGCAAATGCAGGATGGTCGGTCGGTATAGGCTTAGTTTTAATTTCTGTTGCCAGGTAGTCGCCTATGGTATAAGGTATCACGAAATAGCCATCAGCGAGGCCCTGCATCAAAGCAGATGCACCAAGACGGTTAGCACCATGGTCGGAGAAATTGCATTCGCCTATGGCATATAATCCGGGTACGGTAGTCATCAAATTATAGTCTACCCATATTCCTCCCATGGTATAGTGAATAGCAGGATAAATACGCATAGGCACTTTGTAAGGATTTTCTCCCGTAATTTTTTCATACATCTCGAACAGGTTACCATACTTGCCACTTACGGTATCTTCGCCCATTCGTTTGATAGCATCGGCAAAATCGAGGTAGGCAGCTTGCTTAGAGGCTCCTACGCCATAGCCTGCATCGCATCTTTCTTTAATGGCCCTTGATGCCACGTCACGCGGCACAAGGTTACCATAGGAAGGATAACGTCTTTCGAGGAAATAGTCCCTTTCTTCTTCGGGTATATCCTGGGGTTTGCGCGGGTCATCTTTCTTAGCCGGAACCCACACTCTCCCATCATTCCGCAACGATTCCGACATCAATGTCAACTTAGATTGGTGGTCGCCCGAAATAGGGATGCAGGTAGGATGTATTTGCGTAAAGCAGGGATTGGCAAACATGGCTCCTTTTTTGTAGGATTTCCAGTTGGCGGTTACATTACATCCCATCGCATTAGTAGAAAGATAAAATACATTGCCATATCCTCCCGTAGCCAAAACAACCGCGTGTCCGAAATATCTTTCCAGCTTGCCGGTAATTAAATCGCGTGCTATGATACCGCGTGCTTTACCATCAATTACTACCAGTTCCAGCATTTCGTGTCGGCTGTACATGGTAATCTGTTTCTTGGCAATTTGCCTGTTAAGCGCACTATACGCACCTAATAAAAGTTGCTGTCCTGTTTGCCCGCGTGCATAGAATGTACGCGATACCTGCACCCCGCCAAAGGAGCGGGTATCGAGCAATCCTCCATATTCCCTTGCGAAAGGAACACCCTGTGCCACGCACTGGTCAATTATATTGGCACTTACTTCTGTCAGGCGGTATACGTTCGCTTCTCTTGAACGGAAGTCGCCTCCCTTAACGGTATCATAAAATAAGCGGTAGGTACTGTCGCCATCGTTAGCATAATTTTTGGCTGCATTAATTCCGCCCTGTGCTGCAATACTATGGGCTCGGCGCGGACTATCCTGGAAACAAAATACTTTTACTTTATATCCCAATTCGGCAAGCGAAGCCGCCGCTGAAGCACCTGCCAGCCCTGAGCCCACTACAATAATTTCCAAATGCCTTTTATTGGCAGGGTTTACCAACTTAACGCTCGAACGATATTGGGCCCATTTGTCTTTAAGTTCTCCGCCCGGAATGTTTGATTCTAACATAGTAATTTAATAATTTGATGATTCCTAATTGGGGATAGAGTTACCTGCAATGCCAAAATAAAATAGTATGGGGAAGGATATGAAGCCGAGCCACATTACCCATGCAAAAATGGTCCCTGTTGTTTTCCATACGGGTGTATACTTTTTGTCATTCAATCCCAGGGTGTGAAATGCGGAACGGAACCCGTGGCTCAAATGGAAAAATAAAAAGGTAACCCCAATAGAATAGAGCGCCGCGTACAAAGGATTTTGAAAAGCCGATTTAACCAACATGGCAAGCGTTACGTTATCGCCCATGCTTGTTATTCTATAGGGTACAAAGAAATTGATGAGGTGAACCACGATAAAGAAAAATACAATAGAGCCTGTGATGCCCATATTTCTTGAAAACCATGAACTGCCTTTTGTAGATGTTGAAACAGCATATTTTATCGGGCGTGCCTTGGCATTCTCACTTGTAATTACTATTGCCTGCCATACGTGAATAACAATGGCAGCAAAAAGGAAAATTTCTATAATCCGGATGATAATATTGTGGCAGGCTGAGTGGGAATAATCATTAAATGCCAGGCCACCGTCATTCGCATATAATAAGACGTTGCCATACAAGTGTTCAATAAGGAAGACGCAGAGGAACAAGCCTGTACAGGCCATAACCGCTTTTTTGCCTATAGAGGAAAAAAGATACTGTTTAATAGCAATCATAAGTGTGAGTTATATCCGGCTTCAAATTTATATGTTTTTGCAGCAGGTGCAACCTAAAAGAAATGCAAATAAGGAATTACTTATAAAGTATGCCAAAAGGCGTTCAATGTCAATGTTTTTGACAATGATAATGTAGAAGGTAAAAGAGTATTAGGCTGCCCTCAGCCTGTTGAGTGTAGAAGAGCGCGATATCTTATCCTGTGCGTATTGCAGGGTAATGTTAAGCTCCTTAACCGAATTAGCGGGAGTTTCAAACATGGCATCAGTGAGAATTGCTTCACAAATAGCCCTTAATCCTCTGGCTCCAAGCCTATATTCAGTGGCTTTTTCTACAATTAAATCATACACAGGCAGTTCCCATACTAAACGCACATCGTCTATTTTGAACAGCTTGGTATATTGCTTAATGAGTGCATTTTTAGGTTCCGTAAGAACCAGCTTGAGGCTTTCCCTGCTGAGCGGGTTCAAATAAGTAATTACCGGTATACGTCCGATAAGTTCCGGTATAAGCCCAAAACTTTTCAGGTCTTCCGGAGATATGTATTGTAACAAATTATCACGGTCAATATCGCGTTGCTGGTCAGGAGTGGAATAGCCCATAGCATGTGGCTGTATGCGGCGCGCAATTTTTTTATCAATCCCGCTAAAGGCACCTCCGCATATAAAAAGAATATCTTTCGTATTTACGGAAATCATCTTTTGTTCCGGGTGCTTCCGGCCTCCCTGCGGAGGTACATTTACCGAAGCTCCTTCCAACATTTTCAGTAATGCCTGTTGTACGCCTTCTCCGCCTACATCGCGCGTGATAGAAGGGCTATCACCCTCTTTACGGGCGATTTTATCTATTTCGTCAATAAATACGATTCCTTTTTCAGCAGAAGCCACATCATAATTGGCAACTTGCAGTAAGCGCACTAATACATTCTCCACATCTTCGCCCACATAGCCTGCTTCTGTAAAAGCCGTTGCATCGGCAATACAGAAAGGAACATTTAATATTTTAGCAATAGTTTGGGCCAGTAAGGTTTTTCCCGTACCTGTTTCCCCCACCAGCATAATGTTCGACTTTTCGAGTTCCACATCATCCACATCCTGCTTGGCGCCTTTTTGCAAAATCCTTTTATAGTGATTATACACCGCTACAGCCATCACCTTTTTTGCCTCATCCTGGTCGATGATGTATTCGTCCAGCATTTTCTTTATCTCGGTAGGCTTTACGAGCTTTATTTTTTTATCGTCGGTACGGTGTTTCAGCTCTTCCTCAACAATACGTTGAGCCTGGGCAGCACATTGGTCGCAGATATGCCCGTTAAGGCCTCCTATCATTACAAATACATCCTTTTTGTCTTTTCCGCAAAAGGAGCATTTTACGACTTCTTTTTCCGCCATAATTGAGAGAGTATAGAGTCTTAGACGTGCAAAGTTACAAAATGGTAGGGAATTTTAAGCTAATTAGTTAACTAAAAATTTGCTCTGTATGATTCTTGGTCTTTACATCAGTTATAACCTCCTCAATAACACCGCGTTCATCAATAAGAAAGGTAACACGGTGGATGCCCATATATTTCCGTCCGAAAAGCATTTTTTCACCCCAAACCCCATATTTAGTAATAATGTCCTTCTCGGTGTCGGCAAGTATTTTGAAGGGAAGCTTATATTTCTCGGCGAATTTTTTGTGCGATTTTACCGTGTCGGCGCTCACCCCAATCACTTCGTAATTCTTTTTCATGATTAGAGGGCGGTTATCGCGCAGGTTGCAAGCTTCGGCGGTACAGGCTTCCGTATCGTCTTTGGGGTAGAAATAGAGAATAACTTTTTTGCCTTTATAATCTTTTAGTGAAACCATTTTCCCATCCTGGTCAGCAACAGAAAAATCAGGTGCTTTATCTCCTGCTTTAAGCAGTTTGGAATTGGGAAGGTCTGTTATTTTAAATGCCATTTTTAAAATTCTAAATTATTCGGGCGTGTATATACCATTTGCATCACGCTTATATTACGCATGTCAAAGGCGGCTTCGCAGTAGCTTAAGTAGTAATTCCATTTGCGGATAAATTTTTCATCGAAGCCTAATTTTCTTACCTCATCCAGGTTTTCATTGAATTTCTTTTTCCACATTCTCAGTGTTTGCGCATAATGCAGCCCCATTTCTTTCAGGCTCATTAAGGTCATTTCACCGGTGCGGTTTATCGAAGTATTTAAGGCGGCTACGGAAGGCAGCAAAGAACCGGGGAAAATATGTTTTTGCATCCAGTCAACTCCTTTACAAAGTGAATCATAGCGGGAGTCGGGGCAGGTAATAACCTGGAAACCTAATACCCCTTTAGGTTTTAACAGGTCGTTGCATTTCTTAAAGAAGACATCCAAAAATTCATGCCCTACCGCTTCCAGCATTTCTATAGAAATAATTTTATCAAATTGGCCATTAATTAATCTATAATCTATTAGCTTTACTTCCACTTTTCCGGTAAGGTTTTCTTTCTCCACTTGCTCTTTTGCATAGTTGAATTGCTCCTGCGAAATAGTAACGGTTGTAACCTTGCAATTATAATTTTTGGCCAGGTGTATAGCATTTCCACCCCAGCCGGAGCCTATTTCCAGCACATGGTCGCCGGGCTTTATTTTCATGCTGCGGCAAAGCGCTTCATATTTTGCAACCTGTGCTTTCGACAGATCCATCTCGTTATCTTCAAAATAGGCGCTGGAATAAGTCATAGTAGGGTCCAGGAATAATTTAAAGAAATCATTATTCAGGTCATAATGTTCAGCTATATTGGCTTTGGCAGTAGTCAAATCATTTTTCCGCAACGAATGCTTGATACGGTTTATAACTTTTAGCACATTTACAATACCGGCCTTGAGTTTGCTACCCGAAACAGTGGGTGCAGAGTCTACATTCAATAGAAACCATTTTATTACATCGGTAATACTCTCTGTTTCCCAATATCTGTCCACATACGATTCTCCAAAGCCTATATCACCATACAGTACACATTTTTCAAAGAAGCGGGTATCAGTAATATGAATACTGGCATGTATGCTTCCCACACCTGTACCCAGTTTAACATGCTCCCCCGATGGCAAATAAATATCAATACTCCCCTTATCCATTTTAGATAGCAACTGGAGTACTATGCTTTCGTAGCGTGTTCTTTTATGTGCCAGGGTTATTGTTTGCATATCTATCGGGCTTGGGGATATATTTACGTAAAACATCTTTTTGCAGTTCAGGAAACTCTGCTTTTCTATGGAAATGCAATTTTTTAAGCCAGAGCAAGAGGGCATTCCAATGTATCAGCCCAATCACTTTTACCGTAATAAACGGAAACCGCACCGAATATAAAAAGAGCCTCCAGTTGGTCAATGCCTTTTTCTCCCCCGTAAGGGTAGAGATAAAAAAGCGGTGGTCTTCACGGTAGTCGTCTATCCTGATATTCAATTTATCGGTTGGAATGGTGAGTTTAAAATCGAAATATACATCATGGTCAATAAACGGGGACACGTAAAAATACTTTTTTGCCCGTAACGAAAAGCAATTATCCTGTAATGTTTCACTATTTAACAAAAAAAGCTTCATTTCCCCGAAGGTATTTCCCAGTTCCGGAACACAGCACAGGGGCTTGTCTCCATCAAATATAAAATAGAAAGATACGGGATTAAACAGATGTCCTAAGGTGCGGAGATGCGTAAGTAGGAATATCTTAGGATTTACAGGATTAACCCCCTGTGAAGCCAGGTAGTCAAGTAATTGTTCTTTTACATTTTTAGTGGTATCGGGCTTGTCGGCAGGGAGTTGCAGGTGGTCCGAATCACGGAAATTGAAAAAGTTAAAACGGTTGCGGCTGATGAGCAGCAATTTTTTTGCAAGTATATCCAACTCATCTATATCCAGATAAAACATAAAAATCCGGTAATGGAACCTGTGCTTTTTAGGCTCCATGCGGTTA
>JABDAL010000063.1 GCA_013289165.1 Bacteroidota bacterium
AGGTTGGAATACCGCTATACTTTGTGCAGCTACATTAATAATTGGCTACTGCTCTTTTATTATGCTCGTGGTTCGTGCCAATGCATGTACCCCGCTTAATGAAGACAGCCCCAGCGACCCCATGAGCCTCAACGATTATCTTGACCGCAAACAATATGGCACCTGGCCCCAACTATACGGGCAGTATTATAATGCTCCACTAATAGCAACTGAACCGGGAAGCCCTGTTTATGCGAAAGACGAAAAGAAAGGGAAATATGTAGAAATAACAAAAACAGAAACTTCGAAATTCGATCCTGCCATGTGCACCGTTTTTCCGCGTATGTACGACCCATCACTAGGAAGACCACGGGGATATAAAAATTGGGGCGGAGATGATGTAGTGAAAGTCCGAACGGTTGGAGATGATGGACAGCCTACTGTAACAGATTGTCCCACTTTTGGTGATAACATGAGATTCTTCTTCCGTTACCAAGTTGGGTTTATGTTTCTCCGCTATTTTATGTGGGATTTTTGTGGACGACAAAATGATATTCCCGGTCTTGACCCGGGTGATAACCTTCATGGAAACTGGATAACAGGCATTTCATTCCTCGATAATATGCGTGCTCCCCAGGAAAATATGCCCGCCGAACTTGCAACTAACAAAGGTAGGAATGCACTGTATGGGCTGCCCTTATTGCTTGGCTTGTTAGGTATGGGTTTCCAGTTTTCAAGAGATAAGCGTAATGCTATAGTAGTAGCAACACTCTTCTTTTTTACCGGTCTTGCGATTATCCTTTACTTGAATCAGCCACCTTATCAGCCCCGCGAAAGAGACTATTCTTATGTAGGCTCCTTCTTTGCTTTTGCTGTATGGATTGGGCTTGGTGTACTGGGTTTATTTGAACTTTTTGCAAAATGGGCAAAAACAAAGCAGGCAGGTAAAAGAATAGCCATTGGAGCCACCATTGTGGCTTTGATAGTACCGGTTATTATGGCACATGCTGAATGGGATGACCATGACCGCAGCGGGAGATATACTTGTCGTGATCTAGCCGTAGATTACTTGCAATCGTGCCCTCCAAATGCGATTTTATTTACTGACGGAGACTGTGATACTTTCCCGCTTTGGTATGCACAGGAAGTAGAAGGAATTCGCACCGATGTACGAGTCTGCAATTTAGAATTAATGGGAATGGCATGGTATGTAGACCAAATGAACCGCAAAGCATACCAGTCTGAAAGAATGCCTTTTTCACTGACTCACGATCAATACAAAGAAGGAACCCGCGATTATTTATACGTAATCGCTGATAATCCAAAATATAAAAAGGGAACATATTATAATATTAAAGATATTATCGAATTTATAAAAAGCGATAATTCGGCTGATATGATTACGTTGAGCGACCAAAAGGAACATAACTACTTCCCTACCCCATATCTTTCCATAAAAGTAAATAAGGAAGAAGTTGTTAAATCGGGTACGGTTCCTGCTTCTATGGCAGATAGTATTGTTCCTGAGATGGACTGGAAACTGCCAAGCAGTGCACTGGAAAGAAACAAGATTATGGTATTGGATGCCATTGCACAGAATGACTGGAAAAGACCTATTTGCTTTGCTACAACCCTGCCACGCGAAAACTATTTAGGACTTGAAAGGTATCTCCAAACCGAAGGGCTGGTATACCGCCTTGTGCCGATTTTGAACACAGCTGCAAATAGCGTAGAAGGCCACCGGCTGGCAGCAGATATTATGTATGATAATGTGATGAATAAATTCGAGTGGGGAAATATGGGCTCAGGGGTTTACCTGGACCATAATGTGCGCAACATGGCATCTGACTTGCGGATTCAGTGTGGTGTACTTGCAGAGGAACTGATAAGGGAAAACAAAAATGATTCGGCAGTGAAGGTGCTTGATAGAGTAACGGATTCTATACCTGAAAGCAATAGCCCCTACGACTATATTGAAACTATAATAATACAGGGCTATTACGGTGCACATGCATACGATAAAGCCAATAAGCTTGCCAAACATCTATTCGACACTTTTGAAAATTGGCTTGAGTATTATAAAACACTGGACCCCGAAAATCAGAAATATTATAAAAATATTATCCAGGAAGATGCCAGCCTGTTGGAACAGCTTACATACTTTGCCCAGACGAGCGACCAGAAAGATGTATATAATAATTTTAACGACCGGCTGAATAAATTAAACGAAAAGGGTATGCTTGGAAACCAGTGAAGGTGAAAAATATTTGCTAGTCCACTTTTATGATTTCGGTCTCCATTTCAGTATCTATATTGTCTTTTCTTTTTAAACTTTTTTTCTTCATAAAAAATAAAAACACGCTAAAAATAAGTATAGCTGCAATGCCCTGGAACAATATAGTATCAGGCGCACCAATACGGTTCGATAAAGCACCTATCAATAAGCTCCCCAGTGGCTGCATGCCAAAAAATGCCATAGCGAAATAGCTTATTACCCTGCCCCGCATATCCTGCGATACGGTAGTTTGTATAATGGTATTACTCACTGTTACCTGCGACATCATTCCGAAGCCGGTGATAACGGCAAATATGCAAGCAAAACTAAAATTACTTATATGAGAAAACAAAATAAGCCCTGTGCCGAAAATAAAAGTAGTACCTAATAAAATCTTTTTCAGGTTGGTACCGGATTTTAAAGAAGCCAGGAAAATGGTCCCTGTAATAGCTCCCAGGCCGATAAAGCTGTTCAAATAACCAAATGTAGAAGCATCTCCCTTAAAAATAACTTTTGCAAACACCGGAAGCAGTGTGCTATATGGCAATACAAGGAAGCTTATAAGTGCGAGAAATAAAATCACAAAACCAATGCTGGGAGTAGCCTTTAAATACGCCAGGCCCGCTTTCAGTTCACCTATTATCTTTTTCGAACTCTGCTTTGGAACATAAGGTTTTAGTTTCATTAGCAAAAGAGAAATTATTACAGCTAAAAAACTAGCTGCATTTATCATAAAGCATGTTCCGGCATGGAATGCAGCCAATACTATCCCCGAAAGAGCAGGACCTACGAGCCTTGCCAGGTTCACCATAGATGAATTGAGTGCAATGGCATTGGACAAATCACTTTTATCATCAACCATATCATATACCAGCGATTGCCTTGCCGGAACATCAAAGGCATTAATAATGCCTAACAATGTACTTAGCACTAGTATTTCCCAAACGGTATAGGTATTAAACAAAACCAGTAAGGCAAGCAACAGGGCTTGTATGAGCGAGGCTATTTGGGTGATGAGAAGTACTTTGTACCGGTCGTACTTGTCGGATATTACACCTCCAAAAAGAGAAAATAAAAAACTGGGGAATTGTGTTGCAAAGGTTGTTACACCCAGCATAAAGGAAGAGTGTGTTTCAATATATACCACCCAATATACGGCAGTACGCTGCATCCAAGTGCCAATAAGTGAAACAGACTGCCCCATAAAATACAGGCGGTAGTTGCGGCTGCGAAATGCCCTGAATGTATCCAGTTTCATTTAACAGGTCTAAAATTCCTTTCCAGCCTTGTCCATTTTACCAGATGAAATGATTTTGTTAAATGTTGTTCTGTGGGGTTTCTTACTTTGGTTATTATGCCATCTTTTAGTATCCTTTCGTGTACATTTTTCCAATCGGGCAATGCCGCCTCTTCTTGTAACCAATGTGTATAGGTTGCTTCTTTGCACCATTCGGGCAGTTTCTGCATGGCTTTGCGGTGCGGCTCTGAATTCCGGAAGCTTTTCATAGCTGTATCATTTCCCCACATAGTCAATGTCCAAAAGGTGAAACCTTTATCCATTAGCTCTTTCCCCATTACAAAACCGGATGTAATGACCAACTGCCTTATAGATGCATTATTGGCAGACATAAAACCTCGCAAAAATTTGATGGAGCTTAACTTAAGCCTGGTAGCTGATACGAAATACATAAAAAAAATTTGATAACAAAGATACGAACAACATATAACATTTACACGTGCCCGGCAAAAAGAAGCAATAAGGATTTTTTTACATTTGTAGCAGTTGTACAAGAATATTATTGCAAAATATAAATGAAGGCTAAGCAGACCAATGAACATTGGGACATTGTAGTTGATGCTTCTAAAAATAAATCAACTACAACTATCGGGGAATTGTGGAGGTATAGAGACCTGGCGCTTTTATTTGCCAAAAGAGATTTTTCCACCATTTATTATCAAACTATTCTTGGTTCACTTTGGTTTTTTATACAGCCACTTATCACCATGCTTTTTCTTACTGTGGTATTCCATACCATTGCGGGTGTAACTACAGACAACCTTCCGGCAGACCTTTTTTATCTTTCAGGACTTACGGTATGGAATTATTTTTCCCTCTGTTTAAGTACCACTTCCAATGTATTAATCATTAACCAGTATATCCTTAGCAAGGTATATTTCCCGAAATTTGTGCTTCACATATCAAAAGTTCTCAGTGCCCTGTTTGTCTTTTGTGCACAGTTTATTCTCTTTATCCTGTTTCTTTTGTTTCATATAATCGTTTTAAAAATGCCTTTTCATTTCAGCATCCATTTGCTGTTGTTGCCGTTTTTGGTTTTGCTAACCGGAGGCCTCGGAATGGGCTTGGGGCTCCTTATTTCGGTACTCACTGTTAAATACCGCGATTTCATTTATTTGATTACATACGGACTTCAACTGCTCATGTACCTTTCGCCGGTCATTATACCAGTATCCCTAATGACGGGTAAACGGTCAATCCTGGTATTTTCAAATCCTGTTTCGGCAGTGATAGAAGATTTCAGACAGGCTTTTTCCCCACCGGGCCCATTCACTGGATGCATTTGGTATATAGCTTTATATTTATGATTGTAGTTATTGTGGCAGGGCTTTTCCTCTTAGTTAAAGTGGAACGTAATATTACTGACACACTGTAAAATGAGAATCGGGCAAAAGATTAAAATACTCAGGGAAAAGAGGAATCTCACGTCGGAAAACATGTGTGAACAACTTGCCATTACTGCAAAAGAGTATGCAGAAATTGAAAGCGGGGATATGGATATCCCTTATGCCAGGTTAGAACAAATTGGGAGGGTTTTTAACCTGTCGCCGGAGGACATTATGACCTTTAACGTAAAGAAAATAACAAAATTAGTTGAAATAGATCTTATTAAAATTCGATTAAAGTGGCATGTCAATATATTTATTGGAAATGTAAAATCTTATTCCAAACTCTATCTCACTCTTCTTACCAAACCCTGCTACTATGGGCCATTTAAAGGGGAAATAGGACATTTACTGAGCCACAGTGTACCCTTTCTTTCCTATCTCCATAGCAAAGGAGTAAAGATTCATTACTGCGGAATGGAAATATTCAAGCCTTTTTTAGTAGACGAAAAAGGAAACCTGATAGTGACTACCTATTACCCCCTTCGCGATTTTTTTGGTGAAGTGCCTCCCCGCTCCAATAAAGCAATACCTCCGGCAGATGTACAACAGGAAATAGAGAAATTTAAACAAGAAGCAAAAAAGAAAATATTCATTCCGTTTTGGAATATTGACAACGACTTTTTCTGGTTTTCCGTTCACCGCAAATGGCTGCTGAAAGGGCCTTATATGAAAACATATAATCTTGAAAAAGTATACGGAAATAAAAAAGAAAAATCAGTAGTGTTATGTACGCGCAAAACAAAAACAACTGACTTCGATGCTAATCTTGGTACCCCATGGAATTACAAAGAAATTGCCCAGGCCATAAAACCTTACTTTACAAAAATTTACCTGGTAGGGCATCCTTCTATGAGTGATGAGATTGAAGCGGATGGAAGCATAGAGTCATGTATAACCAATGATAACAAAATTATCTTAGAAAAATGCGCCCGAAGCCAACTTATCATTACACCCCGCTCAGGGATTAATTTTATCGGGGAATACACTAATACTAAAGTGCTCATCATTTTTAATGGCAAGGGGCCTATCAAGGATATGGATACTACGCTGCTGTTTCGGAAACATGTGGGCAACAAATACCCGCTGGAGTTTGCTTACAGCACAGAAGAAATCGTTAATTATGCTAAAAACTTTACGTTTTAAGCATCTATAATTTAATATCTCTTTCGATAAAAAATTGCCCCACTTTACGTATAGGTTTAAGAAAGGAGGTAAAAAAGTAGGGCTTTAGGTTATTTATTTTCCAGCATCTGCGTTCTTCCAGGTTAACCCTGATACGATTTGTGAATGGCGTATTACTGATTCCACCTATTCGCATTCTCACCAGCAATTCATGTAAATAACTCACTTTAATGCCATGCTTGTGCACCAGACGAAGCATCAATTCATAGTCTGCGGCAAAGTGCAGGGAAGTATTATAGTTGCCGTAGTTTTCAATACATTCCTTTTTTACAAAAAAGGTAGGATGTGGAGGCATCCAGCCAAAAAGAAACATATTGCTTTCATAAGGCTTGGCAATCCAATTGCGTACAATTTCTTTAGGGTCGTTTCTTTTCACATATTGCAAGTCACCATATACTGCATCGGCACCCGATTCTTCAAAACGTTTTACCACCCTCGATATTACATCATTGCGCACATAAAAGTCGTCGCTGTGTAAAAGCCCTATGATATCGCCTGTTGCAAGACTTATGCCTTTGTTAATGGCAAAATACATGCCATTATCTTTTTCTGAAATAAACTTATTTATACGGGTTTTATGTTTTTCAATAATAGCGAGAGTACCGTCCATAGAGGCACCATCCACCACAATATATTCTATGTTGGGATAGTCCTGTGATTCTATAGAAAGTATTGTATTCTCTAGTGTAGCGGCACTATTAAAGCAAACCGTTATTATGCTGACCTTCCTCATACGATATTCTTCCCAACGGGAGACGGACAAAAGTAAAATAAAAATTGATTTTCAAATAAAAATGTAATTCTTGCTACAAAAAATTTTACGGGGCCAAGTGACAAAAATCATATTGTTACCTGAAGACCGTCATACTGCCTGCGTGCATTTTTTAATTTCTTTGCATCCGAAAGAATAAGATATCTATTCTGACGTGCATATTAAAGGCCTCGGTACTACCGGGGTTCTTTATTTATTGCTTATATTAGTGGTTTAAACACTACTCGTAATGGATAGAAAAATAACCAAGCACTATGTAACTATTGTATGGCAACCGCATCTATGCAAACATTCTGCTGTATGTTTCAGAGGATTACCCGAAGTATTCGACCCCCGCAAACACCCCTGGATTGAACAACACAACAGCACTACTGAGAAAATTGTTAACCAGGTAAACCAATGCCCCAGCGGAGCATTGAGTATTACGTATGACAAGAAATTATAAGTTATAGCTGTTTTTGAAGACAGGTGCATAGTAAGTTTTAATTACCAATCTATTAGGTCAATAACTACTCATTGACTTTTACAAAAGGATTCTCCTTTACCCTTATTTTTTACTTATAGTAATACTCTACTAATAATTATAATATATATATTAATAATAATATAAATATATATTTATTTATAAATTCTTTTCTTTTGCTGCTTTTCTTTTCTTAAGTAAGCTATAGCATAGGTCTTTTTACTTTATTCAGAATATACTTTAGGAAGATATTAATATCAAAGGATGATTTTAATTATCTAAAAAGCATAATGCTACCGAATATAAAGATAGTAGAGGCTAAATACGGACTTGTTAAATTTAAGGATGTAACAGACATAATAAAGGAAGAAATTAATAAAGGGAATTACAAGATAACTCCTTCTGCACACCTGTTCGACTGTGTAGGGCAAGAAAAAGACCCTGCTTGGGGTAATGATAAAATATTTATTTTGAAATATATATTAGGCGGGGTAGAGAAAACAATCAAAGTTAAAGACAATAAAGAAATTTCACTTTACTAAAATGCCGTTATTTCCTATGAAAACAGTGAAAATTCCGTTTCAATGTATATAGGTGGCTTTCTTAAAGCTACTCGCTCTTTCAGTCAATGACTTTTTTAGAACGCACTTTTTGGTAAGGTTTATTTGCACCAAACCAAAAATACTGTTTATGAAAAGACTAAAAATAGGGGATATGGGCCTTGCCCAACTGGAAAAATATTACTTACATGTTACGCTAAAATAGGCATCAGCGTAAGCCCCGGCGAGGAAAGGTTAAAAAATACCTGTGGGCAAATTCTAAAATACCAGCGTGCACTTTGGATAGACACCATTGACCTGATGTTCGAAATGTATGCAAACGGCAAGTTAGCCTGCCCGGGGGTAAACGTGGAAGTAAGCAGCTGGTTTTTTGCAAAGTTAAAAGAAGCCTACTTTGAACAGGCAGCGATAAATAAAAGACGGGAAAAGCATGACAAGGAAAAAGCATTTAGAAACAATCCCGGAAAAGTAGCCTTTACACGCTTTATGAAGTATTGTGAAACCTATAAAAAGTTTCCGGTAAAGGAGCAGTGGCTGCTGATATTCAAGTTCCTGGTAGAGAGAGGTGATTTTATCGTATATAAAGAATTTGATAATGAACCACTTGAAATACAAATAAAAACAGCACGGTTCCATATAAAAAAACATGCTAAAGACTTCTTTGCAAAAAGAGCAATGCAATCGCCTGCTAACTCTAAAAATGAAATTATTAGTTATCTTCGCCACCCAAATCAGCAATTAGCTATGAGTTAATTGCTACCAGCCGTTACGAATAACTATGCTCGAACAAAAATATTCTAAACTAAATACCATCATCGGATGGTCTGTTTTCCTGATTGCCGTATTTGTTTACTGGAGTACGGTAGAACCCACTGCCAGTTTCTGGGATTGCAGCGAAAACCTTTCTGTGTATTACAAACTGGAAGTAGGACACCCTCCCGGTGAGCCCTTCCTTCAATTGTTTCAGCACATAGTGTCGCTGCTTAGCTTTGGCAATATACATGCCGTAGCACCCATCATCAACCGCAGTTGTGCTACATTAAGCTCTTTCACCATTTTGTTTTTGTTCTGGTCTACCAGTTATTTTGCCAAGAAAGCCCTTACCCTGAAAGGCGAATTAACCGAATCGTCCATGTATGCCATATTGGGCAGTGCATTCATTGGAGCAGTAAGTTTTATTTTCGCTGATTCATTCTGGTTTTCTGCCGTAGAAGCCTCGGTATGGTCTGCTTCGTTGTTCTTTTCTACCCTTATGTTTTGGTGCGCTACCAAGATGGCCCGCTCGCAGGAGCCGGAGCGCTGGGTTATACTCCTCAGCTTTTTAGTAGGCTTATCCATAGGTGTGCACATGCTTTGCATACTGATTATTCCGGCGGTGGTGTTTTTATATTTCTACCGCGAGCATCAAAACAGCAACACCCCAAAATGGGCGGCAGCACTGCTTAAAATAGTTACGAAAAACGAAGACAAACAAAAGCTGCTGGCTGCTTCGGTGGCGGCTATTGTACTACTTGGGCTGGTAAAATCATTTGTCATCCCCGGCTTAATTGCCATCGCTACGTCGTTCGAGATTTTCTTTGTTAACTCCATCGGGCTTCCCTTTAACAGTGGTGTGCTCATTTACGCATTAACCGTTGCAGCATTGGTAGTTTGGGGGCTCAGCTATGCCAAAAAACACGACAAACCCGGAACCCATACAGCAGTAATGTCTATAGCTGTGCTGTTTCTTGGGTACAGTACCTTTATATTAGTAGTGATACGTGCCATTGCCGACCCGCCGCTTAACGAGGGCCAGCCATCCAATACAGTTACTCTGAAAGATTATTTAGACCGAAAACAATATGGCGAGTTCCCTGTTCTATACGGGCCCTATTACACCGCCCCGCTTATTGGCTATAATGATGAGGGGCCGGTGTATGTGAAAGATGAGAAAAAAGGAAAATATACCGTTTCCTACGAAATGGAAACAGGTAAATATGCTCCTGAGTTTTGCAGTTTTTTTGCCCGTGAATGGGACCCTACAGAAGGGCATCCGCATGGATACCGCAACTGGGGAGGAACCGACTTTGATAAAATACCCTATACTGACCCGGAAGGCGAACGTACCGTAATAGACCGCCCGAAGTTTATCACCAATAACCTGCACTATTTTTTCAGCTACCAGTTAGGCTTTATGTACCTGAGGTATTTAATGTGGGATTTTTGTGGACGGCAAAATGATATACAGGGGCTCGACCCACCCGATAACCTGCACGGCAACTGGATTACAGGCATCCCATTTATTGACGGAATGCGCTACCCACAGGATAACCAGCCCGATGAACTGGCTAAAAACCGGGCACGCAATGCTATGTACGGAATACCGCTACTGTTGGGCTTATTTGGCTTTTTTTACCAGGCACGGAAAGACCGCCAGCGATTTATTATTGTTGCCATTATGTTCTTTTTTACAGGCATAGCCATTATTCTTTTTCTTAACCAAAAGCCTTATGAACCAAGGGAAAGAGACTATTCCTATGTGGGCTCTTTCTTTGCATTTTCTATATGGATAGGTTTGGGCGTATTGGGCCTTTTTGAGCTGATTTCGGAAAAACTGAAGGCAGACGAAAAACGCAAGAAGATGCTTGCTGTTCTTTCTACTGTTGTATGCCTTACTGTTCCTGCCTTAATGGCACATGCCGAATGGGACGACCATGACCGTTCTAAACGTACCACTACTCGCGATTTTGCTATTGACTACCTCCAATCGTGTCCGCCCAATGCCATACTTTTTGCCAATGGCGATAATGACACCTTCCCGTTATGGTACGCACAGGAGGTGGAGGGAATACGTACGGACGTAAGAGTATGTAACCTGGAGCTGCTTGGAATGAGCTATTACGTTGACGAAATGAATCACAAGGCGTATACCTCTGAACGGATGCCTTTCTCGCTTACGCATGATGAATATAAAGATGGCACCCGTGAATATACCTATATAGAGCCCTTTAGTTCCAGCTTTAAAAAGGGAGAATATTATGACCTGAAGAGTGTTATTGATTTTGTAAAAAGCACCGACCCGGCTAATATGCTTCAACTGGCTGACAACAAAACGGAAAATTATTTCCCGACCAATAAATTCAAAATACCAGTAAATAAAGAGGAAGTTATTAAGAGTGGTATTATTTCCAAAAACCTGGACGATAGCATCATGCCTGAAATAGCCTGGGACTTGCCGGGTAAAGCAGTTGGAAAAAGCACCCTGATGGTATTAGACGCCATTGCCCACAATGACTGGAAAAGACCCATGTGTTTTGTAGTAAGCTCCGGCGCCGAAGCTTACATGGGACTTGAAAGGTATTTCCAATTAAATGGCTTGGTGTATTGCCTTACTCCTATAAAGAACTATGCACCAAATGCCCGTGAAAACCCAAGGGTAGGAGTGGATGAAATGTATGACAATGTGATGAATAAATTCCGCTGGGGAAATATGGGGCTGGGTATTTACCTCGATGAAAACGTGCGCCGCATGGCTTCCCTGCTCCGCTACCATAGTACTACCCTTGCCGATGCCTTATTGCGCGAAAACAAAAAAGATTCCGCACTCAAAGTATTGAACCTTTGCATGGATTCCATATCAGAAGAAAGCTGCCCCTACGATGGTTCCAGTGTAATGGTGGCAAGAAGCTATTATCAAATTGGCGATTCCACCCACGGCGATGCACTTACCAAAGAGCTTTTCTCCAACTCCGAAAAGGACCTTATTTACTATAGTACCCTTACGGGGATGAATGCCAGCTATTATTCTGAAGACACCCAGGATTATGAAGTAATACTTGAACAGCTTGCTTATTTTGTGGAAGAATATAAGCGAGAGTCCCTTATAAAAGACTTTCAAACCCGGCTAGAAAAACTGGATAAACTTGGATTGCTGAAAAGTCAACGACAGAGGTAAACACCCCTCCTTTTCACAATTCAAAACTTCTTTATCTTTAACCCCTGAATAAATGGTACTTTGGGCAGCACTGTAAAAATAAAAGAAGAAGAACTGGTAGCATTGCTGAAAAGCGGTGATAGCAAAGCCAT
>JABDAL010000064.1 GCA_013289165.1 Bacteroidota bacterium
CGGAAAGAATATAGTTTTCAAGATAAGAAGAATAATCTTTAGCATTTTTAAACATCGTTTTATTATAATTAATTATATCTAGTACTTCCATAACATAGCCGGAAATTGGCCCTACTACGGGTATTAATTCGATTCCTGACTTAACAATTTCACTTATAAGATTAGCATTAAATAAGGTATAATCGGGCTGCAAAAGTTTATTGAGGGCTTCTACGAAAATCTCAATATTTAAAATAGACATATCTGCACTAATGCCATTCATTTCCTAAATTAAGGCTCTTGTACTTTTAGTTTTCTGAAGGGCAAATTCTGTAAATTCTTTCGATGTTTGCTTTTGTTCCTCGCTCGCATTTGGATTACTGAGAATCTCATAATATCCATTAAGAAGTTTTCTGCATTGCTCATCAATTTCACGGAACTCATTCAGTGTTTTTTCACTCTCACTCTTTAATGAATTGACGACACGCTTGGATACTTCTGCAAGTTCCACATATTGCGACATACACTTAGTAGTTAACGAAAGAGCATTAGAAATATGGGGCTTAAGTATAAAACCAGGGTCACTGTCAAGTCTACCTTGAAACTCCTTCACTCGAGTTTCATAAAATGGGGTAGGGTATTCCAAATGCATTTTCATAAGTATAGAATTGAATCACAATAATAATAAATCATTCTTTATTCAAAGATACTTTTTAATATTACCTAATGCTCTTTTTGATTTACCTGACTAGTAATACTTCATTTACCATTCTCAACTTAGAACGAACCCCTCAATGCAATTGAATAAACCCTATTTCTGCAACATTTTCACAGAGTGCTTAACTCCTTCAGCATCCTGATATGCGACAGTAAGGCATTAAAGAATGAAGGTTTTAGATTGTAATTAATCCCGAACTCATGTGCGGTGCGTTCGACAATGGGTGCAATTTTGCGATAATGAACATGACTGATATAAGGGAACAAATGATGTTCTATCTGGAAATTTAAACCACCAAAACACCAGTTAATTATTGGATTATTCCTGGCGAAATCAGATGTGGTACGTACTTCATGAACTGCCCAATCATGATTTATTACACCGCTTCCATCCGGCAAAGGTTGTTCTGCCCCTTCCACCACATGCGCCAATTGAAAAACCGTGCTTAAAATACTTCCTGCAATCCAATGCATAATAACAAAACCAATAAGTACTTGCCACCATGCGAAAGGTGTAATTAATATGGGCAATACTATGAATACAAAAAGATAAATAATTTTTATACCTATCATTTTCAGGTATTCTCCTGCAGGACTGGCATTGTATTTGCGGGTCATACCAGTTTTATTATACTCTGCAAGCTTTATAAAATCGTTTACAATCCGGGTAATACTCATTAAGCCATAAAAGAAGAATGCATGAATGTATTGGTAATGGTTTATTTTTCGAACGGGCGCATTTTGTGATAATCTCAATGGCCATCTTGGACCAATATCCTCATCCTCTCCTTCAATATTTGTGTATGTATGATGGAGGACATTGTGTTGCAATTTCCAGTTAAAAACATTACCTCCCAATAAATACATGGTTCCACCTAATAACTTATTAAGCCATTCCTTCTTTGAATAGGACCCATGCAAGGCATCGTGCATCACACACATGCCAACTCCTGCTATTCCAATTCCCATAGCCCCACAAAGCAGTAAGCCTACCCACCATGCCATCGGTAAAATTAACAGCAGAAGAAAAGGAATAAGGTAAAGGGCAAGCATCGTAATTGTTTGGGAAACCAAATTAAAATTTCCTTTTTGGGAAATTCCTTTTTCTTTAAAATAGGCATTCACATTTTTTCTCAATGTGGATGCAAATTGACTCTCATTGCCGGAATTCCCGGCAACAGTTTCATTGTTAATGGGATTTAATATGGGGATGGATTTAAAACGAAGTTCCATTTTGTTATGCTTTATACTTGCAACGTAAAGTTCGTCTTTAATAAGACAGCATATAGTATTTTAACATAAAATGGGAGCTTTCCTACGAGTCCCAAATTTATTAAAACTGAACAAACCCAATTTTTCCGGCTGTGCCATTGAGACCTGGGAGGCCATCCATTCCGTCCAGTCCATTCATACCCGAAGTGCCTCCGGGGCTACCAAGGCCTCCACTGCCACCTCTTCCGCCCCTTCCGCCCTTTCCACCTTGTCCGCCTGCGCCGGGTATGCTTGTAGCCGTTATTAAATTAAGATAGGGTTTAGCGGCAGCAGTGTAGTAAATAGTAATGCTACCTCCGTTATACCCGTTTTGGCCTCCACCACCATCCGAACCATTAGTACCATTGCCACCGTCGCCGCCGGGGCCCATGGTGGTAGTTGTGGTTACATTACCATCTCGATCGGTTGATGTCAGGACGATGGCACTTCCCACTGAACCATCCGTGCCCGCTATACCATCAAACCCTGCTAAACCATCTGCACCATTGGCGCCTCTGCTCGACACAGCAAGAGAGCCTCCCGATACATTAAACAAATAGTTGAATGATTTTCTTTCCATGCTGTCTTTTACCTGCACCTTTACCAGCGTGGCATTAATCAGTTTATCGAAATATGCATCGGCTGTAATAGTAAGGTCATGTCCGAGGCCTTGCGAGGTAATATTGCATTTGTAATTGTATATGTAATCCATAACTATCTGCAACGTATCCATAATAGCCGGAGCCTTTGCCAGCGAAGCGATAAGCCTTACCTTGTCATTCGTTATTTTAATGGGCTCATTATCAATTTTCAGGTCTCCTTTACTTCTTGATATGTGCCCCCCGTTGAAGTTCATTATAAAGTCCTGCAGGTTTTTAGCAGGAGCCCATTTATCTACCGACATATTATTATTGTAAAAGGTGCGAATACCAAACTGTACATGGTTTCCGGGAGCTTTTGAAAAAGTGCCTTTGGTAAGCACTTTAATACCTGTTTCGTAATTATACGGTATTTTAGCCGTTGCTAAAAACTGTCCCTTACCACCCAACAGCCACTTCCGGGTGTACACATTCACAGTTATTGAATCTCCCTTTTTATAATCTTTTGCAGCATTTAGCTTTATTTTTCCATTGGTGCAGCTGCCATCTGATAACTCTACCCGGTATTTTCGCCAGGAATATTTTCCTTTAAGCAAGCCTTTGGTTTCAGTTACGCCAGTTGTAGCAGTTTTAATTACCCCGATACTAAACGATTTATTGGGTATGCGGAGCGCAGCAGTATCATACTTTATTACTGTTGTTATACCTGCCGGGGGAGACAATACAGGCGTATTCGCAGTTTGGCTTTGCGCTTTAATTATAATAAGTGTAAGGAGAATGAATAGTTTATACTTCACATTGCTAAAATAGTTGATTGCAAGAGATTAGACTACATTCGCCCCTAGTGGCTTGCAAAAGAAAGTGTTAAAAAATATAAAAATAGCGGCTTAAGTTTTCCGTATGTTTGTAAGTAAATAAATAATAGTATGAAAAAAATATCCTTTATTATCATTACGCTTGTGGCACTTGCATCATTTGGCTGTACCAGTACCACTGACCAAAAACGCTATGAGCTTGTTTGTTGTCCTTTTACACAAAATAATAATACCTACGTAGGAATGCGTGTTTTAGATACCTATACAGGCGAAGTATGGCTTTACACAGGCTTGCACAGAGACCAGGACAGTAACTGGATGTATTCCGGTACTCCGACAAAGCTGAAATTAAAGTAACAGAACCCAGTATTGATAGTTTTATACTGATTTTTCTCTTTCCCGGAGCTTCTAAACATTTAGTAATTTCGGCGCTCAATACTGTTGCGTAACCCATAATTAAACAAACATGATTTTTGATAAAGTTGAAAATTCCGCTATCTATGAAAATATAAGCCCACTAATTAAAAAGGCTTTTGAATACCTGAAACAAACTGATTTTTCCCTGCTCGAAAATGGCAAACACACCGTAGATGAAGATACTCTTTTTGCTATTTTACAGGAGTTGACACCAAGAATGATGCCGATGCAAAATTAGAAGCTCACCGCAAATATATTGATGTGCAATATATCATTTCGGGAGAGGAGCTTATTGGAGTGCGCCCCTTAATTGAGCAAACTCCCTGCAAAGAATATGATGCAGAAAATGACTACGCTCTTTACGACGACACCTGTTCTTTTATAAAAATACACCCGGGACAATTTGCCGTATTATTTCCCCAGGATTTGCATAAACCCGGCATAAAAGTTAATAGCTCCACCAAAGTAAAAAAAGTGGTGATGAAAATAAGGTATTAATTATGAGTTATAAATTATGAATGGAGGCCCATTCTCTCTTATCTCCGTTCAACAATTTTGATTCATTAATTTTTTCAATTGCCGTCTGCTTTACCTCAATTACGCAGGTTTCCGCAAGTAGCCTAAAATACAGTTATATTGCAGATAACCAGCAAGTTTTTTAAGAGTTATTAGTCTGGAATCCCATCTGTTGGTCCACCATCTGTATTTAGTTCATGCATCACAATAATTGCCTCTTTTGCTGGGTCCTCTTTTTCTGGCTCATCATTTTCGATTTTAATGCCAGGTTCGGGTTTATTTGTCTTTCCTACAAAAACTGGTTCAAGTATTTCCCGAATAAGTATTCTAAGGTTAAGTTCTTTGTTTTCCATATGCTGTTTTTTTACTTTAAATAGCATGAAAAAATGGAAAATAGTATTTTTACTTAATGGATAAAAGAGCATTTTATAAAAAGGGTATGAAATATGCTTATAAAAATGCATTAGCTCATTATAAAACAGCCCATTTATTATCGAAATCCATAAATTATGGTATGGCTAATGCTCATCTTATTTTGGCTGGAGAAGAATGTATTAAATCTTATATGATTTCTATGAAAATGATCGGTAGATGTGAGGATACGGTATTTAATTCTATTTTTAAATATCATCGAGAAAAACATGAAACTATAAGGGAAACATACGATACACTATATCAATTAAAAGTGTTGTTTTGAAAAGACCTGCGTAATTGAGGTTTAGCTGACGGATAAAGTAAATACTGCTAATTCTGGACTTTAGCCTAAAACCCATTACCCGATAAGTCTCCCCCTAATCCTCCACCCCTTTCCCCATAAGGATTTGCGGTACATATTTTTCAACCCTTGCCTCCCGGGTTTTAGTTAGCTTAGGTTGGGAAAAATAAAAAAGGTATCCTCTTTGTCGCCCCGGCGTTAGTGCATAAAAAGCTTTTTTAAGTGCAGCATTTTCATCTAATCTATTTTGGAACTCTTCGGGGATTTCGTATTCCGAGGCTTTTTTCAAAGTCACTTTCAAACCTGCTTTTTCCACTTCAATGGCTTCTTTTATATATGCCTTCAGAACTTTTTCGAGCTTCATTATTTCACGTACAGTCTTAAACCTTACCTGGCGCGGCACCTGCACATTGGGCGTTTGCTGTATCAGGATACCATGCTCATCTTTCAGCAAAGCACCTTTAAAAAAGAGAACAGCGCAGTATTCTTTAAATCCGTGTATTAAAATAATATTTTTCTTTTCGGAAGTATAACAGGGGCAGCCCCATTTAAGTTCTTCGGTAAGCCCGCAGCCGAGAATAAGCATTCGCAATGTCTCATATTCCTGCTGCCATTTGGTAGGCTTATCGAAGAACCAGTCAACTTTAGGATTCATTCCGCTCATTGGGTGAAAATTAAATTACCACTAACCAAAATAAAGGTACGAATTTTATTCCTTTGCCATTACAATTTTCCTGCTTGCCGGCCTATAGTACCAGGACACAACAACAAAAACAGCCTGAAAAAATGGCCCCATAAGTCCCTTTATCTCATGGTCGCCAACTGCCAAATGTGAAAAAAATGCCCCGGTCATAGCGAAAAAGAAACCTGCGTAGGCCCATTCTTTAACCAGTTTAAATCCCGGAACTAAAATAGCTATTACTCCCAGCATTTTCCATACGCCGAGTATAGTGAGGAAGTAAACCGGGTAACCCAAAGCGGTTACAAGCTTAACCCATTGGTCTGTTCTAAGCACGGCAAACCAGCCGCTTTGCAACATGCCAATAGACAATAAGGCTGTGGCAATCCAATAGATGATTTTATTTCTCTTTTCCATGGTGTGTGTTATTTTAGTTTGTTTACAATTTGTTCTAAGCGGTCATGTGCCATACTCAGCCCTTGTGCAAAAGGCATTTTCAGTTGCTGGTCACGCAGTGCCACCGATTCGTAAATGCTGTGAATGGTAATCTTGCTGGTATGGTCGGTCAGTTTTTCAAACTCCGTTATCTCCAGTTGCACGCCAAAAGGAATATTATCCATCTCAAATGTCCGGATGATTTTCTTGTTTGGGATAATGTCATGGAATACCCCATTGGCGCCGAATACCACTTTCCCACTTGCATCGGTCGATTGCATTTGGAAACTGCCATGTTTCCGGCCTTCATACTTCAGCATTTTTGAAGTGGCATACGGGTTCGACATCCATTGCTCAATAAGAGCCGGTTCGGTATGTGCTTTAAATAGTAATTCCAATGGCAAATCAAATTCTCTTGTAATTGCTAATTCTTGTTTGCCTTCTTCGGCATTTACTTTTGTTTTCAGTTCCATGTTATTTGGTTTTATTTGGTTTATACTTTTTCATTACTGCTTCCAGTTTGTTGAATCTCTCATCCCACATTTTGCGGAACGGTTCGATAAAGTCTGCCACTTCTTTCATTTTTTTTGCATTTATGTGATAATATATTTCCCTACCGTTTTGTTTTTGTTCCAGCAATTTGCATTCGGCAAGGATTTGAATGTGCTTGGAAATTGTTTGCCGGGACGAATCAAAATTATCGGCAATGGCTCCCGGCGTCATTGCTTGTAATACCACCAAACCCAGTATGGATCTGCGTGTTGGGTCAGCTATGGCCTGAAATACATCTCTGCGTGATTCCATTTTATGCAGTTATTTGACTGCAAATATATGCAGTTATTTGACTGCACAATAATATTTTTCATATCTTCCTTCAAATTTCAACGCAAACAATTGAACACCAGCGAAAAAAAATTATGCTGAATATTTTAAAAATGTTAAGCCCTTACCATTCTAAAAATCAACCCCACCATTTGTATTATCTTTGTATCTACTTAAGCATGAATCCAAATAAGGTAAGTATATATATGAAAAAGATATTCGTAGTCACATTCGTAATTTTTGTAGCGAGTTGCGCATCTGTCAAAGTATTGGTGCCCACACAGGCCGATGCGGACAGGGGAGCAAAAAAATATCCCGGTTACACCTTAGTTGACCTCAACCAGGGCAAGGCCCTTTGCGAACAACATTGCACAGCATGTCACGGGCTAAAAAAACCGGGCTCCAAAACAGCAGAAGAATGGAAAGAAATAGTTCCCGAAATGACTGAAAAAGCCAATGAGGACGGTGGCAGTACAGCGATAGATGCCAAAACAGAGGATTTGATATTGAAGTACCTGGTGACGATGGGCAAGCCTGAATAAACGCTTTCACAAGATGAAAGAAATAATCGGTAAACTAAAATTTAAGGATGCAGGCGTTATTATTAATGCTCCCTCCCCGATTGAAAAGGAATTTACTAAGCTGGGTTTCAAACCAAAATTCGAAAAAACAAAAAGTACTAACACCCTTGTTTTTATAAATAGCAAAAAGGAGTTTACTGATTTCCTCGCATCATCGCTCGCAAAAGTGGAGCACGACAGTGTCCTTTGGTTTGCTTATCCCAAAGGGACATCTAAAATTAAAAAGATATTAACCGTGATATCATCCGTGTAACGGGCGAAGAACATGGTATAACAACCGTTACCGCCATCTCTATTGATGATACCTGGAGCGCTCTACGGTTCCGGCCCATTCAGCAGGTGGGGAAGTAAGTTTGTAGTGTTTTAAAACAAAAACATTGTTTGTTTTCTAAAAAATTTATATCTTTATCGTTTATTCTGAGCAACAACCAAACAAATAACCAATAAATATCGCATGAAAACATTACGATTTATTGCCCTCGCAACCCTCACAACTCTATTTTCTACAACCGGCGTACAAGCCCAAAAGTATTACCAATCAAGGTCGTTGGAGCCCGGCAATCCGGGTGGGATAAACAATGACTCCGATGTGTCATTTGTCAATTCGGTGCCAAAAGGCGGTACACTTATTTATAGCTACAACTATGCTACCGATTATAAATTGCAATACAGCGCTGTGCAAACCATACCCTTCGCGTTCCAGTTTGCCGGAGGTGCGGTAACCAAGTATAAGATAGCCAGCTCAGGATACATCACCTTCAGTACAAGCAGCAATATTCTTACAGGGCCTCCTGCTAAAGCGCTCCCTACTGCATCTTTACCCGACAGTTCCATTTGTACATGGGGAATGGCAGGTGCTGCCAACGGAGGTAAAATTTTTACCAAAGTATATGGAGCTTCACCTCATCAGCAACTATGGATTGTATTTTGGTTTGGCGGTAATCTGACTGATACCAATTCGCAAAACGTGTGGGCTATTGTATTGGAACAAACCACCAATAATATATACCTGGTAGATGAGTGGGGCAACGTAACCACCAATGCGAAGAACATATACAACCCCATTAACCTTGCCCTCGGTGTACAGGTAACTCCGTCCACCGCTTATGAAGTAGCACCTTCGCCCGATTTCCATGCTCATACATGGTCGCCGGGAAATACCGATAATATTTATTATGAATTCTCGCCCGATTCCTCGCTGGCTTATACCCCGCAGATAAAGTATCCGCTGGTGGAGGAATTCACCCAGGCATCTTGCGATCCCTGCTATCATGCAGCACCTAATGTTGATTCGGTGCTTACGAATAACACTGGCCATTGTACCCCCGTGCGTTACCACGTTGATTGGCCCGGGGTCGATTATATGAACAACGTTATACAAAATCCATTTATTGATACCATGGCGGTAAATTATAATGTAACCGGGGTACCCTATGGTGTGATAGACGGCTCGAGTACGTTTACTCCTCCCGGAGGATATTATAACAGCTTAAGCTCGCAAATGATACAGGACGAAGCCTACATTGGCTCACCTTTTAATATTGCAGCGAAGGATTCTTTTGACCTCAAAACGAATACCTATTATGTAACAGCCAAAATAACAGCTTATCATGCCTTTGCCCAAAACCTGGTAGCAAAAGCTATTATTACGGTTGATACCGTTTCCTATACCTTTGACCAAAGCACAGAGGACCCTTCAAGTTCTTTTGCACCGCCTATCGGTTCAGGAGCCGACCCCGATAATACCTTTCAATATGTAACCAAGTTCCCGCAGGTAGCCGAAGATATGTTACCATTCTCAAGCGGCACCAAGCTTCCCGCCTTTACTGTGGGACAGACCGTATCGCTTACTTTTAAATGGACCAAAAATCACCCTTGGGGCGACCAACCCAAGAGTTATAAGTATGATTCTACAGCCACCCATGCTGTTATATACATACAAAATACCGGTTCCATGTATGTTTACCAATCGGCTTATGTGTCAGAAGGACATACCCTGACCGAGTCGGTACAAAACATACTTGATAATTCGGATTTTGCGCTCTATCCCAATCCTGCCAACAGCTCTTTTAACCTTGCATTTAATTTGAATGCCGGGGGCAATGTGCAGATAGCGCTATTCAATATGTTGGGACAAAATGTGGGTATACTTCAAAATGGAATGATGGCAGCAGGACAACATACGCTTACCTTTAATACCTCCACACTGAAGGCGGGTGTTTATTTTGTAAGGTATACTTCCGATAATCAATCGGCAACTAAACAGTTAATTATTCAGAAGTAGTTTTTTAAAGAGATTTTTCAATTGGCCCGCTTGATAAGTTTGTCGGGCGGGTTTTTTTATGTTTACTGTGATTTAAGTATAAAGTTTTGTAATTTGCAGCTTTAAAGAAAGTAAAATAATATGGCCGAAAATCAAAACAACATTTTCCCGAAAGGAGAAAAAGCCCCGCCCGAGTATTTCACCGGAACAGCATGGGTATTGGGAATGATTCCCAATGACCCTATTCTTAATTGCCAAATAGCCAATGTAGTATTTGAGCCGGGAGCAAGAAACAATTGGCATTCACATCCCGGCGGACAAATACTGGTTGTGACGGATGGCGTGGGCTACTTCCAGGAAAAAGGAAAACCCATTCAAATTATTCGTAAAGGGGATGTAGTGAGAATTTCGCCGGATGTTATACACTGGCATGGGGCATCGCATGGTGACGCGCTCACCCACATTGCCATAAACCCGAATACACAAAATGGAATTGCTTTCTGGATGCAACCGGTGAGCAATGAGGAATATAATGGTGTGAAGAAATAAGGTTTACACCAGTTTCTCTAAGGCGGCATCTACTATCCCATACTGAATAGATTCTTCCGCAGCCATCCAGTGGTCCCTGTCCATATCCTGCAACACTTTTTCGAAAGGCTGCCCGCAATTTTTTGATAATATTTCGGCACTCAGCCTTTTGGTCTTTATCAATTCCTCTACTTGTATTTCAATATCCGATGCTACTCCTTCTGCCCCGCCGCTTGGCTGGTGAATCATTACACGCGCATTGGGCAAAACAAACCGTCTTCCTTTTGCACCTGCCGATAATATAATGGACGCCATAGACGCTGCCAACCCCGAGCAAATAGTAGATATAGGGCTCGTTATGCCTTTCATAGTATCGTACATGGCAAAGCCTGATGTAACATATCCTCCCGGGCTGTTGATTATCATTTGTATTTCTTTTCCGGGTTCTATCATTTCCAAAAAGAGGAGCCTGTCAATAACATGCTTGGCACTGGCATCGTCCACCATGCCCCATAAAAATATTTTACGCTCTCCTAATATTTTTGAATCAATTACATCCTGTAATTTCGGTACATGTTCCATAAGATTTTTTTATACCCGCAAATGTAATTAAAAAGCCTGAACGAAGTGAGCCGCCTTTTGCTTTAAAAAAAGATGATGATGAATTGAAATACCATTTCAGCTAATGCAAGGATTCCAATTCTTGACCAGTAATTAGAATTGGCATTATCTATTTTATCCTTGTCGTACAATTCCATAACACAAAGATAAACACAAATGCCTGTCTTCGGCGATGTTAAATTTCACCTAATTCCCCCAATTCACCGTCACACTATCATCTCCGGCATAACCTGTGGAGGGCGCTATAGCCTTAAATGCAATAGTCAGTGTTTTTGCATTTCCATCGCTGGTTATTTGAAGGTAGCCATATTCAGCATGGTAGTTTTCCATCACTAAATCTGTTCTTCCCGGAATTGCAAAAGGAAAGTGAGCGGGTGCATTTTTTATCGGCGTGTTATTATATCCTCCCGAACCGGAAACCAGGTATGGAATTTTTTTACCATGCTTATTTGTCCGTAAAAAACGCTGGTAGTTATGCGCATGTCCCGAAAGAATAGCATCGGGCCATAAGCCTCCTGTTTCAAATGCATCGTCCAAATCTTTTGACATTCTTGGAGAACCTCCATGCTTGTTGTCGCCCGTAAATGGAGGGTGATGCACCGCAACCAGTATGGCTCTCGGGTCGGTAGTGCGTTTTTCTTTCAGCCTTTTTAATTCATTCACCAAAAAAGTGGTTTGCACTGTTCCAATGGTAGGAAATTTTCCTCCCTGCGATGAAATCACTCCCGGCCCGGCATCAATCACATTGCTATAAAGGCCTATAATAGAAAT
>JABDAL010000065.1 GCA_013289165.1 Bacteroidota bacterium
TTGCTTTTTGTCAAAAGATTCACGCTTTTTTGCCTGTGTTCCCAGGATACGAATAGCAACAAAGGGTGGGCTTTCAACTAAAACATCAACCGTTCAACATGAAAAACTTTCGGAATATGCCCGAAAAATTGCTTTTGCTTTAAAACTGACCGGAGCAAGCAATATTCAATTTATTGAAACCGAAAAAAAAGAAATCTATTTTATTGAAATAAACCCCCGGTTTGGAGGGGCCTATATTGCCTCTATTGAGGCCGGGCTTAATAGCCCCTTATTTCTTTTGAATGAAGTAATGGGCGACCCCATAGAATATACGGGATATAAAAATTTAACCATGCTCCGGTATTGGGAAGAAAAGTATGAATATAGTATGGTTTGATTTTGATGGAACCCTTATCCATGTTGATGAACGATTTTATCAAGTGCACCTTGCGATTTGTTCAAAGCTTGGAATTTCGCCTTTAAGCAAAGAAGATTACTGGCAGGCACGATGCAATGCAGTTTCCACAGAAAATATTCTTAAACTTATTCAAGCATCTGAACTGTTTGAAAAATACATTGCATTAAGAAATACCCTTATAGAATCCTTAGAGTTTCTTACATATGATGTTCTTAGGAATGGCGTTAAAGTGACTCTTGGTGAATTAAAAGGAACTTATACCCTCCATTTACTGACAGGGAGAAGCAACAAAGCCAATTTGCTTTATGAGTTGGAAAACCTGGAGATTAAACAATATTTTAGCGAGGTTCTTATGGTTTCTCCATTTGGTAAATGGGAGGAAAAATCAACTATTTTAAATGAGTATAAAAACGAGAGCTATTACATGATTGGCGATACACCCAATGATATTATTGCAGGTAAAAATGCAGCTGTAAAAACGATTGGAATTCTAGGTGGAATGTCAACATATTCTATTCTATCGGCTACCAATCCTGATTTCTTAGTAAATGATTTTCCTGAAATTAAGAAAATCTTGTGATAGTCCATGCATTTTCTTTCCAAAAATTATTCAAATACCTATAAAGGTTACTCTTATTAATTGCATATTTGCATACTTATAAATACTCTAGCCATGAAAGAGCTTAACACCTATATTGAAAAAAACAAAGACCGCTTTATTAATGAATTGTTGGATTTCCTGAAAATACCTTCGGTAAGTGCCGATTCGAAATATAAAAGTGATGTGGAGCGTGCCTCTCAATGGGTGAAGAAAGCCTTATTGCAAGCAGGTGCAGATACGGTAGAAATATTTCCCACTAAGCTTCATCCTATAGTATATGGAGAAAAAATAGTGGACAAAAAGCTGCCTACTATACTTGCATATGGACATTATGATGTCCAGCCTCCTGATCCGCTTAATTTATGGAATTCTCCTCCCTTTGAGCCAGTTATTAAAGATGGCAAAATATATGCCCGTGGCTCCTGCGATGATAAAGGACAGGTTTATATGCATATAAAAGCCCTCGAGATGCTTTTGAAAACAGGCAAGCTTCCTTGCAATGTTAAATTTCTGATTGAAGGAGAAGAAGAGGTTGGCTCAGCTTCGTTAGGCGACTTTGTAAAAAAGAATAAGAAAAAACTAGAAGCTGATGTAATACTTATTTCCGATACAGATATTATTGATAATAAAATCCCCTCCATTACCGTAGGATTAAGAGGGATAGCCGGCATAGAAATAGAGGTAACAGGCCCCAACAGGGACCTCCATTCGGGGGTTTATGGCGGAGGTGTGGCAAACCCTATTACAGTGTTGTGCGAAATGATTGCTTCCCTAAAAGATAAGAAAGGGCATATTACTATCCCGGGCTTTTATAAAGACGTAAAAGTTCTTTCTGCAAAAGAAAGAAAGGAACTTAATAAAGCCCCATTCAAACTAAATGCATACAAAAAAGATTTAGGAATTACTGATATAACGGGTGAAAAAGGATACACTACCCTTGAGCGCACATCCACTCGTCCCACAGTCGAACTAAATGGAATATGGGGAGGTTACCAAGGTGAAGGTTCAAAAACGATTATTCCTTCCAAGGCATTTGCTAAAGTAACTATGCGCCTGGTACCTGACCAGGAACCGGAAAAAATGTTGGAACTATTTGCTAAACATTTCAAAAAAATAGCCCCTCCTTATGTAAGTGTAAAGGTTACCTTGGGCCATGGTGGGGATCCCGTATTGCTTGATACCAGCTCTGCAGGCTATTTAGCAGCCAGCAAAGCTATGCACGAATCGTTCAGTAAAAAACCTATCCCAACCCGTAGCGGAGGAAGTATTCCTATTGTTGCTCTGTTTAAGAAGGAATTACGCACCGATTCTGTTTTGATGGGATTTGGCTTAAACTCTGATAATATTCATTCACCCAACGAACACTACGGAATATTTAACTATCTGAAAGGTATTGAAACAATTGCTTTGTTTCATCACCATTTCGCAACGTTATCAAAATAACACTTCTATCTAGTTGTCGTTCAAAGTAAAGGGGGCTTTTTAGGGAAAAAGTCGTTTTAAGATTTTTTTAAGTAAAAATCAGGTGAGAACGATATGTTTGTCATCTGAAAAGAATATATTTGTGCTTTAATTTTTTGTAGCATGAGAAAAAATATCCTGCCCACCTCTTTTACTCTTATTGTTCTTCTATCAATTTCGCTTATAAATACAGGCCAAGCACAATTAGTTGGGCCCGGGGAGCAATTGGAAAAAGTGTTTGCGGTTTGGTCTTCCAGGCTGGAAATGGCACGATCGGAAGTGAATGCTGACAAACAGGATTTTGCCACATTTACCCGGTTTTATAAGCATGAAATAGATTCCCTGCACGTTGATTTTATCAACAAAGCAGATGCCCATATTTCGGTGGATGATGCACAAATAGTAATGGAGCGGAACAAAAACTATATTAAAACTCTTTATACCCGTTTTCTTTCCATTAAGCAAGAGTTTCCTTCTTCGGTAGATGAGTATAAAAATGTTCACAGACCCAAGCTGGGAGGGGATAGTTGCGTTGCACCTTGCTACAATACAGGTTTTGAGGATGGAACATTGAATGGATGGTATGCCTTTTATGCAGAAAATGAATCTCCTGCTGCTGGTCCTTTCAATATTATGAATGTAACGGGAGGATATTGTGGACCAGTTGCAAAAGCAGGCGGACCGGATATTTATGAAGGTAATGATTATCAAGTTCGTATTACGGCAGGAGCCGCTACTGATTATTTTTTACAACAATATGCCAGCTATTCACTACCACAGGTCTCTCCTTACGGGGGCATTCATTCTGTAATGTTGGGAGATAGTACTCGCCCCGATAACGGTACTGCTATTTTAAGCCAGTCTTTTATGGTTACTGCTAATACAGCCAGTTTAACATACCAGTTTGCTGTGTTACTTGAACACCCTTCTAATCTTAGCCATAATTTTTATACCCAACCTTATTTCTTAGTTACCATCCTTGATCAGAATTTAGACACTATACCTACCTGTGGCACCTATGCTCAAAGCGCCCTAAATGCATTCGACAAGGGATATTTTAGTACTTATTATCCCAGTTCAGCTGATTCTGTTTATTGGAAACCCTGGACATTGGTAAACGTCCCCCTGAAAAAATACATTGGACAGTGCGTTACAATCATATTTGAAACATATGATTGTGCTTTGGGCGGACACTTTGGATATGCCTATGTAGATGCTACCTGTACTCCTCTTGCCCTTATTGCATCTTCTCCTAATTTCTGCGGACAGGATTCCATATCTCTTACAGCTCCTCCAGGAGATTCAGGCTATGGATGGAAAGGACCAAAAGGTGGAATTTCCGGCGACACTACCGGTCAAACCATATGGGTGAAAAAGCCCGGCGTTTACACCGTAAGGCTAGTGCCCGTAACCGGGGCTGCATGTGCAGATACCCTATCTTTCTTAATTGGTCAAAAACCGGGTCCTCCACCGAAACCTGATTTCCACGTTAATACAAACTGTGCCGGACAAATAACACATTTCACCAATACTTCCAATCCTCTCGGAGGAGATTTCTCTTGGGATTTTTATGACATCGGACAATACAATGATACAGGAATCACTAACCCGACATGGACTTACGCATCGCCGGGAAACTACCGGGTAAAACTCCATGAATTAAATAATGGGTGCGGAGATGATACAGTAATTACTATACATATTGACAGCTCTGTTGTAGCAGGTTTCAATTTTGCGAATCCATGTGTGGGGCAGGCAGTTTCTTTTACAAATTCAAGCCAAGGAGCTACCAGTTATTTGTGGAATTTTGGCAACCCGCCCAGTGCACCACATGATACATCAACGTCGAAAAATAGTTCGCATACTTTTACCGGAGTAGGGACATATACTGTAACCTTGATTTCTAAAAATGGTGGTACTTGCCCAGATACGTCGAAGCAGGCTGTAACAATATACACTTACCCCAAACCAACTATTACAGGTAAAAACCTGGTTTGCCCGGGATATTCAGATACGCTTACGGCAAAAGGTGCTCAAACCTATGTATGGTCTGATGCTTCTACCGGTTCAACAGATGTTGTAGTTGTTAATGCATCTGAAACTGTAACAGTAACAGCATCTAACGGCGGTTGCTCACACGATACTACTTTTACTATTAGTACCAATGCCCCTGCTGCTAAAATAACCCCTACATCTGATTCTGTGTGTGCGGGTACTGCCGATACTTTAACGGCTGGCGGCGGGCTTAGTTATAAGTGGAGTACGAAGAGCGCTGCTTCCAGTATTATAGTATTCCCTTCAAAACCTACTACATATACACTTTATGCCAAAACGGCAACCTGTTCAGATTCTGCCGTATTTACAGTAGGCATCATAAAACAAGTTGGAGTTAGGCTAGCTGTTGTAAGAGATTCCATATGTCCGGGTGACTCTACAACAATAAGTGCTTTTGTTTCGGGTGCAAGCTCCTTTTCCTATAGTTGGAATACAGGTGCCACTACAGCTTCTATTAATGTTACCCCACAGCAAACTACCCCTTATACCGCTACTATAAATGGAACATGCAATATAGCACAGCAAACAATTACAGTTAATGTGGTTCCCTATCCCTCACCTGTGTTATCAGGTCCCCTTTGGAGATGTCATGGGGTAAGAGATACGATACAAGTAAGTGGTGGCTATAGCTATAAATGGAGCGATGGCAAAACTAAGACCACCTATGTTACGGGAGGCATCAATAAAGACTCTACCATATATGTAACTGTGAAAAATGTATTAGGTTGTGCAGTAGTAGATACCTATCATATTGCTCTACGGCTTCCGCCAATTATTGGAGCAATTAGTCCTGCTGCAATTGCTTGTGCCGGCATTCCTGTTTCATTTGGCGTTACCAATATATCGGGTATACAACCCTATACTTATTCCTGGTCGCCGGGAGGACAGACAACGGATAGTATAAGTATACTAAACCCTGATTCAGCAACGGTGTATACGGTATATGTATCGAATGGATGCTTATCTCATAAAACAGTTACGATTACTCCGGATTACCCGGTATTGAATGCTTGTTGTAACCAGACGCTCATAATAGAGAATGATACGACAACCCTTACTGCTTATGGAACTTCCACTCACTACCAGTGGCTCGAAGCAAACCAGGTACTTTGTTTAGATCCATTATGCGATTCGGTACGAGTTACCCCAAAAGTAACAACCACTTACACGGTAATAGGAACGGATAAATTAGGTTGCGAAACCCAGCAGCTCATAACAGTAATAATAGATGTGCCCTGCTTTAACCCTAATATACCTAATGTATTTACGCCTAACTTTGCAGGACCTTACGGGAAGAATAATATGTTATATATTAAAACGGACAATATTGATGGATGGTCAATGCAGATATATGATCGTTGGGGTAAGGAAGTGTACACCTCCACAAACCAATACCAATACTGGGATGGAAAAACCGAAGGAGGCAGTGATGCAGCTGACGGAGTATATTACTACACTATATCAGCTACCTGCCAGAATACTACTTTTAAGAAAGAAGGCTTTGTACAACTTATAAGATGATAAGTTGATTTATTGAAGGATACAATCCTCCGGTTAACAAAAATGTTGATCAGAGGATTTTTCATTTTTCCTAATAGCATATTTTTGCTTTCCAAAATACTAATCAAACATGACCAAACTTAAACTAACACAAACTATTTCTACTAAAGACAACCTGGTATTAATCGGTAACAATAAGAGTAACTTCTCCACATATGGATTAACAAAATCTGAAAATGATTTTGTGCATAAACAAATAAAGCAAGAGGATCATATTATTCATATAAATCAATATGAGCGAAGAATTATAATTTATGTCGCAGAAGATAAAAAAAATGAAAACTATACCCTGGAAGCTATTCGCAAAGCTGGGAATAAAACTTGCAACATTTTAAATACCGTTAAAGTAAAACAGGCAACTATAATTGACCTTAACGGGAACAGTACACAAACACTTGCATTTGCAGAGGGCATGGCACTTGGCAACTACCAGTATCTCCAGTTTAAGAAAAAGGATACATCTAAAATAACTCACTCTTTAAGCGAAATATTAGTACACTCCAATAAAGTCAGCAATACTGATATACAGCGTTTACAAATTGTGGTTGATTCAACCGACATGGCCCGTACCCTTGTTAACCGTCCCTTGAATGACCTGAACGCTGTTCAGTTGGCCCAAGAATTTGAAAAAATGGGAAAAGAAGCAGGCTTTAAGGTGGAGGTTTTAAACAAAGCCAAAATTGAAAGCCTGAAAATGGGTGGACTTCTCGCTGTAAACCGCGGTAGCATTGACCCTCCTACTTTCACCATTATGGAATATAAGCCTAAAAATGCGGTAAATAAAAAACCTTACTTATTGGTTGGAAAAGGTGTGGTTTATGACACCGGAGGATTGAGCTTAAAGCCTACCGCTAACTCCATGGATTCTATGAAATGTGATATGGCGGGTGCAGCCGTTGTAGGTTGTACAATGTATGCCATTGCTAAAGCCGGACTGTCTGTTTATGTTGTAGGATTAACCCCCGCCACTGATAACCGCCCCGGAATGAATGCTTATGTTCCCGGTGACATATTAACCATGCATAATGGAATGACTGTAGAAATGCTTAATGCAGATGCGGAAGGCAGATTGATATTGGCTGATGCACTTAGCTATGGCAAGCGATATGAACCTATATTAGCAATAGACCTGGCAACCCTGACAGGTGCTGCGGCAGCAGCCATAGGAAAATATGGGATTGTTGCCATGGGAACAGCAGACAAAACAAATTTTGATGCACTCAAAAAAAGTGGTGAACAGGTGAATGAACGCCTTGTTGAATTTCCCATGTGGGATGAATATGGTGACTTGCTAAAAACCGATATTGCTGATATGAAAAATATAGGAGGCCCGGTAGCAGGAGCAATTACTGCCGGAAAATTTTTAGAAAAATATACCTCTTACCCCTGGATACACCTGGATATTGCAGGGCCTGCATTCATTGATTCGGCATATGACTATAAACCCAAAGGGGGAACAGGAGTCGGTGTGAGGCTCCTGTTTAATTTCTTAAGTGGGATAAAAAAATAGAGAATTATTTTTTTACGCACCAAACTGTTTAAAGTGGTGATCAATGTGCTTATAATCTAATCTTGCCCAATTAGCCCCGGTAAATTTACCTAACAAGGGACTCGCGGGCCAATCTGCTTTTTCGGTGCTTTTGCTGTAGCGGTCAATATATTCCCTGAAACGTTTTTTTTCTGTTTCCATATCATAATGACCCTCTGCTTTAAATTCAGGAATGGTAGCTGCTTTTCCTTTGGGGAAGGGAGCTTTTCCTAATACAAGAGGTTTAAAAATAAGCCTGTTAATGAAACTATCCCGTAGAGGGATAGAGTATTCGCCCATTGCGTAGGACATGGTGCGGTTAACATGCCACAGCATTTGGTCTATGGACATTTTACCGAAAGAAGCTTTGGATTCGGGAGTTACCTTTTCAAGGCGCTCCAATACTTCATTTCTTGATCCAGGTTCAAAAAGGTTTTTAAGATTGCTCATAGGGTTGGGAGATTTATTGGTTAAAAATTACATGGGTTTCTTTGCTTTAGGTTTTTTCCCAGCTAAATGTTGTTTCCAGGGTGTCCAGTAGTAGTCTGCCCAGCCACTTTTTATCCCATCCGCTTGGTCTTCGGGAACATTAGCATGTACCATGTTCAGCACAGCATCACTACCTTTTTTTTCAAATTGTAACATAAAAATGGAATCGAGGTCCGATTTTTTCCAGTCGGTTCCTCTCCATGATTGAACTATCAGTTTGCCAGGTTTTAGATGAAAGTTTTTCCCCTTTATATAATTCCCATGGGCGCTGAAAGTAGTTCCTTCCTTTTTAGTGATTTTTGCAGGTGCCCCGGTAACCAATGAATGAAGTTTAGCATCCATATACAACTCATAAAGTTGCTCGGGTGTAGCATTTTTAAATACTACTTTCTGGGTAAGTGTTTTCATGGTTTAATAATTTTAAGAAATTGATTATCCTACAAATTTAATTTTTTACCTTTATTAGTATATTAAATCTTCAATAAATTAAATGCCGGAGTATAAAATTATTTACTCTATTCATCTTTCTATTTTGGACTTCAGCCTGGCTCACAACGGCACTTCCACATCCCGGATTTTATTCTTATATTTGAAACTTAAAGAAAACCGTTATGTCTGAAAAAAAGGACCCGCGTAAAATAACCACCCACGTATTACAGGAAATGAAACAGGCAGGTGAGAAAATTGCTATGCTTACCGCTTATGATTTCTCTATGGCACGTGTGTTGGACGATGCCGGAATAGATGTAATACTTGTTGGTGATTCAGCTTCCAATGTAATGGCAGGGCATGAAACCACCCTCCCCATAACACTCGACCAGATGATATACCATGCATCATCGGTTATCAGGGCTGTTAATCGTGCGTTAGTCGTAGTCGATCTTCCATTCGGAACTTACCAGGGAAATTCTAAAGAAGCCTTGAATTCTTCTATACGAATTATGAAAGAATCGGGCGCCCACGGAGTAAAACTGGAAGGAGGAAAAGAAGTAGAAGACTCTATTAAACGAATATTATCGGCAGGTATTCCAGTTATGGGGCACTTAGGACTCACGCCACAATCTATTTATAAATTTGGTACCTATACGGTAAGAGCAAAAGAAGAGGCAGAAGCCCAAAAACTGTTAGAGGATTCTTCTGTTCTGGAAGAAGTAGGTTGCTTTTCTATTGTACTGGAAAAAATTCCAGCCGCTTTGGCAGGCGAAGTAACCAAGCGGGTATCTATCCCAACCATTGGAATAGGGGCAGGAAGCCAGGTTGACGGGCAGGTGCTTGTATTACATGATATGATTGGGCTGACTTATGAATTCCATCCCCGCTTTCTGCGCCGCTATGCCAATATATACCAGGAAATGACAGGAGCTGTTAAAAGCTACATTGCGGATGTGAAAAGCAAAGATTTCCCGAACGAAAAAGAGCAGTATTAAGTGAAAAATAAGTTCTTCAATTTTGTTATTATCTGTTTTTCACTTCTAACTTTCCGGGCAGATATTATTGCGCAGGAAAAGGGACGCCATATTAAAAACGAAGCCTTTACATGCGGTGAGCAACTTACTTACCGAATCCATTATGGGATTATAGATGCAGGGCAGGTTACCATTAAAATACAAGATTCGATAACGACGGTAGTGGGAAAGAAAGCTTATCATATTGTCGGCACCGGGGTTTCTACAGGTGTTGTTGGCGCGGTATTTAAAGTAGACGATCGCTATGAAACATACATGGATGCGCAGGCACTTTGTCCTCTTATGTTTATAAGGCGTGTAAATGAAGGCGGGTTTAAAATAAACCAGGACCAACTATACGACCAGGACTATCATGTGGTAAACTGCAATGGTAAAAAGTATAAAGTACCGGCTTACGTACAAGATATGTTATCCTCATTTTACTACGCCAGGACCTTTGATTATACCAATGAGAAGCCCGGAAAAATTGACAGTGTGATGACCTTTGTCGATAATGAGGTATGGACCCTGAGAATTAAATTCATTCGGCGCGACACCATAAACAGTGATGTAGGAAAAATATGCTGCATGGTATTCGAACCCATTGTTCAAAAGGGCAGAATATTTAAACATAACGATGACCTGCAGGTTTGGATTTCTGATGATAAAAACCATATACCTATTCGCGCACAGGCCAATATTTTAGTAGGTTCTATTAAGTTAGATATTGTTTTCTGGTCGGGCCTATTGAATATGCCCGCGGGGGCAAAATAATATTATTCTGATTTCTCTGCGGTTGCTATCTCCGGCTTATCATTCTTAGGATAGAATTTCTTTTGGAAAAGAAGAATGATAATTACACCAACGGTAATAGCAGAATCAGAAACATTGAAAACTTCCGGAAAAAATAAAAATTCATTACCACCCCAAATTGGGAGCCAGGGAGGAAAATGCCCTTGAAACAAAGGGAAATAGAGCATGTCAACTACATTGCCATGCAAAAACCCGGCATAGCCGCCTTCTTTTGGCATAAATTTTGCCAGTTCATATCCACTGTCGCTAAACAGAACCCCATAAAAAGCACTGTCAATAATATTGCCCATGGCGCCGGCAAAGATTAATGCAAAGCTAGCTATCAAGCCCGGATGCGCCCTTCGCTTTACAAGTGTTCGCAAATAATAACCTATCAGGATAACAGCAATAATGCGGAAAACACTCAGAAATATTTTGCCATATTGTCCCGCAAACTTCATCCCAAAGGCCATGCCGTTATTCTCCGTAAAATGAATAATGAACCAGGAAGCAATGCGATGCTCTTCCCCAAGCAGAAAATGGGTTTTAATATAAATCTTAAGCGCCTGGTCCAAAACCAGCACCAGCAATATAATTAGCAAAGGCCTTTTCACCTGAGCTTATATTACCTTATTGGTTGAACTGCTGTACCAGCTTAGCGTCAATGCTCAATGTAGCATGAGGCACCCGCATCAGTCTTTCCTTAGGAATCAGCTTGCCTGTAACCCGGCAAATACCATAGGTCTTATTTTCGATACGAACCAAAGCATTTTGAAGGTTCTGTATGAATTTTTCCTGGCGCAATGCAAGTTGTGCAGTTTCTTCCCTGGTCAGTACATCCGATCCATCTTCCAATGCTTTAAAGGTTGGAGATGTATCATCCGTTCCATGATCATCGGTATGACAAAGGGTATTCTTCAGCAGATCGTAGTCCTTTTTGGCTTGATCCAGTTTTTCCACAATAAGTGCACGGAACTCTGCTAATTCCTTCTCTGAAAAGCGCTTCTTTTCATTTCCGTTTGAGGCAGGAACCGTATTTTGAGCCGCCGTGGCAGCAGGTTTTGCCTGTACTTTTTCACTTATAGGAGCAGGCTTTGGTTTTACCGTAGCTTTTGGAGTTGCAACTGGCTTAGTTATCTTTTTTGGAGCACTTGCTTTCTTTACTTCTTTTGCTTTAACGTTAGTTTTTTTCTTAGGTTCCGGTTTCTTCATTACTTTTTTAGGTTCTATCTTATGTTTAATAACTTT
>JABDAL010000066.1 GCA_013289165.1 Bacteroidota bacterium
ATACGAAAATGTTGAGCAAATTGAGATTTCAAGAATGTATGAGCGGTTCCCAAAACCAGCTTCCATTGCTACCCAGGAATTTATTGAGGGGAAGATTTTTTATCGCCTGGCGGAGGACAAAAAGGAATAATCTTTCAATAGTTTTAAGGGATAGCTATTACGTAATTTATTATCCCTTGCTACTACCCTTTATTACTTATAACGATGCTGGAAGGTAAAAAAATCGTATTAGGAGTTACCGGTAGCATTGCCGCTTACAAAGCTGCATTTTTAGTACGCCTTATGGTGAAAGCCGGTGCAAATGTGAAGGTTATTATGACACCGGCAGCAAAGGACTTTGTTGCTCCACTCACTTTTTCAACATTATCTAAAAATCCTGTATTAGTAGAGTTCAGTACCACTGACGGGTCATGGAATAATCATGTTGAACTGGCTAATTGGGCCGATATGATACTTATAGCTCCTGCTTCAGCTAATACAATTGGGAAACTTGCCCTTGGCCTGTGCGATAATCTTTTACTTGCCACCGTATTCTCAGCCGCATGCCCCATATATGTAGCTCCTGCCATGGACAGGGAAATGTATGTAAATAGTTCCATCAAAAATAATATTTCAATTTTATCAAAACAACATTATTTTATTATCCCTTCCGAAGAGGGGGAACTAGCAAGCGGTTTATATGGTGAGGGAAGAATGGCAGAGCCGGAACACATTATTCGATTTATTATTGAAAATCATTCCAAAACCTTACCACTTTATGGTAAAACAGCATTGGTAACGGCAGGCCCAACATACGAAGCAATTGATCCGGTAAGGTTTATTGGAAACCACTCATCAGGCAAAATGGGATTTCATATTGCAGAAGCTTTGGCAGCTAAGGGGGCTTCTGTTAAGCTCGTTCACGGGCCGGTGAATATTTCTACGCATAACTCTTCCATAAAAACCATTGGTGTAACTTCCGCTGAAGAAATGCATAAAGAATGCACCAGGCTTTTTGCGGGAACAGACATTACCGTAATGACAGCTGCAGTGGCAGATTTTAAACTGGTTAAAGTTGCTTCGAAGAAAATCAAAAAAAAGGATGCTTCTTTGCATCTCGAACTTATTCCGAATCCGGATATTCTTTCCGAATTAGGGAAACAAAAAAATAATAAACAATTGCTTATCGGTTTTGCATTAGAAACGAATGATGAAATAAAAAATGCAACTGAAAAACTGAAAAGGAAAAACTTAGATGCCATCATTTTAAACTCGATGCAAACTGAAGGAGCAGGCCCAGGAGGAGATACCAATAAAATTACTATTATTGACAGACAAAATAAAACAATCCATTTTGAGTTAAAGCCTAAAAACATCGTGGCTAACGATGTTGTTAATTATATTATAGAATGTTTCAAAAGATAGTTTTCTCTGTTCTTATAACCCTATTCTTTCCCCTATTTACAGGGGTTTGTCTTTCACAAGAACTAAATTGCACAGTGGATGTAGTTTCGCCACAGGTACAGGATGCCGCTGCCCAGGCTGTGTTTAAAAACATGAAAGATGCAATTTACCAGTTTATGAACAGTACCAAGTGGACGAGTGATAATTTTACTCCGCAGGAAAGGATAGAATGCAGCATATTTATCAATATCACTTCTGAAAATTCTGCATCCGACTTTAATGCCACTATGCAAATACAGTCGCGCAGGCCAGTTTATAAAACGTCTTTTAACAGCCCACAACTTAATTTTCAGGACAATAATATTGACTTGGTTTATGTGCTGAATCAACCCCTGCTTTTTAACATTAATGTGTATTCTGATAACATTACCTCATTACTGGCATTCTATGCTTATGTGATTATTGCTACCGACTATGACACCTATTCGCAGGATGGGGGGACACCGTATTATTTGAAAGCCCAGAATATTGTGACAAATGCACAAAACTCGGGATACAAGGGATGGAACCCCCAGGATGGGGATCAAACCCGGTATTGGCTGGTAAATAATTTGCTGGATGAAAGCTATTATGCCCCGCTTCGTAAAGCTGCTTATATGTATCACCGGCTTGGACTGGATGTTATGTACCAGGATCCCGTGAAGGGCAGAAATCAAATTTTAAGTGCCTTACAGGATGTACAGCAGGTTTATAATTCGAGACCGGCTAATTACAATGTTCAGTTATTTTTTAATGCAAAATCTGCCGAGCTTGTCAATATATTTTCAGAAGCAACCGATGGTGAAAAGTCGCAGGTAGTAAGGATTCTTAACGCTATTGACCCGACGAATATTGATAAGTATTCTGTGTTAAAACCCAGCGAATAATCAAGGTAAATAAACTGTCTTACTCTCTACCCATAGCCTCTTCGTCCCGGGTACTGACAGCATCAGACAAAGGGGTTTTTCTAAATAAGGCTATTAATTGATTACTTTGGTTGATGCACCAGTTAATGTGGTTGCTGAGCACAATAATAGTATTCTTGTCTTTTATATCCCGCACAAAATCACAGTTAAAACCATGCCACCATCCACCATGGTATACGATGGTATCATCACCCAATTTCATCAGGCGCCAGCCAAATCCATAACTTCGTCCACCCATCCAACGAGTATGTGGAGTATAAGCTTCTTTAAGAGTAGCCTGGCTGAGCAATTTGTTGCCATATAATCCCTGGTCCCATTTCAACAGATCGGAAACGGTAGAATATACTCCTTTATCACCTGCTACTCCATCCAGGAAATCAATTCCGGCCTTTCGGTAACCGACATTATACCCTGTAACTTTATTGGGAATGGTGGTATCATACTTATCATAAATAAAAGTACGCTTCATATTCAGGGGCTCGAATATGTTTTTCCGGGCAAAGTCAGAAAATATTTCCCCGGAAATTTTTTCTACAATAGCCGCAAGGACACAGTAATTTGTATTGCAATAATTAAAACGGCGGTCAGGTTTAAAATAACACTGGGGCTTATATTTTGCAAGCATATCCATTACCTGCATATTATCAATCAGTGTTGCCTGATCACGACATTCAGCACTGCATGTAAACATATAATTGGGCAAACCGGAGCGGTGGTCGAGCAACATCCGTATCGTTACGCCCCTGTATGGGAAATCAGGGAAATATTTTACTGCTGAATCGTCGTAATTCAAAAGCCCCCGCTCTTTCAACATCATAATGGATACGGCAGTAAACTGCTTGGAGACAGAACCAAGTTGAAACTCGGAGGTATCGGAAAGCAATTCTTTTGTTTTAAAATTAGAAAAGCCAAATTCATGCCTGTAAAGAATCTTACCATCATGGGCAATTAATGCACTGCCATTGAAATGGGAGCGCGAAGCCAACACATTAAAAAACGAATCGGCAGACTGGGCCTCAAACTTTTCGAGAGGGGTAAAAACTACGGTTTCCTTTAATTTGGGAAGTTTAACCGCTACAGTATCTCTCAGCTTCTTTTCAGGTCCAAGTATTTTCAGATTATTAACTTTTGCACTAGCAATCGGCCCACCACTGGTGAATAAATACCATACTCCGGCTCCAACAAACAGAATAGCTGTACGAACTGCCATCCCGATGAAACCTGAACGTACCCGGTTAAAAAATCCTATTTTATTCATTCCCCTACCCTATCGCTGTTTTACAATTACTACTAAATACTTTGACTCGCTCCAGAATAGCTTCTGGTCGGTAATGATAAGAGAATCTGCCTTCTTATCACCGCGAACGATATAGGAATTGGTAGGGTGACTCGTTATAATTCTGTCTAATTTGCTATAAAGAGGAAGTGCATGTATACTGTAAAGACTGGCACTCGTAAAGTAGGCTGTGTTCGTATTGGGTTTCAGTTGTTCAGTACCACCTACCCCAAGCACACCGCCCTCTTTCATAATCACACCTTTATTTTTTAGCTCTTTGGTCGTGCCAACGGCATAGTATATGGTGTTTTGCTCGCCTATGACTTGATGCTGGCGGCTAATAACCTGCATACTATCATTAAACCTGGCAATTTCCGATTTAAGGCTTGCATTTGATTCAGCAAGCTGGCTCTGCAATGCAGCAATATCCGCATCCTTTTCGGAGAGTTCTTCGGTAAGGTGAGCTATCATTTTTTCAAGTTCGGCATTTTTCACCCCTGATGCATTCAACTTCCTTTTCATTGCAGCAAGTTGTTCTTTATTCTGCATCATCAGGGCCCCGATAGACCTCATGTCGGAAATTATCTCTGCTTTCTTATCAGTACCTTCGGAAGAACCGGAGTTCACGGTCATAATTTTAGCCTTACGTTTTATCGAATCGAGGTTATCCTCAATATCATTAAAAGTGCGGATATACGCAAAAATAGTGGAATCCTGTGTCTGGATTCGTAATCCCGATAATGAATCATGTTCCTTAGCGGTCTTCAATTGCTCCTGTTGCACTTCAGCTTCTTTGTTTTTGCATCCAAAAAGCATGGAGGCAGTTACGACAATCACAAGATATTTTTTCATATCGAAGGGTTTTATTACGGAATGTGCAAATATAGAATATGTTATCTATTGCATTAACATCCAAGGTACACTTTTTTATTCACTCCCTGGTGTGTATTAACCTAGAACAGTAAATGCAAGTAGCTTTTTCTGGATAAAAATATGGATATTAATTGGAAGATTCGTAGGGGCCGGTTATAGGCTTGACGCTTAATACGGGTACTTTGGAGTGGTTCACGATTTGCCGGGCAAATGCCCCCATAAACATGCCAGTCATATTCGATTCGTGGTCGGTCATAATAGCGAGCATTTCAGCATTCACATTCTCGGCATATTTTATGGCTTCCATGGCAATATTGCTTCCCTTTACCACTTTGCGTACACAGGTCAGTCCTAATCTTTCAGCTGCTTCCTCCACCGAATCGAGTTTAATATTGAATTTGGCAATTTCTGATTTGTCACTATCATGTAAAAGGCCTAAAATATGTACAAGAGCATTGCATTTGGCAGCTATAGGCAATACATTTTTTACCTTTTGGCGGGAATGCATGGAGTGGTCAATAGGTAATACAATAGATTTAAACCCAGATAATTGGAATCCGTCGCGAATAGTTAGTACCGGGCATGGTGACAGGTTAACTATTTTAGCGGCAGTACTTCCCATAAAAAGCTCTTCAAATCCGCTTGCACCATGGGTTCCCATAACAATCAGGTCCATATCACGTTCTGCAACAGCTTCTGTAATTTTTACTGAAGGGCTACCTGTTGTAATTACATCCTGAACATATACGCCATACTTTTTCGCTATGTGCTCAGCATGTTCCTTTAATTTTTCGGACACTTTTGCTTCAACAGACTCCTTGCTGCTGCCCCTGTTTTCACTGCCAAACCACTCGGTAGGGTATTCCTGTATCCCTCGCATAACATGAAGGAGAAGAATATCGGCCCGAAATATATTGGCTAAATATGTTCCCGATTGGATAGCTGATTCACCTGCAGGGGAAAAATCAACAGGGATAAGTATGCGGTGTAGATTTGTATTTTTCATGGATGCTTCATTTTAAAAATTAATACTAAACTTCAGGTATTTAAGAATTAATTACATGCCACTGAAAGAAGATGAAGGCCGTTATTTTAACACATTATCATATTTTAGTACAAATGTAACACGTAGCCGTTATCTAAAAACAATTATGCTTAATTTATTATTAACAAATTAAAATATCGTTGATTGTGTGTAAGTCATAGAAAGACCCGCTTACGTTATTGGTTATAATCAGGCACATAAAATAATCAAGTTTTAAACAGAGACGCCCGTTCCACCTGCAGGGTCAAAGGTTTCAATCATAGTCTCAACAGGGCGGATGCTCATTACAGGTATATTGGAATGGTTAACGATCTGCCTGGCAACGGTACCTAAAAATATCCCGGTAAGTTCTGATTCATGATCGGTCATTATCACGATGAGGTCACCACCGATATTTTCCGAAAATTTCATGGATTCTGTTGCCGGATTTTCAGCCTTCATAACTTTCTTGGTAAAATTGATGTTTGCTCCTTTTAGTTTATGTTCTACGGATTCGAGTTTTATTTCAAACTTCTTTTCATCATCAGCTTCTTCAGCGGTAAGCAACCCGAGAATATGAACCGTTGAATTGTATTTTGATGCCAATTCTATCACATTGTTAACCTTTTGGCGGGAATAAATCTCATTGGTAATAGGCAATACAATGTTCGAAAACCCCACATTTTTTGTGGTTAACCTGACACTTATTACCGGGCAAGTCGCCAAATTAACCACCTTATGGGTATTACTGCCGACAAAAAATTCTTCGAAACCACTGGCGCCATGGGTTCCCATAACCACTATATCGATATTATTTTCCTTTATGGCATTTGTAATTGCTTTTGCCGGTTTACCGCTAACCATTAAAGCCACTATTTCCACATCGTGTTTTTTCGTTATTTCGTCCGCTACCCGATTCAATTGTTCTGATCCCTTTTCGTATAGTTTTTCAGCTGCCTGAACCAAAACAGGTTCCCCGGGCCCACCCACATACATAGTTGTTTCGACTGAATGCAACAGGTAAATTTTTGCATTAAACAGGTGTGCCATATGCGCCCCATGGGCTACTGCAAGGTTGGCTGTTTCAGAAAAATCGGTGGGGATAAGTATATTCTTTATAGTTGACATGGTTAATGAAGTTTATGATTGTTGTTCAAATTTACGATTTAACAATCAGAAATACTAATTTTTTCGCCCAAACCGTTTAAAATATATTTATAAAAGCAAATAGAGGGTTCAAAATGGAAGCTAACCAACCTTATAAGTTGGAAATCTATTGATTTACTGATTTTTTATCCCGATTTAATTTACCTTCCAGTCTTGGGTCAAATCCCAGTTTGAACGGATATTTATCTTATCCGGATAATAATAAACCCTTTCCGGTTGTGTACCTTTCAGATAATTTCCACCATCCCATTTACCATTATTGTTGTTATCTTCAATAACCCGGATACCATATAAAGCAGGAAGAACTCCATCGTAAAAAATACTGGAAGTGCCGCCGACTGTATCCTGACGATAAATATTGCCTTTATCCCCAAGTAATTGAACCAAATAATGGGTTTTTTTAGAAAACGATACATTTAATTTGAGTGTTCCATAATAGCTTTGCTCCTCTACTTTAAAGTGGGTATTGATAGTATCGTTAATGTACCCAAATAAATCGGTAAAAGCACCCGGCATAATGCTAAAATGATACGCGGAATCGCTAATCAAATCTTTTGTGGGGGATAGAAGGAGGCTATACATAGACGGTTTTCCAACAGATTTTAATGGAATAGTATCGATTCTTTGCATTAGCCGGATTTTCGAAAGGTCGAATTTTGTAATAGGATGTGCAAATTGTATTAAGAAAGGTAAATGATAATCATAGGGTGTTCTTTCAGATGTATTTAAATTAACCTGTAATGAAGGTGGTTTTTCTGCTTTCTTTTCTTTTTTTGAAGCATTGGCAACCATATGCCCGGGAATGTGAAAAATAGTAACCGTGTCAAGTATTTTATTGTTTCGTTTAATAATAAAACCCAAGGAATCAAGATTGGGGTAGCTGGTCCAATAGGTAAGCGTATCTGTAGTAGCGGAATATTGAAGTATGGTAGTAAACGGCTTGGTGGTATCAATATTGGTAGGGATAATTTTAATACTGTCAACAGGTCTATTAAAGGCAATCATAATTTGTCCTTTGCCCACAGCTCTTGTCTTCACAAGCTGTAGTTTGGGTTGTTGTTCTATAAAAAGAAAAAGAGTAAGGCTGTCATTTCTTTGCAGGTGTAACGTATCACTTTTAAAAGCCAGGCTTTGAGTGTAGGGATGATATAAGTAGTCTCCGGAACCTTTAGAAAGCGCCACAAGCCTATAATCTCCATTTTTTATATTATCAATGCGAAAATTTCCATTATCATCTGTTTGCCCGCAGTAAGATGGATTCTTCTTATACGGTATAGAATCATCCAAATCTTTATACAGTAGTACAAACCCTCCCTTGACAGGATCGTGTGAAAAAGCATCCATAGCTATGCCTTTTACAGACAAAGAATCTATATAAGTCCCGGTAGAAAAAACATATTGAAAATTTTTAATTGCATTACCTTCATGAAGATCGCATACAGCATTTCCAAAATTAAAAGTATATGTGGTTTTATCAAGCAATGTGTCTTTATTAAGAGGAATTTCCAACACCTTACCTTTGATAACAGGAACCGGTAAATATTTTAATGGAGGCGATATGATGAACTGCTTTGAAAGGTCTTTTAATTGTACATATTCATCGAAAGTAATATCTATCTTTTTTTCATGAAACAGGGTACTTTTATTTTCCGGGGAATACTCTACAACTTTAGGTGCAGTAATATCCTTTGGCCCGCCGGTGGGAGGCACCACCTGTGCACAACCCCAAAAGATAAGAACAAGGGATATGATAAAAAGCTTATTCAAAGCTCATTTGTTTACAATACCTTCTATGATATTAACTACCTTACCAAGCCATTGTTCATCAACAGAAGAAAAATCTGCTAAACGGTCACTGTCGATATCAAGAACCATAACTACATCTCCAGATTTTCCATAGATAGGTAATACTATCTCCGATTTGCTTTCGGAACTACACGCAATATGTCCTTCAAAAGTATTTACATTGTCCACTATCACCACTTTCTTGTCTTTCCATGCATGGCCGCAAACTCCTTTGCCAAAACCAATTCGCGTGCAAGCAACAGTGCCCTGAAAAGGGCCAAGGATGAGCTCATTATTTTTAACAATATATGCTCCTACCCAAAAGAAACCAAGCCCATATTTCAGTGCCGAAATAATATTTCCTAAGGCCGCATATTGATCCGGTTCCTTTGCCAACGATTTAAGTTGTGGTAAAAGAGATTCGTATTGCTCGTGCCGGGTGGTTCCGTTTATGGTTATAGTCTCTGCCATCGGGCAAAGATGCAAAATAGTTTAATGAAAACAGGCGCAAAGCAGCCCTATTAAGTTTATTTAACAGGCTCAAATTCCTGGTTAGAGTAAGGTGGATGTTCTGGAATAACAATTTTATTAAAGCTAAACTTTGTGTTAGTGTGGCAATTGTTACAGGCAGAAGTAAGGTTTGTGAAACTGGATACAAAACGGTCTGTATTTTTTAAATTGATAGAAGTTTGCACACTATCCAGCTGGGAATATATCATAACCTTGAATAGCTTTACTTCGCTTCTTTCTTTTTCAATAGATTCTGCCTGCCTTAAAATTTCCATGATTTCATCATGCTCAAATTGTGCAAGGGGCCAGTTTTCTTCCTTGCCTGCAAACCAAAGCTTATTATGATGAACCTGTACCATCAACATCAGATCGCCAAGCCCGGGTTTTATCTCTTGTATCTCTTTCTCCAAACTGTCATTCTTCACATTCAGATAATTAATTTCAGATTGAAGGATTTTCAATGTCGGACGATTATCGTTACAACTATAAAGGAAGATAACAGGAACTATTAATAAAGACAATCTCATGGCAGGTTGTTTCTTTTTAATGATATAAGTGGCTTATCCAGTCTCCCGGCAAATTTAGTAAATATCCGGCCATTCATTATCCAGCTATAGGTGAGTATTGCAGAACATATTCCAATGAGCGAGCCTGCATATATATCCTGCAAAAAATGTTCAGACAAATACATGCGTGAATAAGAAACAAGCAAAGCAATCAGAAAATAAATTGTTTTTAAAAAATTATTCTTCGTATAGAAAGAAAGCAGGCAAAACATACAGAAACCGGTGGCAGCATGTCCGGAAGGAAAACTGTTCCAGGAATACATTTCAACATTAGGAACAAGATATAACGATTCTCCTAACCAGCTAAAAACAGTGACAGGGCGTGCCGAATGAAAGATAGCCTTGAGGGAATCATTAATAGTAACCGTTATAAGAAAGCCTATAAAGGAAATAAGAACGTACCTAAACCTTACAAAAGCAAGAATGAGTATAACGGGAATAATCATAATACCTAAGCCTAAATTGGTCCAATAGCTAAAGAAAAAATCAGCTGAGGGGCAGTGGTACCTGTTTATATATGAGTGCATCTCTACTTTGCTATAAAAAACCAGCAAAGAGCCACAGACAAGCAAGAAAAGTAAATAGGGGATAAAAAATGAAGCGTTCTTTTTAAACAAAGAAACCATCAGGCAGATCCTATAGAATGGTGTAAATCACTAATTTGTTGATTCCACAGCCTTTTCGACTCTTCCTGCTCTGCGGCATTATCAGCAAAATCGCTAACAATAAGTGCCACTTCAGAGGTTAAATCATCTATTACTATTTTAAACTCGAAATATCTTTTATCGGGTTCATCAAGCCAGTGGAACCGTACCCATTCTTTTTCCCTTATTCCAATCTGCTTTGCCA
>JABDAL010000067.1 GCA_013289165.1 Bacteroidota bacterium
AATCGCGTGAAAAGGTAAATACGGCTATTGAACTTGGGAAACTCTACGGAGCCACTATACGTGTAGTTTCTGTACTATTTACATTAGATGAATTTGTAGTGAACCGCCTTACCAGGCAGATGGAACAGGTAAAGACTTTCATTAAAAAGACGGATGTAAAGTGTACAGCCGAGATGATTAAGGCCATCAGGGGCCAAGAGACACTTGCACATGCCATAGTTGATTATGCAAACAGGGTGGATGCAGACCTTATTATGATTATGACACAACAGGAAAGAGAGACGACCCCCCTCTTTATTGGTTCCACAGCACAGGGAATTATTAATAATTCCGAAATCCCTGTTATGAGCATTGTCCCTTCACTTAAACATGAAGTGGAATTTTCCCCTTATTGAAAAATAGGCATTTAGGGTTATGTGTGAAATCATTTAATTTGCTTAAATTGCATTTCATATGCCCTGTATATCAATTCCTGTGATGAAATCGTTTATACCTTTCATAATATTATCTTTTTGCATCCCTTTTTCCGGTGAAGGGCAAAGTACAGTTTCTACGCAAAGTAATTCTACCTATATACATTGCACCAGGTTTTATATCTCAAAGCCTATGCGCGATTTACCCGATTTTAAACCAGGGATGCATATTAAGAAAGAGGCCGAAGACAAAATGAGAAAAAAAACAGTTCGCCCTAAAAGCAGTATTTCTCATGCCCCGGTTGATTATACTGACCCGATAAGGCAAGCCTCTCAAGGTTCAGCTACAGGTATTGATGTACCGCTGGTTAATTTTGAAGGGACTGATGATGCTGCTTTTGATCCACCCGACCCAAATGGGGCAGTAAGTGCCAATTATTATGTGCAGGGAATAAATATCATGTATACTGTATTTGACAAAACCGGTAAGATAATTTTGCCTGCTAAAGATTTGGACAGCCTTTGGAAAGGCGACCCGGACGATGGAGATGTAGTGGTGCTGTATGATAAGTTTGCTGACCGATGGTTTCTTTCCGAATTCCAGATTTCGAATATCCCTAACCAGCTTTGTGTGGCTGTTTCAAAAACCAATGACCCTACTGGGGCATATTATGTATGGGAATATGCTATGGGGCCTACTTATCCCGATTATCCAAAATACTCTATCTGGACCGACGGATATTACTTAACTTTCCAGGGTATTAATCTTAAATCTTTTTCACCCAATGTACCTCAGCAGGTTGGAGTGTTAGAGCGAAATGAAATGCTGAAAGGCAATCCCAATGCCGGATTGATACTTGCTAATTTACCTACTCCTCCTGATTTTATGGGGGGACGTAATAGCCTTTTTTCTGCCCCAAAAACATTGGATTGCGATGCAAGTGCTCTTCCCCCTTATGGTAGTCCCAATTACCTGATGTTTTTTGAAAACATTGCCTCGGGCGGATATTCCAATAGTATTGTGATGTATAAATTAGCAACGGATACAACATTACATACGCTGACTGTGAGCCGTGCCGATTCTTTCCAGGTACCTACATTTAATGCCTATTTCAGTGATGGAAACCAAAGTGATATTTCTCAACCGGGGTATGACACCGGAGTGGATGCCCTGGACGGAACATTTAATTTCCGTGTACCCTATGTCAGGTTTACAGGATACAATTCTGTGGTGCTTAGCAATACCGTGAATTTGGGCAATAAAATGGCCGGCATCAGGTGGTACGAACTAAGACAAAATAATACAACCAATGTGTGGAGCATATACCAGGAAGGGACTTATGCGCCCAATGACGGGGTTAGCCGGTGGAATGGGGCAATATGCGAAGATTATGACGGAGATATTGCTTTGGCATATTCCGTTTCCAATGGCACTAACGTTTATCCGGGCATACGCTATACAGGGAGGCTGGTGGGAGATGTTTTGAATAAGATGACTTTTATTGAACAAACCGCAATAACAGGAACTTCAACCTTATCGAATGTTAACCACAGATGGGGCGATTATTCAGAGCTTGATATTGACCCTGCCGATGGAATTACATTTTGGTGTACCAATGAATATGGCGGGTCATCTAACTCCGGTGACCAGTCGACCAGGATATTTTCATTTATACTTTTCGGAAACAAATCGGGTATTGATGAAGTGCAAAACCAGGCAGAGTTAAAGGCTTATCAAAATGGGAACTTCCTGGAAGTTAAAGCCACAGGGCTTCCAACAAATGAAAACCTTATCGTAAATTTATTTGATATATCAGGAAGGCAGTTAACTACTCAAAGTGTAGAGCCTGTTTCTAATATGTTTGAAACCAAGATAAATGCGAGCTCGTTACCCACAGGTGTTTATTTTGTGAGGATAGGAAGGTTAAACTTCCAAAAGGTTATTAAAGCAGTTATCAATTAAGCCTGCATAGGGGGGCAATAAAAAATCCCTCGTGTTTTGAGGGATTTTCAAACTATAGTAAATAGAATACTCTTACTCTTCGCTCTTTGTACTTTATTTCAGCTAACAAAATGGTATACAAAGCAATACAATACTTTAAAAAAGTTTAATTATCCCCTACAACCCTTTCTTTTACAAAGTTAAACAAAAATATGCTATTTGTTCACGAAAGAGGAAAATTGGTTTGCCTCAGTTTGAAATTCTTTATATAAATCACCCCGCCCTCGTTCCATTGCCCATTTGTTCCTTTCGTTTGGCCCATCCTATAGGGTTTTGTTCCTGTGCTTCCTTGTAATCTTCCAGTTTCCAGTCTAACGGCTCATCCACGTACCTTATTGTCTTCGATATGGGCGGTGGCCTGCGTACCCTTGTTACATATTTCATGTCATCCGGCACATCTTTAAAAAATATTCGTAATAACTGGTTTAATACTGCCGAGTTACCCTTCTTGGCCTGCTTCATGGCAAGTTCCAGCAGGGTATCTTTAATCTCGTTATAGCATATTGCTTTCACGTTAATCACTTCATTGGCATAATCATAGTCTTCCTTTGTCCACCGGAAATGGGTACGTACCGATATCTTAGCTAATCGTGCAGCTTTGGCAGCATTCCCGCAGGTAATTTCCAGGGCATGCAGCATCCTCATCTTTTGTTTGGCTGTTGTCTGTGCAGTATTCTTACCCATTGTTCCGCAAGTATCGGCCTGCAAATAACCTGCTTTTAAAAAGTCATTGACTTAAAGCTCGCTCTTCTTTTACAATACACTTGCATGGCAAAAAGATATGTCACGCTCACCTAAAAAATACGTCACGGTGCAAAGCCAACTTAAGTAACTGGTTTTATGAACCTATTATTCCTTATGTCACGCTCCCTATTCCGTGAAAAACCGTGACATAAAAACAAAATTATGAGTGAAATAAACGCATATTCATAATCTGCCTGTCAGTAGACAGGTTGGTAATATATTCCCTATCTTTTTATCTTTGTTCCCTCAAAAGACTATTTGCCACAAGCTATTTAAATTATGAACATCAGTATTATAGGAACAGGATATGTAGGATTGGTTACGGGCACTTGCTTTGCCGAAACAGGTAACCATGTAATTTGTGTAGATATTGACAAGGCCAAGGTAGAGGCTATGCAAAATGGCAAGATGCCCATTTATGAACCTGATTTAGATACCCTGTTTGAAAGGAACCTGAAAGCTAAAAGGCTAACCTTTACAACCCGGCTTAAAGAGGCTGTTGATAAGACAGATATTATATTTCTCGCCCTCCCTACCCCACCCAATGAAGATGGTTCTGCTGACCTGTCCTACATACTTAAGGTATCCGATGACTTGGGGAAAATAATGACCTCCTACAAAATCATTGTTGATAAAAGTACAGTTCCTGTTGGTACTTCAGATAAGGTAAGGGCAGCCATTGCAGCCAACTCTAAAGTAGAGTTTGATGTAGTCTCTAATCCCGAATTCCTACGCGAAGGTTTTGCCGTAGATGATTTTATGAAACCCGACAGGGTTGTCATTGGTACATCCTCTCCACGTGCCCGCAAACTAATGGAAGACCTTTACAAGCCTTTCGTAAGGCAGGGAAACCCCGTATATATAATGGATGAACGCTCCGCAGAGCTTACTAAATATGCAGCTAACTCATTTTTGGCAACCAAAATTTCATTTATGAATGAAATAGCCAACATCTGCGAACTGATGGGGGCCGATGTAGACGCCGTTCGAATTGGTATTGGAGCTGACCAGCGTATAGGCAAGCGCTTCCTCTTCCCCGGAATTGGCTATGGAGGCAGTTGCTTCCCTAAGGATGTGAAAGCCCTGGTTCAATCCTCGGACGAATATAAATATGATTTTAAGATTTTGAAATCGGTAATGCAGGTAAATGAAACGCAAAAGCAAGTTCTTATAGCCAAACTGAAAGGGCATTTTAAAAACCTGTCCGGCTTAAAAATAGCTTTATGGGGACTTGCATTTAAGCCTGATACCGATGACATACGGGAAGCCCCAGCCCTTGTTATTATTGATGAACTATTAAAACATGGTGCACAGGTTAGTGCGTATGACCCTGCTGCTATGGAAAATGTAAGCCGCATTTATGGCAGCCGCATTTATTTTGCCAGCAATGAATATGAGGCTGTGCAGGATGCCGATGCCCTGGTTATAGCAACTGAATGGAGCGAATTCCGCACCCCGGACTTTAATGAAATAAAAAAGCGTATGACCAATCCTGTTATTTTTGACGGGAGAAATTTATACGCAGTTGAACAAATGCAGCAGGAAGGTTTTACATACTACAGTATTGGCAGGAAAGACCTTCTCTAATTATGAGTTATAAATTATGAATTATGTTTATAAACTATAACTTTCTAGCCACTAATACTAACATATGAAAAGAGTTTTAATTACAGGCGCAGCGGGTTTTCTTGGTTCACATCTTTGTGACAGGTTTATTAAAGAGGGTTTTCATGTAATTGGAATGGATAACCTCATTACGGGCGACCTTCGCAACATCCATCACCTCTTTTCATTGGAGCACTTTGAGTTTTACCATCATGATGTCTCCAAATTTGTGCATGTTCCCGGAGACCTGCATTATATATTGCATTTTGCATCGCCTGCCAGCCCTATAGACTATTTAAAAATCCCTATTCAAACCCTCAAGGTAGGTTCACTCGGAACCCATAATTTATTAGGGCTTGCCAAAGCAAAACATGCCACCATACTGGTAGCCTCCACATCGGAGGTATACGGAGACCCATTGGTACACCCGCAAAAAGAAGACTATTGGGGAAATGTAAACCCGGTTGGCCCGCGGGGAGTATATGATGAAGCCAAGCGTTTCCAGGAAGCTATGACGATGGCATATCATACCTATCACAAATTGGATACCCGGATCATCCGCATATTCAACACCTATGGTCCCCGCATGCGCCTGAATGACGGGCGGGTTCTGCCAACTTTTATCGGGCAGGCATTGCGTGGCGAACCACTCACCGCTTTTGGCGATGGTAGCCAAACACGTTCTTTCTGCTATGTATCCGATTTAGTTGAGGGTATATACCGCCTGCTGATGAGTGACTATTGTTTACCCGTTAATGTTGGTAATCCTGCTGAAATAACCATTAATGAATTTGCAGAAGAAATATTAAAACTTACCGGTAGCAATCAAAAAATAATACATACATCTTTGCCAAAAGATGACCCCAAACAGCGCCAGCCGGATATAACACTTGCAAAAAAACTATTGGGCTGGGAACCAAAAGTGTCAAGAGCAGAAGGATTAAAAATAACATTAGAATACTTCCAATCTCTTTCAGAAGAGGAACTGCAAAGGTCGGTACCGAGGTTTGCGTAAACCGTTATGCAAACAGAACTGATAAAATATCTCTCCGGTTTTGTTACAGAAGCCCGCTTAAAGCGATTTGAAGAAGTATTGGCAAACCGCACTCAGCATATTGCCATCGGGTTAGAAAACATTTACCAGCCGCATAATGCCAGCGCTGTACTTCGTTCCTGCGACTGCTTCGGCATACAGGATATACACATTATTGAAAATGAAAATAAGTATACATTCAACCCTGATGTATCACTCGGTTCAGAAAAGTGGCTAAGTCTGAAAAGATATAATGATGGAGGCAAAAGCCTTGACAACTGCATAGATTCATTAAAACAGCAAGGCTATGCTATTGCCGTTACATCACTTCATAAAACCAGCCACACCATTGAAGAAGTCCCTATAAAAAATAAACTTGCTCTCTTTTTCGGCACCGAAATGCGGGGCGCAACACCTGAACTGGAAAGTAAAGCTGAAATGTTTGTCAAAATTCCCATGATGGGTTTTACAGAGAGCTTTAATATATCGGTGGCGGCGGCTCTCAGTATGTATGCACTTTCCAGTCGCCTGAGAAAAGAAGAGATAGCATGGCAACTAAGTGAAGATGAAAAAGCCGAGTTGCGCTTGCAGTGGCTAAGAAACACTATCCCAAAAGTAGAACTGCTGGAAAAAGACTTTCTTCAGAAACACACATAACTAAGGGTTTAAAGGCAAAGAAGCAGTGATTGTTTTTTGTAAAAAGAAAGACATCTCCATTTTCATATATTCTAAAAGAATTATCATAGTTACATTTATCAGTTATCCAGGTTGAAGAACCTGATTCATCATGTATGCCGCAGTCAGGCTGGCAACACCAGGCGGTTCCATTAACAAACGCTATATCTACGGAAGCTATTTGTTTCCGCCTCAAAACCGGATTACGCAAGTTATAGGCCCAATACCCCATTGGCTTTCCATATTGGTCAGCATCTAATTTATTATGTACGTTGCCTGTAAGTGTAATCAGCATTGCGCCCGGATTTGATTTCAGAACACTATCTATACACACGGCCATCATGCTATCACGGTTTTTTATTTTCCAGTTGGCAATATCTAAACACACGATTTTTAAATTCTGTTTTCCGTAGCACCATTTAATAAGGTTTCCCATAGCTATACTGCTTCTTCCACCCTTCTTAAATCTATCATTAAAGAATGCCATTCTTTTTATTATGGAAAAATTTCCGGAAGAAAGAAAACTATCTATCCTGCTTTGTTCATAGCCTTCCATCTCAAGCCCCAATATGACCTTCCTTCCCTGGTTCAGCCAAAGATTCACCATTCCTTCAGTATACTGGGGCGCTTCATTAGTTCCATGCATTTCTCCAATCAAAATAGCTTTATAATCCTTTATATTTGGGTAGACCTCCTGTGGCAAATGCTGCCTGTCTTTTATTTCAATACAAATAGACTGGCAACTCACTGCAAAGGGAATAAAAGCAAACACTATAAACAGGACTATATTTTTCATACTTTCTATACATACAAAAGTACAATTAACCTTCCATTATCCTGAATGAACGGTTTTTTCATATCTTTGGGGTTCTTAAAAAATTAAAAACATGGGAAAAGGAGATAAAAGGTCACGCAAAGGAAAAGTATGGAGAGGTTCTTACGGCAACACACGCCGCAAAAAGAAAAAAACCACACCTGCATTTATTCCTAAACCAAAAGTAAAGAAAGCGCCTAAAGAAGTTGAAGCGGCTATGCCGGAATCTCCGGTTTTAGAGGCTGTTGAACCAAAGGCAGCAAAGGCTACTGCTAAAAAACCTGCCGTAAAAAAAGTAAAACCCGCAGGCGAAGAAAAATCTCCTATAAAAAAAGAACCTAAAAAGAAAGCTGCGCCTAAAGAAAAGAGCGAAGAGTAAGAGTATTCTATTTACTATAGTTTGAAAATCCCTCAAAACACGAGGGATTTTTTATTGCCCCCCTATGCAGGCTTAATTGATAACTGCTTTAATAACCTTTTGGAAGTTTAACCTTCCTATCCTCACAAAATAAACACCTGTGGGTAACGAGCTCGCATTTATCTTGGTTTCAAACATATTAGAAACAGGCTCTACACTTTGAGTAGTTAACTGCCTTCCTGATATATCAAATAAATTTACGATAAGGTTTTCATTTGTTGGAAGCCCTGTGGCTTTAACTTCCAGGAAGTTCCCATTTTGATAAGCCTTTAACTCTGCCTGGTTTTGCACTTCATCAATACCCGATTTGTTTCCGAAAAGTATAAATGAAAATATCCTGGTCGACTGGTCACCGGAGTTAGATGACCCGCCATATTCATTGGTACACCAAAATGTAATTCCATCGGCAGGGTCAATATCAAGCTCTGAATAATCGCCCCATCTGTGGTTAACATTCGATAAGGTTGAAGTTCCTGTTATTGCGGTTTGTTCAATAAAAGTCATCTTATTCAAAACATCTCCCACCAGCCTCCCTGTATAGCGTATGCCCGGATAAACGTTAGTGCCATTGGAAACGGAATATGCCAAAGCAATATCTCCGTCATAATCTTCGCATATTGCCCCATTCCACCGGCTAACCCCGTCATTGGGCGCATAAGTCCCTTCCTGGTATATGCTCCACACATTGGTTGTATTATTTTGTCTTAGTTCGTACCACCTGATGCCGGCCATTTTATTGCCCAAATTCACGGTATTGCTAAGCACCACAGAATTGTATCCTGTAAACCTGACATAGGGTACACGGAAATTAAATGTTCCGTCCAGGGCATCCACTCCGGTGTCATACCCCGGTTGAGAAATATCACTTTGGTTTCCATCACTGAAATAGGCATTAAATGTAGGTACCTGGAAAGAATCGGCACGGCTCACAGTCAGCGTATGTAATGTTGTATCCGTTGCTAATTTATACATCACAATACTATTGGAATATCCGCCCGAGGCAATGTTTTCAAAAAACATCAGGTAATTGGGACTACCATAAGGGGGAAGAGCACTTGCATCGCAATCCAATGTTTTTGGGGCAGAAAAAAGGCTATTACGTCCCCCCATAAAATCAGGAGGAGTAGGTAAATTAGCAAGTATCAATCCGGCATTGGGATTGCCTTTCAGCATTTCATTTCGCTCTAACACTCCAACCTGCTGAGGTACATTGGGTGAAAAAGATTTAAGATTAATACCCTGGAAAGTTAAGTAATATCCGTCGGTCCAGATAGAGTATTTTGGATAATCGGGATAAGTAGGCCCCATAGCATATTCCCATACATAATATGCCCCAGTAGGGTCATTGGTTTTTGAAACAGCCACACAAAGCTGGTTAGGGATATTCGAAATCTGGAATTCGGAAAGAAACCATCGGTCAGCAAACTTATCATACAGCACCACTACATCTCCATCGTCCGGGTCGCCTTTCCAAAGGCTGTCCAAATCTTTAGCAGGCAAAATTATCTTACCGGTTTTGTCAAATACAGTATACATGATATTTATTCCCTGCACATAATAATTGGCACTTACTGCCCCATTTGGGTCGGGTGGATCAAAAGCAGCATCATCAGTCCCTTCAAAATTAACCAGCGGTACATCAATACCTGTAGCTGAACCTTGAGAGGCTTGCCTTATCGGGTCAGTATAATCAACCGGGGCATGAGAAATACTGCTTTTAGGGCGAACTGTTTTTTTTCTCATTTTGTCTTCGGCCTCTTTCTTAATATGCATCCCTGGTTTAAAATCGGGTAAATCGCGCATAGGCTTTGAGATATAAAACCTGGTGCAATGTATATAGGTAGAATTACTTTGCGTAGAAACTGTACTTTGCCCTTCACCGGAAAAAGGGATGCAAAAAGATAATATTATGAAAGGTATAAACGATTTCATCACAGGAATTGATATACAGGGCATATGAAATGCAATTTAAGCAAATTAAATGATTTCACACATAACCCTAAATGCCTATTTTTCAATAAGGGGAAAATTCCACTTCATGTTTAAGTGAAGGGACAATGCTCATAACAGGGATTTCGGAATTATTAATAATTCCCTGTGCTGTGGAACCAATAAAGAGGGGGGTCGTCTCTCTTTCCTGTTGTGTCATAATCATAATAAGGTCTGCATCCACCCTGTTTGCATAATCAACTATGGCATGTGCAAGTGTCTCTTGGCCCCTGATGGCCTTAATCATCTCGGCTGTACACTTTACATCCGTCTTTTTAATGAAAGTCTTTACCTGTTCCATCTGCCTGGTAAGGCGGTTCACTACAAATTCATCTAATGTAAATAGTACAGAAACTACACGTATAGTGGCTCCGTAGAGTTTCCCAAGTTCAATAGCCGTATTTACCTTTTCACGCGATT
>JABDAL010000068.1:0-8171 GCA_013289165.1 Bacteroidota bacterium
CTGGAAGCTATATCAGCTTTATTACTAAACCCCGTATCATTATTCGCTTTTAGTCGCGAGCCGAGTAATCTGTTGTGGTTAGCCATTATACTAAATCTGTAAATAAGATGTAGTACAAATGTAAGATTCTATGCCCAATTATGCAAGGTGTAAAATTTTTCCTTGGAAAATGATAACACTTTAGATAGACTTAATCACATTGGTATTTAGCCTATAACCCTTTCCATGAATATTTATTATTTCAACGGAAGGGTCTTCCCGGATATATTTCCTGATTTTAGTGATATAAACATCCATACTACGCCCGCTAAAATAATTATCATCCCCCCAGATATTTTTTAATGCAACATCGCGTGGTAGCAGATTGTTTTTATATTGACATAAAAGTTTGAGCAAATCATTCTCTCTTGGTGATAGCTGGCGTTTTCCCTTGGGGTTTGTTAAAAGCTGGAGATTAGTGTTTAGCCTGTATTTACCAAATGCAAATTCGGTAACATTTGAAAAGCCTGTACCAAAGCCATTTGTACGTTTTAAAACGGCATTAATTTTAAAAATGAGTAGCTCCGAATCGAATGGTTTTACTATATAATCGTCTGCCCCGCATTTATATCCCGTCAGCATATCTTCTCTCAGCGATTTTGCAGTTAAGAATAGTAACGGCATTCCCGGCTTTATTTGTTTTATTTCGGTTGCTAATTCAAGCCCGCTCATTTCAGGCATCATTATATCGAGTAGGCAAATATCGAAATGGTATCGGTGAAAGCCTTTAAATGCTTCTATGCCATTGGTATACCATGAAACTTCGAAATCATTCAACTCCAAGTAGTTTTTAAGCAGCTCCCCAAAGCCACCATCATCCTCAGCCAATAACATTTTTCGTTTTATATCAATCATTGTATAGAGGTAATTCTATGCTAATGGTTGTTCCTTTGCCAACTTCCGATTCTGCTTTTATAGTCCCATGGTGCATTTCCACTACTTTTTTTACAAAACTTAATCCAAGCCCAAAGCCCTGGATATGTGATTGTCTATAATAATCAGAACGGTAAAACTTTTCGAAAACGTGAGGTAAATCTTCTTTGCTTACACCTATTCCATTATCAGAAAATTGGATAAGTAAGATATTGGAAGCAGAAAATGTCCCCTGAATTAGTAATCGCAGCGTATTGTTTGTAAATTTGATGGAATTGTCCAAGAGATTGCAAAACACTTTTTGCCATAGCATTTCATTACCATTTTTCAATATTCTTTCCTTCGGAAAATGAACTTCAATATCTGCTTCTTCTTCCTCTAATACAAGCCGGAATTCATTTACAGAACTATGAATACTATCGACAATATTAAAAGGGGCAAATTTTGTAGCAGGCACTTCATCGACAAGGGAATTTGATAGAACTGCGCTAATGTCTTTATGCAGTCGCGAGCTTTGTTCCTTTATCGATTGGGCTACCTTACTTATTTGATGCAATGTCATTTTATCGTTTTTCTTTATTAGCATGTCTGCACCCAACGAGATGCCTGCCAATGGTGTTTTAATTTCGTGAGACATATGATTGATAAAGTCATTTTTTGCTTCCAATAAGTTTTTGTGGCGTATAAGCATCTGAATGCTGAATAGGAAAAGGATAAGCAGGCTCATAGTAAATACCAGGGACAGTATAAATGCCCACCATATATCGGAATGGATACGCGCCAGTTTTCCCGGAATGTCTACAAAAAGTAATATGTTCCTTCCAAAAAGATCATTCGGGTAAAGGCTTATTTTATAGCATTTCCCCGTATCGTGGAACCCCGGGCTGGCATAGAGGTATTTCCCATTAGGTTTCAGCAAAGCAAAATAGAAGGTATCGGGTAAATCATTTTGCCATAGTTCGCCACGTATGAGTCTTTGAATATAATTGGGTTCTACTGAGATTGAATCAGGGTTTCTGATGTGAATCATTTTTTCGACCAGCGTATCTATATTTTCTATTTTTTCGAGTTTTTCGCTTAGCTGTAATGTGGGAGCCTCGTCCATTACCTTTAAAGGGCCATTCACATATACATATTCCGAATCGGGGTTACCATAAAAAAAATAGCATTTGGATATGGTTTTTGTATTTCCCCGGTGAGTTTCCACTTTCACCTCCGTACGGCCATTATGGCTTATCACACTTAAATTATGACCTGCCACACTCAAATTGTGGCTCATTACACTTAAATTATTAGTTATACCTATAACCACGCTATTCATACTTGGTACAGGCTGGTAGAGTTTTGTATGCAGATGATGTTTTTTAGTATTTAAAATGCTATCAAACCCGATGGCATTTTGTATAAAGGTGAAATTTTCTTTTTGCTCGGTTTGCTTCACAACGCTTTCGAGCGACCTATAAGTAGCCGCATCAAACTGCTGGGTATTTAGTTGCAATGCCCTATGTATCCACCATGCCTGGATAGCTATAATGCCAATCAGCATTGAAGCAAATAATACCGTTATGGTAGTAATCGTTCTGTTTTTCATCTGTTCAAATCTATAGTATGTTGAAATAGTTGATACTCACTTTAACACTTCTTTAACTCTTTTTAACCCCTTATTAACCAAAAACAGTTTAATAAGGGAATAAGTTTGCTATAAAAATTGAAGCATATGAAAACAAATCTTTTTAAACTAAATTCTGTGGCTGTACTTGCATTAGTCGCGATAAATGCCAATGGTCAGTCAGTATACCAGAATAAAACGTGTATTAAAATAGAAGAGATAATTAATGGAAAGACAATCCAAATAGATACCTGCTTTGTAGGGTTAGGTACTGCTGAAATTCAAAAGCAGTTGAACGCTATGGGGATAAGCGGTACGCAACTTGCAAATCAAGCGACAGATTTGGTAAAAGTATTTTCGGAAGAAGAAACAAATACCAATGATAGTGCTCACCATGAAATTGTAATAATAAATGATGATAAAAACCAAGGTGGTAAGGTAAAGATAATTACTAATGAGAATGGCAAATGCAATACAATAGTTATTGGGAGCAATGGATATGCATATTCTAGTGCTAGTGCAACCGGTAAGAATGATTCACAAGTGGAAGTGCTAGTGAATGAAACGAATGGAGATAGTTCCGGCAATAAAATGAATGTATATGTTTTTAAGATGATAGAAGTAAAGGATGTATCCGATTCTGATAAGATATATACCCGCGTTGGTATTGGAACTCAATCTACCACATTTTCAGCTTTAAAAATGTACCCTAATCCTGCTGAATCCAGTCTCACTATTTCCTATAATTCATCTAGTTCCGAGCCTTTGCTGATAAATGTGTACGACAATAGTGGTAAAACAGTGTATACGGAAAAAGTAGATGAACCTGGAACAGAGGTAAGTAAAACTATTTCGTTAAGTGCATTTGGGCCGGGAATTTATTTTGTGAATATTGTACAGGGTAATCAAAATGAAACCAAGAAGATAATCGTTAAATGAGGCTTGATTAGGTTAAATAGGAAAAGCCTGCTTTCTTATGAACAGGCTTTTTTTGTATCTGATTTTTAAAATGGGTCCCCATAAAAAGAAAGTAGCCGGTAATAAACTTACCGGCTACTTATTTAGCAGTATTTAATAACTAATATTAATTAGTGTTGGTTACCTGTACCATTGCTTTGGTAGCAACCCATGTCAACACCCGGAGCAGTAACTTGTGTGCTTGCATTGAACAGCTTTATATTGCCTGCTACTTTATCAGCAGTAACAGGGTTAATAATAGTAGCAAAAGCTTTGAAACTTGTATAACCTATTCCAATGGCAGGTGAACCGGTTTTAAGGTGAAAGTCAAAGGGCTTGCCATTTACAGAAACTCCTGTTTCCAGTGAGCTGATATAGGAAAGGTTAGCACCAGCTCCAGAAAGAACTTCAGGAAGCGGGAAATTTACAAACATAGGATTATTGGCACCAGCTAAGCTTGGGGCAGTATATGCTAAATCATCGCCACCGTTGGAGGGATTACCATTCGGATTATAAAAATCAGCCGGAAGGTTAAATTGTTTTTGGGTAGGAATGATGTATGCATTAGGTTTGGTCCATGTTCCGGCAGCAATAGGATACATTTGATTAACTTCCCATACAGAATCATCATAGATATAGTTATATCCGATGATGGTATTTACTGTATCCGGCATCGGAATAGAGTTTTGCCCATCGCCGACACGGATACCGTTACGGCAGTTTACTATCAGGTTGTTGTAGCACCAACCTCTTCCACCTTGTTCGTAGTCAATGTCGGAACCACGGCTTAAGTAAGAAGCCTGCCTGTAACCACAATCAACGTATGTATTATTGTACATGTTGATGTTGCATTCTACAAAATTCCCACTTCCTTTGTCGGAGCATTTGGTGGAGTTAGTAGCATTACCTACACATAAGTTGTAGGACATATCTCCTTGGGAACCGTGTTTTGCATTAAGACCGTCGCCACCAATATATCCCATTTTTTCGAGGGTGTTACGTGCCATATAAAGGCGGCCTTGTTGAATACGTACGCAGTCATCTGTGCATCCATATATCCAGCTATCCATCACGATTAAGTCGCCATTTGGATTTTGGAATAATATACTATAAGAAACGCTACCCGAGCTTCCGCCTACGAAAGGCTCAGTGTTGGCAAAAGTTCCACCGGTAAATTCGATGTGTGTCCATTGGAGATCTAACAATGGGCAGGATGTATCGCAGTTGATACCAGTCCACTTTCCTGCATAAGCCGGGTCACTGGTAGGTGGGTTTCCAACCTGGTCAATTTTCGTTGTACCGCATACGGTAAAGTAGTTAGGAGCAGCTGCGGTTCCAAGTGATATAAGCACACCTTTTACAATAATGGTCACACCCGGTTGGACACATACGGTTACACCCGACTGAAGCAATACAGTATCTCCATAATTGATGGTAAAGTCACCTGTTAAGGTATAGGTATTGCCACTTGTCATGGTTCCTTTATAGTGGTTTGCTGCTAAATTACCCGGAGTAATAGCCTGACCTACCTGGTAAGGAGGCGTTGAAATGACAGTATTTTCTGAAGAAGAGCTTGAGCTTTTCTTACAGGAGGACAAAAAGCCTATAAATAAGGCAGATGCCGCAATAATAAGAGAGGTTTTTTTCATTTTGATTGGAGTTTAAATTTGGCTGTTAGAATTTTACACAAAATTCAATGGAAAACATTACCTAAGCATTTAAACAAGATTACGTAATTGTTAATAAAATTACCTTATGTTAAATTATTATTAATTAAGGACTAGGCGAAAGTGTAAAAAATAGCAGGTTATCAAAATTCAGAAACTTTGACACCTAAACTATCAAAAAGCAATTTCTAAGTCGTCAGCTATTAGAACTTATAGCGCAAGCCCATCAAATAACTTTGTCCATAATATTCTTTTTGTACCACTATACTGCTTATATTCCCATTAGCATTATCCTGGTCAGGAACCCAGCCGGATGTACCTGGAATATTTGCATATTGACTGGGAGGGAATACTCGTATGATTAAAGGACTATTTAGAATATTATTTATTTTTCCATACAAGCTCAGGTTTATTTTCTTGCTCAGCTTCTTTTCAAAGGAAAATGCCAATGTGGTCATAGGCATTTGCCATAGGTCAAGGCCATACCAAGGGGTAACATCATATATGGATTTACCGGTATACACCACTGAGATTTGGGCTTGTAATCCTATTTTTGGTTCTTTGTATATAAATGAAAGGTTGGCAATATTATCGGCTTGTCCTTGCAGGGGCCTGGTTTCACTTGTATCAGACTGCAAGGGTTTGCTGGAACCTACAGTGTTACGATATATTCTTTCCGGAACGGTAACACTAGAGTGTGTGTAAGTGTAGTTAGCAGAGATTCCAAAATGCTTAATGTATTTTGTAACTGCGAATTCAAATCCATAGTTGATAACAGCAGTATCGGTTGTAGTTGTAACATTTTGGTACTCTTCAAAGGTGGAAGATGGACCGCTCCCTCGTTCTACAGCAAGTTCAATCGGGTTATAAATTTGCTTGTAAAACACACCTACTAATATCTGGTCAGATGGTTTAGGGAAATACTCATAACGCAAATCATAGTTATTTGCTGTTGTATGATGCAAGTAGGGGTTCCCCTCGATAGTGTACTCGTCACTGGGAATTTGAGTCGGCACTACATCTGTAAAACCCGGACGTGATATGGATTCAAAAAAGCTTAAATGGAAAGCCTGCTTGTCTGTCATATCGTACTTCAATTCTACGCTGGGGAGGTTATCCGTATATTGCTTTAAACCAGATTGTCCCGCAATAGTTATCGGCTCACCATCACTATAAGTTTGGGTTGTAGCCTCTACTCTTAATCCTCCTACTAATTCAAATTTTGAAAATAGAACCAATTTAGCCATGCCATAATAAGCAGTTACATCTTCCTGAACAGTGTATGAATTGTAACTTTCAGGTGTGCCTTGCGGATTAACCAGTGTGTCGTATTTGTGATTGCTGTATACTGTGTTTATATTTACATAATCGGGTTGGAAAGGAAGAGCATTAAAGTCATATTCATTATCATATGCAATTCTTGTCTTATCCCTGTTCATGGCCCCTGCTTTCAGCACAACTTTTTGTCCAAATAAATTAAAATCGTATGAAAGATTAATGTACGCGCTGAAATCCTGGTCAGTGCTTTGCATCCATACTCTTGAAAGGCCTGAATAATTTGCATTTGGAGAGCCTACTGCACCTGTGAGGGATATATCATCCCAGTCGGGCGTATTGGCCCATGCCCGTGCATAAGCCCCTGTCCAGTCAAGGAACAAATGTGGGGCAAGAGTGTCCTTTCCTTTCAGGGTCATATTCAAAATATGCTGGAATGAAACTTTCGATTGATACTTGGGGTCTAATTCGCTTTTAAGCAGAGTATTATCAGTATCCTGCTCAAGACGGGACCGGGTTTCATCCATTTGTGTAAACACTGTATAAAAATCTATCCGGTGTTTAGGGCTAAACACATAATCCATTTTCACATGTCCGGCTCCCCTTGTCTGTTGGTCTGAAAAATATCGGTTGCTGATATAATCAAAATCGAAAGTATTGGGATTAGGGCCAGGCAATGGCTGTGACTGTTGTTTTATCCATAAACCAGAAGTGGCACTATATACATTTTGAAAATTGCCGGATGCCAATATGCCAAACCGGCCGCCCAAAAAGCGGTCGCCTATAGTAAAACCTGCGACAACATTAGGTGGAACGGAAACATCTTTATAAATGAGATTTGCTGTTGGGAAGCTTCCAAAATTTGCCACATAGCCGGGCCCGTATATTTGAGCGGGGGAATTAGGGTTTATCACACTGGAATTAAATTGTTCATAGCCCCTGTTTAAAAGAGTTTGGTTAAATCCTGTTGCAACATCGGCAGTAAGATAAAAGCGGTCAGGTGCATCTTTCAATACTAAATTCATAGCTCCACCAATGGCATTTGCTTCCATATCGGGAGTGAGGGTTTTATAAACCTCCAAACGTTCTACCATCTCCGAAGGGAAGAGGTCCATAGGTATATACCTGTTTCCATAGTCAGGGCTTGGTATTTGCACTCCATCAATGGTGGTGTAGTTATAATTCTTGTTCATTCCACGTATGGTAGCATATTGTCCTCCACCGGTAACCGATTTTTCAACCGTTACGCCGGATACTCTTTGTAACACATCTCCAACAGTTAAGTCTGGCAAAAGCTGGATGGTTTTTGCTGACATCACATTCATAATAATATCTGAGTTCTTTTCTTCGCTTCTGGCAAAGTTGTCAGAACCTTGTGCGTAGCTGCTAACAACTTCCACCTGGCTGATGTTGGTTGTTTGAGCAACTAATAAAAAATCCTGGGTAATGGTTTGATTTGAATCAGTCACTACAACGGTTTGTTCCAGGGTTTCATATCCGAAAAACTGTGCAACGATAACGTGTGTGCCCTTGCCAATACCTTTGATAGAATATGAGCCGTCGAATCCGGCTATTCCATTTACCTGATTATTTTCTTTCAGGTATACTACGGAACCCAATAGGGCTTCTTTTGTTTTTACATCCAATACGTGGCCTTTAATAATTGCTGCGAAGGCAGGTTGGAATAATAAAATAGGCAAAAATGCCCATAGTAATTTCAAGGAGATGAGGGAAGTTTTTTTCATAGAGGA
>JABDAL010000068.1:8181-9412 GCA_013289165.1 Bacteroidota bacterium
AACCATCCAGCTTTTGCCAGACTTAACTGTTGGAGATGTGTTACAAAGAGGATTTGTTTTTTTCCGTCGCAAAACTATTTTTATAAAGGGCTCGAATTTATGTGTAAGTGGAACTTAGCAATAAAATAATAAACTTAATATTTGGTTAACATACTAAGCATGGAATATAGTTCTCTCATGTTAATAGGATAATGATTGATTAACAGATTTTTATGAGGATAATGGTAGCTATTTCCAGTGGACTATTCTTTTACAACTTTCAGCGTAGTACTGTATCCGCCGATTGTGAAACGAATAAAATATACACCCGGAACCAAAGGGATATTTTTATTCATTACGGAAGAACTTACATTAAAGGACGATTGGGATAAGTTTCTACCACAAACGTCGTATATTCCCATAGCCATGTTTTGCCCATTAAGGTCAGAGGCAAAATGTATACATATTCCATTATTATCTATAGGATTATTTATCCTGACACTTCCATCCTTTGATAAAAGGTCATCAATTCCCGATATCCGGTTAGTAGCTAAAAGGCTAATCCTAATGGGATACTTATCGGAAAAGTTAAAAAGAGCATTAATTACATTGGCAGGTGCTGAATTATTGGTTCCTGTATTAATAGATACTCCAATGCGGTTACCATCATTTCCAATAGTTGTGTATGAATTTTGGATGTAGGATATGTAATCACCTCCATAGGCAAGCTGGTGCGACATGAAAATATGGTCATACCAGTCTTTTCCTCCACCGGTGGTTCCGCATGAATTCGGAACAGTACTAGAACGCGTAGTAGTGGTTAAATCCTTAGCACACTGGGTAGGAGCAGCATCCCAATTGATAGGATATTTTAAAACACCATCCGGATGAAACTGAGGATCATTTAATTTAAAAGTTGTATCGGAAATAGGTTGGGTAATATATTCATACCCGGGTTCAGAGGAGGAGCGGGTATTAAAATCTCCCATATAAATGAGGTTGGGGAGAGACGAAAACATACCTTTTAAAGCGTTTATGACAATTGAATCTTGTTGGTCTCTTGGAGTAGATGGTGTACCTGATATGGTATGGCAGGGTATTACATATAAAAATGTAGTGTCGTGGGTATGGGCAAGGTTAGGGTCCTTGAAATATAATTTATAAAGGTCTATATCTTCCTGGTTGGTATAGAGAGGAGTGGTTGAAACATACCCTATCTTTTTAGTGTTATAAAAAAATGATACTGGAGCAA
>JABDAL010000069.1 GCA_013289165.1 Bacteroidota bacterium
AAAACGCCCCCGGAGGAACTTCCGAAGCTACGCTAAAGAATATTCAAAGGCTGGGAGATAAAAATTGTTTTACCGTAACCACCGGGCATCAATTGTGTTTATTTACCGGGCCACTCTATTTTATTTTTAAAATAATAACTACTATAAATCTTGCCGAAAAGCTAAATAAAGAATACCCGAACAATCACTTTGTACCGGTTTATTGGATGGCCAGTGAGGACCATGATTTTGCAGAAATAAACCACGCTAATCTTTTTGGTAAAAAGATAGAATGGCAGCCCCAAACTTCTGGAGGGGCATTTAAGGTAGGCGGGCCTGTTGGAAGATTATCGTTAGAGTCACTTGCAACTGTAGTAGAAGGTTTATTTTCTATTATGGGTGATGGGGAACATTCACATCAGTTAAAGCAACTGATTTCTGAATCGTATAGCGCTGAAAAAACATTGGCACAAGCTACTTTTTCTTTTGTGAATGCCTTATTCGGCAAATATGGCCTGGTTATTTTAGAACCTGATGATGCAAAGCTGAAACAGGTATTTTCTCCTGTCATCTCCGATGAATTATTGAATGAAAATTCCCATAAGCTTGTAACCGAAACTAACCGCAAGCTTGTTGAAGTTGGAATAGAAGCACAGGTGCATCCCCGTGAAATCAACTTTTTCTATATTGATGAACTGGGGCGCAACCGTATAGAAAAGAAGGGAGACAAATTTCATATTGTAAATACAAAAACTACATTTACCCGGGATGAAATACTTGGCTTAGTAAAAACTTCTCCTGCAAGTTTCAGCCCGAATGTATTGCTGCGCCCGGTATACCAGCAATTTATTTTACCGAATATTGCCTATGTAGGTGGCCCTTCCGAAGTTGCTTATTGGCTCCAATTGAAGAATACTTTGGAGCATTATGAAATTCCATTTCCTATACTGGCGCCCCGCAACTTTGCACTTATTGTAAATAACCCCTGGGCTTTGAAAATGGATAAACTGCGCATAACTGCTGGCGATTTATTTAAAGATACAGATGCCCTCATTAAAGAAGTCCTCAGGCAACAAGCCGACGGCCTGCCCGATTTTGAAAAAGAAGGCGCAAGGCTAAAAGAAATATATACCGCTTTAGGAGAAAAAGTGAAAGAGGTTGACCCTACACTGGTCTCTTTTACCGAAGCTGAATTGCAAAAGCAATACAATGCCCTGAAAACGCTGGAGACTAAGCTTACCCGCGTAAAAAAACAAAAAGAAGAAGTATCCGTAGCCAAGATTTATAAATTGAAAGAAACCCTTTTCCCAAGTGGGGAATTACAGGAAAGAACAGATAATTTTATTCCCTTTTATTTACAGTTGGGTACTGCCTTTTTCGATTTGCTCAAAGAAAATCTTGACCCCTTCCGGTTTTCGGTGGAGGTGTTTATAGAGGAATAACAAAGTCGCAGTACGCCTTGTTTTGAACTTTTTTCCTCATCTTTGCAGTCCCAATGGAAGAAAGTATCTTAATTCTTGATTTTGGTTCCCAATATACCCAGCTTATTGCCCGCCGGGTTAGGGAACTGAATGTTTACTGTGAAATTCACCCCTACACCCATGCCAACAGCCATAAGCTGACAGCCAACAGCTACAAAGGCATTATCCTTTCTGGCAGCCCTTTTTCAGTACACGATACCAATGCTCCCCAGGTGAACCTGGACGAGTTAAAATCGCATCCCATTTTAGGGGTATGTTACGGTGCACAGCTCATGGCAAAAAATTGGGGTGGGGAAGTGGCAAGGTCCAATACAAGGGAATATGGAAGGGCACATCTCAATATCATTAATGCTGATAATGAATTATTAAAGGGCCTAAGTCCCCGCAGCCAGGTTTGGATGTCGCATGCCGACACTATTTCATCACTGCCCAAAGGGGCGACGCTTATAGCCAGTACCGAAACGGTGAAAGATGCTGCCTTTAAGTTGGATGGAGAAAATATTTACGGCATACAGTTTCATCCCGAAGTGTTTCATACTACGGAAGGTGCCAAACTTCTGAAAAACTTTGTGGTTGATATCTGCGGCTGCTCCCAAAGCTGGACTCCCGCTTCCTTCATTGATTCAACGGTTAAGCAACTTCGCGAAAAGCTGGGCAATGATAAAGTAGTGTTGGGGCTTTCCGGGGGGGTAGATTCCTCTGTTGCTGCGGTGCTGCTTAATAAAGCTATTGGAAAAAACCTCTACTGCATTTTTGTAGATAATGGCCTCCTGCGGAAAAACGAATTTGAAAGTGTATTGCATTCCTACCGAGATATAGGCCTGAATGTAAAAGGTGTGGATGCTAAAAAACTATTTTATACCGCCCTCGCCGGAATTAATGACCCCGAGAAAAAACGCAAAGCCATAGGCCGCACTTTTATTGAGGTATTCGATAAGGAGGCGCACCTGGTGCAAGGTGTGAAATGGCTGGCACAGGGTACTATCTATCCCGATGTAATTGAATCTGTAAGTGTGAAGGGGCCCTCTATGACTATTAAATCGCATCACAATGTAGGTGGCCTTCCCGAAAAAATGAAATTGAAAATAGTAGAGCCCTTGAATACCTTGTTTAAAGATGAGGTTCGCAAAGTAGGAAAGGCATTGGGTATAGATGAAAATATAATTGGCCGCCATCCCTTCCCAGGTCCTGGTTTGGCAATTCGCATATTGGATGACATAACGCCTGAAAAAGTCCACCTGTTGCAGGAAGCAGATGCTATTTTTATAGAGAACCTCAAAGCGCATAATTTGTATGATGAGGTTTGGCAGGCAGGTACTATACTGCTGCCTGTGCGTACGGTAGGTGTAATGGGCGATGAACGTACGTATGAAAATGTAGTTGCTTTGAGGGCTGTAACTTCCACCGATGGCATGACTGCCGACTGGTGCCACCTGCCTTACAATGTGCTGGGTAAAATCTCAAACGATATAATCAATAAGGTTAAAGGAATTAACAGAGTAGTATATGATATTAGTTCCAAACCCCCTGCGACCATAGAATGGGAATAATCGCAACTAACCAAAAACGTTTATTTAAAAAAGTTCATTGCAGTTTGCTTTGGGTCTTATTGATGTTTCTTCTGCCTGCTTCTTTAAAAGCCCAGAATGATATTATTACCAAGGTAGATGGAAAAAGATACTATAAGCATACCGTAGGAAAGGGAGAAACGATTTATGGCATTGCCAAAAAATTTAACCTGGAGCCAAAAGACATTGTATTGGAAAATCCTTCCGCTATGGATGGCGTTAAGGAAGGGGACGTGTTGCTGATTCCTGCTCCTGCTAAGGCTGCTGTTGCCGATACTGCCAAACCACACGGCAATTACATTTATCATGAGGTATTGCCAAAGGAAACACTCTACTCTCTGGCTAAACAATACAATACTACCATTGCTGATATTGACAGTCTTAATCCCGACATTGTTGCGAAGGGCCTGCAGAAAGGCAAACAAATCCGTATACCTGTTGTTCAACCACCTGCCCCCCCTCACCCGGTGCAGGAAAAGCATCCCGTATTAGTAGATACAGCAAAACCGGCATCTCCCAACAAGGCTGCGCCAATAAACAATCCTTATGAGGCAAATGCCTATAAAAGCCTTGTTATACAACAATCACACACAGATACCGCTAAACAAATAGTATATGCTCCCAATGTGGGTATACTTCCCCGGTATACTATTGCCCTTATTATGCCATTTACAAAAGAAGGCTCCGATACCTTGCGCATTGGCCGTTTGATGGAGGGCAGCGAGCAAATACCGCAGATAATGCAAATATCTTTTGATTTTTATCATGGTATGTTAATGGCCCTCGATTCGCTTGGCAGGCAAGGTTTAAAAGCTAATCTGCAGGTATTTAATATTGATACCTCTTCTGATAATATAGATACGATATTGAAAAATCCCTGCATGCTTAATGCAAATCTTATTATCGGCCCGCCTTACCCTTCCAATTTTCGCAAAATGGCACTATTTGCCCAACTCCACCATATTCCCATTATCTCACCACTCTCCCCGGAAAGCAATGTTTTGAAAAATAATCCCTGGACAAGTAAAACTACTCCTTCCGCAACAACAGAGACGGAAGGGGAAGCCGGCTATATACTCTCCCATTACAAGGGTGCTAATGTTATTCTTATTCATAACCGGGATGCAAACCAGGAATATTATGAAGCATTTAAAAAAGAATTTCAAAAAACGGACTCAGCCCTGGGAAGAACCGATACGCTTCATTATGCAGAAAGCATCGGAGGCGTAAGCGGGTTGAAAATAAGGATGTCGAAAACGGGGAATAATATAATTGTGATGCCATACCATGGCGCTCCTTTTGTAGCCAAGTTTGTGAATGAACTTGCCAATGTAAATTTTGCCTATGATGATTCCATAACCTTATTCGGGATGTACAGCTGGACAATGAATAATGCCCTTTCTGCTGATAATCTCGATACGCTGAATTGCCATTTCCCCTCGAACGAGTTTGTGAATTATTCTGATTCTGTTACTAAAAAATTTATTAATCAATACAGGAATAATTATCTTTCTGAACCAAGTTACTATTCGTACCAGGGATATGATGCGGGTATGTTTTATGGGAATTTGCTCCGCATGTATGGTACGGATGTGCAGAGTCATTTGGGCGATAATAAATACAGGGGCTTGCAGACTTCTTTTAATATGGTTCGTATCAACCCTCTTGACGGATACGAAAATAAGACAGTCTATATACTTGAATATAAGAACTATATGGAAAAGCTGGATTGGGGTAAATAATATTTCCCCGATGACCGGTTTTGAGCTTATGGCATCTTGTTAAGGTGTTGGATGATAGCAGGATATCCTTATTCCCATCTCGTTAGTACATGAAAAAATAATCTTGGTTTTACATTGAGGTAATACCTTGATACTACTTTCACGTCCGAATAAATAAACCTTTAAAAATCAATCAAATGAAAACAACAACAATCCGGAAAGCAGTATTGATATGCTCACTCCTCTTGGGCTTCGTCGCAGTAAGCAATGCGCAAGTCGTACTTTATTATTGGGATTTTAATAACACACCGGGCAATATAGGTGCCGATAGCTTGGCCACAGCATTTTCGTATGCTAATACCCTTAAAGTTGATTCTTTAAATGGTACATTTCCTTTGTGGGCTAGCTACTACAGGCCGGGACTGGGCCCTAACAAAGCCAGGATTTTATATACCCACCCAAAAGGTAATGGTATATTAGTCAATGAAACCACTACCGGCCAGGAAGGCGGAACTCCTACTCCCTGCGACGATTCTGTGTTGGTAGGTGCTACTTACTTTCATGGTATCAAGTACAATGGTGTTTTATATCCTGAATGTCCATGGGTAAATGACTTAAAATTATTGGGAAATGACACCGGAAATGGTAAGCCGGTACCATACCTCGGTAGTACGGCGGCTGATGAAGATAAAGAAGAAGCCGGGAACCTTTTCATCAAGGCTAATAACCCGGCCGTAGGCACGTATATGATTTTCTATATGCCAACAACCGGCTTAAAACGTAGTGTTTAACTTTGCTTTATCTACATCCAGCACAGCAAACATTCCTTACAGCGTATTTTCCTATACCGATGACGGTCACTACTGGAAAAACCTGACTACTAAAATGGATACCTTCAACCAGGGTGGCAAGTATACCCCGGATTCATTATTGATTACAAATTACATCACAGGAAATAGTTTCTGGCAACCGATTTCCATCAATTTTTCTTCTGATGATTCGGCTAATAATAATCCTAATTTTGCTATCCGTTGGACATATATAGGTTCCATCACCAGCCATAACACAAGATACGACAACTTCTCTTTGGTGGGAGATTCGGGTGCTCTTGGTGTAAATGAAATTACATCCGTTAATAACATAAAGATTTATCCAAATCCAAATAATGGCAAGTTCTTAGTTGTATCCCCGCAAAGCGCAACAGATAAAACCGTTATGGAAGTGTACAATGTACTCGGAGCAACCGTGTATACTACTAAGTTAAATGTATCCAGTACATTAATAGACCTCAGCAATAATGCTGCCGGAGTATATCTCTATAAAGTGATTACTGAAAGCGGCTCATTAGTTGGCGAAGGCAAACTGGTGATTCAGAAGTAAGTTTTAATTTATCGTCAATAGCAAGGGTACAAGTTAACAGCTTGTACCTTTTTTGTTTGCAGGTATCCGGCTATCTTGTATTTAAAATCTTAAACAGCTCATCTAATTTCGGACTGAGGATGATATCAGTCCTCCTGTTCTTTTGCCTTGCTTCTTTAGTCTTGGCAGGATTAATAGGGTCATATTCGCTCACACCCGATGCCATTAGCCGTTTCGGGTCAATTTTTGCATCCTGTAATAGTATTTTTACAATAGCTGTGGCCCGCATAACGCTCAGGTCCCAGTTGTCTTTAATCTCTCCGTTGCCATGCATAGGCACATCATCCGTATGTCCTTCCACCATCACATTAATATCCTCGTTCGATTCCAATGCCTGCGCCAGTTTATTCAAGGCTTCAATACCTTCCGGCTGTACCAATGTACTTCCGCTGGGGAATAGCAGAGCCTCTTCCATCGATACATATACTTTTCCATTCTTTTCATAAACAGAAATACCCTTATTCGCAAATCCAAGCAGCGCATCGCTGATTCTTTTCTTCAGTGCATCTACAGCCGCATCTTTGCTTTTCAAAATATTTTCCAATTCATTCACTTTTGCTTCCCGGTCACGCAGCTTAATGTTCAGTGAATCAAGGTGCATTTTTTCGCTGTTCAGCTGGTCCTCTTTTTCCAGTAATTCCGATTCTGTCTGCTGCAACTGTCCCGACATTTTCTTACTGCTCGCTTCATTCCCGCTCATTGCCTGGTTATATTTTGCCAGCAATTCTTCATGTGAGCTTTTCAAGTTCGAATAATCATCTGACATGTCCCGGTATTTTACACCGCAAATGGCAGAGTCTTGTTGTAATTCTGTAGTTTGTTTTCTCAATAAGTTTAACCTCGCCTGTAGCTCTGTCCGTGCCGTTTCGCAGGAATCGTGTGCTGCTTTCATGGCAGCTAGTTCGGTTTCGCATGCCTTTCTTTTATTTTGTTCCTCTGTCAGTTTATTAGCAGGAACACAGGAGTAGAAACTCATAATAACACCTGCTATTACGGCAACAATAATGGATTTTTTCATAATAAAAATATTCAACAGGTTCGTTTAAATTCTATCCCTACTTTTTTGTCGTATCTTTCTTGGCCGCCTCAATCGAATCCTGCATGTGCATAGCTTTCGAAGCATTCATCAAAGAATCCATATGAGCAGCGGCTACTAAGGAATCTGCTTTTTCTTTTGCTGCTTTGTCTGCCCCGCCGGAGCACGCACAGAGAAAAATACAGGGAATAACAAATAAAACAATTCTGTTTTTCATAGTGGAAATGTTTATATGACAAAAGTACCACCTGCAAAAAATCTTGCAAATAGGCTTTCGGAAAACTTATTAACAGGGGAAAGCTAACTAAGAACCTGCCTATATATTTAACAAAGCTTTATTCTCCCTCTCCCTCATTCGTTTTTTATCCGCAGGTGTTTTGTCTTTGTAACCGCATAGATGCAATATGCCATGTATAATGGTTCGCATCAACTCGTTTTCAGATGGCTCTCTGAAAGAAGCGGCATTTTCCTTAACCCTGTCAATACTGATAAAAATCTCGCCTTCAATTTTTTCCTTTTCCGAATAATCGAAGGTGATGATATCGGTATAAAAATCGTGCTTAAGAAATTGCCGGTTAATATTTAGCAGGTTATCGTCTGTGCAAAAAAGATAGGAAATATGTCCAATTGCTTTTCCCTCTTCTTTAGCAATTGCCCGAATCCATTTGGAGATTTTGGCTTGTTTTTCCAACGAAAAATTCAGCCTCTCTTCAACTTCGAAATGGATTCCTTGTCTCGGCACAAGACAATTTAATTGAGCATGCTGAAACTAAGGCACACACAGCGCCCTTCATCCAAAAAGGATACATCGTCTGCTAGGTGTTTCATCAGGAAGATGCCTCTTCCGCTCGGCTTTTCAATATTTTCCGGGTCGGTAGGGTCGGGCAGATTGTTATAATCGAAGCCGGTACCCTCATCTCTCACCGAGAAGAATATTTCATCGGGAGTGGTTTCAAATCCCACATGTACTTTTTTGTCGGGGTTTTTTTTTGTTGCCGTGATGAATGGCATTATTTACGGCTTCGGTTACAGCCACCAGGATGTTGCCGTAGTAGTCTTCGCTCAGCTTGTAAGTAGAACAGATGGTTTCAATCAGCTTTTCAATAATATGAATTCCCTCTGTGCTCGATGGAAATTCCAATTGCTGGTTGGGAGTACCAGTGTGCCTGCGATGCGAAGATTTTGTTGGAGCAGGAGTCAAGGAGATATGTGTCATTCTTGAAATGAATTAAAGTATTGGTTTACCTTATCTCGGTAAAATGAATTTAAGTCCGGCGAAACCGTTTTAAGTAACTCATCTTGTTTTGTTCGCTCTATATTATACTCAAAAAACGGGTTTAGGTTACCAGAAAATTGCTTTTTTGCTACATGTGACTCAAATTCAGGGCTTTGGTCTTTGGTTTGTTTGGCCTTATCATATTCCAGCAGGTGCTTAATAATTTGTTGTTGCCGTTGCAGGGTGGCATCCGTTATCTGGCGGTTTACAATATCCTCTTCGTTTTTCTTCATTTCCTGTTCAATAGTATTTAGTTCCCCGGCTCCTTTCTTGTCTTCATTCATTCCATCTTCAGCCTGTTGCATCTGTTCGCGGATATACTCCTGCTGGGCTGCCATTTTGGCAAGTTGTTCGCTGTTTCCATCCTTTCCCCCGTGCTCCATACTACCCTTCATTTCCCCCGGATTTTTGCCGTTTTTCATGGCATTTTTCATTGCATCTAATTGCTTGGAAAGCTGTTCCTGCATTTTTTTCATTTCAGCCATCGAAGGCTTTTGGCCCATGCCTCCCGGTTTATTGCAGCTTCCGGCTCCCGGCGAATGGTTTTTTGACTGTTGCGACTGCTGCATCGCATTCAAAACGTCAGTAAGCAACAATGCCAGGTTATTCACCGAAGTCATGGCATATTGCTGTTTTTCGGCTGCCTGCGGAGCCTGCCGTTCTTCCATTTTAGTAACTGCATCCTCCATGTTGTGGTTAATCTTACTCATCTCCTGATTCACTATTCCCTGCAGTTTTAACGACTTTTTGCTAAGGGCATAAAGGCTGTCGGCAATAGTAGCAGCATTGTCCTGCAACTCTTTTTGTTTATGGGCTATATCGGCATATTCCATATTGTTTTGCGAGGATGAGGTTACTTTACCCATCAGGTCTTCCTGGGCAAACG
>JABDAL010000070.1 GCA_013289165.1 Bacteroidota bacterium
AACATCCCGATGGATATAGCCTGATGAGTGCATTTTTTCTAGGAGCTGGGCTAACTTGAGGCAGTATTCAAGCAGTAGCAGCTTTTCGTCTCTGTTTAGGTCAAGCCACGACCTTGTGTTGCTGGTTATCGCGGAGGAAAGATCAGCGAGGGAGTTACCTTTTACATATTCCATTGCAAGGAAGCTGTCGCCATCTTGCTCGAAATAAGAGATTATTTTCGGAACCGCCACTTTGCCCGTGAGGTCTTCCTGAATTTTTTTTTGCCACAACAAACGGTCTTTTATATCCCTTCCATGCTCGTCTGAGCAGGTGTTGACCCTCCCATGCTTAATTACACAAGGTTTTAAGTGCAGAAGGCTTTTCAGATGGAGTGACTTCCAAACATTTCCCCTTGAGTCGCTTTTCAGAATGCTGGTCGGCTTCAAATTGCCGTTAAGGATGCGCTTTTCTGACAATTTCTGTTTTAATGGAATGCTTTTAAATGGCCACTGAACCCCCCTTGGCAGACTGAATGGAATTGTTGTCGGATCGGGCACAAACTGATTGGCGGAGGTAAACACGCCATCTTCAATTTCCCCGGAATTCACCATTCTCCTCACCGGGCAATAAGCCCCGAACCGGCAATGAACAATACCCCCAATGTGCATATCAGTTGGGACACGAGGGCCGCGAAATTGCTCGGTTCTCGTCAGAAGGAAACTGATTAATTCCTCGGCATCCCCCTCGCTCGCGGCGAAGATGCTGATGATTTTACCGACCGACTGATAACTAAGGTAACCGTCCAAAAGGGATTTTGCGGTATCTCTATCCTTTGGGATTTTGAAAGTTATATTTTGTTTTATTAACATGGGTACCACGATCTCCAATAGCCGCATAACTTCTGTGATGACGACTGATAAATCAATTATCCATCCAAAAGGTCTGCTATATTCACCGACTCTGAGATAGACCCCCTCATGTACACTTACAGCTCCCGCTTCGGAAAGAAACCGCTCAAAGTTAGTCGGGTCAATTGAAACGGGTTCAATATATGAGTTGCCCGTAGGTTTGGTATCGGCAATAACATTTGTCATTTCTTAAACAGATTTGGATTTTCGGCCTGGGCATAAGGGGTATCTAAATTCTCATCCTTTTCAAGGGACCTGCATTGGAATTACGTTCGGTCAAAAGCCTTGAACGGTATTTTTGAGGCGACTGTTTGTAATATCTTTTGAATAAGGAATAAAATACCGAGACCTGGTTGAATCCTACCATTTGAGATATGGCGGCCACATCCAATTTCGGATCATCCATGAGGTCAAGAGCTTTTTGGGTTCGTATCTTAAATTGAATTGCCTGCATGTCTAAACCACAGGCTGCCTTCAGCCCAAATTGGAACTTGCGTGTCGGTAAATTTATTCTTTTGGCAAGCTCCGATGGTGAGAGATTTTCAGAATAATGATCGCTTATGTAAGTGATGGCATCATTTATCCGATCCTTTTCATTTTCCGATAATTCCAGGGATTTATGAATTATGATGATTCCGATGGTAACGAGAGACACTACTATTTCGATTTCTTTCTGATACATAGGTTGAAATTTATCTTTCATGAATGCTACCTAATCAGTGCCTCAACTCATGCGCAATAAATCCTCTAAAAGTTGGGATCGAAGGCAGTTGCCAACGGCCCGATCCATAGAGTAGGCGAAAACATTTTTTATGAAAATCTGTTGTCTAATGTACTATGGTGTTAATGCTATTTCCTAATATTTGTTTCATTGATAGAAGGAACTGCTTAAGTCACGGCAAATGGGCTTCATGAATCGTTCAACCGGGTTAACACACCGCACCAATATTGCAGAGATACGGGCTAAGTTTATGCAATGGAACACAGTTTTGACATTTTAGAATTTCTTGAAGACCAAGATGGATTCGTAAATGAACACGGCGTTTCTTTCATCGCAATAGACGACCTGGTTCACCTAAGTACACCACTTTCCCCGGAGCATTACTGTGAGACTATCACCATCGAAATATGCGGACTTGCGGAGCCAGCTTTCTTTACTTCTATTTTTCAATGTAAAAGCCCTGCGGATCTACACTTAATTACCCGAGAAGGGATGTGGCGGTTATATGATGCCGGCGTATGCTATGTGAGCTGCTTAGTCGATGAGGGTCACCTGGGCGGAGAGATGGAGTTTCGGAAGAACAGGCAAGGCACGATTGCGATCGATGCTGAAGGACAAGCAACTCATCTAATCGGTACGCCATTGGCTAGTTTTGAAGACTTCGCGCAATATGCCTCCCAATATTTTCTTTTGAAATCGACGCAAACCAAGGATTCCCCCCTCAGTTCCTAATAAATAGGGGTAAACACTTAGAATGTAGTAAAGGATTGTTTGTAAGCGTTAATCTTAGTTCTACAGGACATTCGGTAAATTGATATTTTCAATTCCGATGCTAGACCTAACTCCTATAGAAGGCGAATCTGAAGATAGATTCGAGCCGGTCGACCCCAAGGAAAGGGCCTTATTACAGGCATTTCGCGAGGGAGATAAGCAAGCATTTAGGGAAATATTCGAGTTGATGATTCGGCCGTTAACTTACTTTCTGGAAAAGATTGTCTTTGACCCCCTGGTAGCTGAAGATCTCGCTGCCGAAACATTTACCAAGCTTTATAAAGTCCGTGCAAAATTTAAGTCACGCGAATACATCAAACGATGGCTGTATGTGGTTGCCCGTAATTCCGGCATCGACTATATCAAATATAAGGTAAAGAATAAGACCCTTCAACGTGAGTTAAGCTACCTACAATCTGATGACGAGACGCAAGCCGAAACAGAGCGAGTAATAGCAGCAGTACTAGGCGAGCTGTTAAATGGAATGGAGACGCTTGCTCCCCAGCAAAAAAAAGTGGTGCATATGTATTACATAGAGGATAAAGACACCCGAGAAATTTCTGAGGAACTAAATTTAGATTCACAAACGGTACTGAATCATAAAGCCCTGGGACTTCAAAGGCTCAAGGAATTCGTTTTTAAACGGCGAAGATTTCCTGAACTGATGATAATATTGCTACTATCATTTCCTTAATCCAGCTCGATCAATTTTCAAGTGGACTTTTTAAATTACCCCGCCAATATTAGTTACTACGCATAGCAATGCGTATTTAGAAGTTTCGTGAGCCGACTTGAAAGATAAAGGGACCTTCCCGGAAGAGGGTAGGCCCTTTTTATTTAGTGCCTGATGCACCATACAGAAAATATTCCTACCTGGTCGGTCCATACCATTTTACCCGTTTGCCAGCCCCGCAAGGATGCCCGAAAATGTCTTTCAGGGGCAGACAAACAAATATTTTCCTTTGGATTAGTTAAAAATCCAAATTGGAGGTAGTGATAGGTAAAGCAGGGCGTTAGGACTTGTACGAAGCGGAAAAATGCGATAAAATATTACACTATTAAGGGTGGTATTGGTTTTTGACTAGGCATTTTAATCGGACGCGATTACACCCTTTGCTGCTTACTTGCTACGTGAGCAGCACGATCTAGGAAGCCGGTTCCATTTTTGTCGGTGGGACCGGCACCAGTCGGACAAATTGAAAATGGAAAAATTAAATTACCGCACTGTCCCTATTGATAACGAAAAGATGTTTGATATGAAAAAAAAGCACATAGATGACGCCGACAAGGACATATATTATTTATCGGTGAAACATTTGATTCTTTTAATATTATTCGGGGTATCTGTAGCTGTATTGGGTTTTATAAAAGGGGTAAGTAACCTGCCGCCCAATGATCAAATCATTAGGAATAGGTATTTAAACCCGGTTAATTTTTACCCCCCAAAGCCTCAGCCGCTTCAGGTCATAAGGGATCAAGAAAAGGATAGTGTCTAAAATAATTGTTATTCCTAAGCGGAATTGCCTTAGTTCTAGTATAGCATTTAGTAGCACATAAAAAGGATAGCATGAAAAAAAGTAGTCGTAGGGGTAAGCTTATTAACTTTTTAAGTGCGGGCATTCGGGCCTGGCTTAGTTGGAAAATTTGCGTTGCCTTCGGGGAACCGCAATTGGTGTGGTTGTCGGTTCGTTTCCACGGACGGACACGTTTTTAATGAATTGCCGCGCTCCTCATGGTTAATATTCTGAAAGGTAGCAAGCTCTTTCAATTCAATTGGTAAAATAATTGTTCAGCGATTGGTACCTAGCCAATTCGTTGATTATGGTTGATTCTAGGGCTCCTGCTAATAGGGGGGAAGGCGCCGTTCCTAATGGCGCCTTCATTTTAGGTCCTCTTGGTGATCTTTCTTTGGCTGCCGGAAGCACAGGGTACAAAGCATGGTTGAAGAATAGATATTGTATGTGTGGACTTAAGTAAACTGTACTGACTCAACCTACATATTTTCCAATGCTACTCCGGGACGGTCTGCGGATTTTACAGATCAATAGACGTTCCCAGGACTTTTCCGGGTTTATGGTTAACTGGATTGTCTGGTAAAAGTAGCAGCTCTGCCGTAGTAAATACTACACTTCCCCGTGCCACGCAGGGCGGGGTTTTTTTCTATTGGAACAATAGCGGAAATACATTGTTATGCGAAAGTTTGCCTTCTTAGTAACGACATTTTTTGGCTATATAGCTGTGGCGCATTCCTGCCGGGAAGCTACCGATAGCAGTAATTGGACGAACGGGGATCCGTGGGAACGGTCATCATCCAGGGCCTTCGACAGCCTATATAAAAAAGCCAAAAGAGAGGCTGAAATAAGTGGTGCCCGGTCGTTAATTGTTCCTTCGAGTGAGGGATCGGTGTACATCTATCGAAAAGTAAGGGCCGGAGATACCTTTTGGCTTTATGGGCCTGGAGATACGGAAATATTTAAGGCTACCTATTCAGGCTGGCAGGAATTTTTAGTACGTGGCCCGGCTGAGTGGCAAGGGCGGAACCCAAAATTGTACGCTCCTCCACAATTGAAGCTGGATTGGTGTGACCAATGCCCGGATAGTATCATGTTTATGGAATAATACGCATCGAAATTGTTCTATTCTATAGTTCCACCTTTTCAAATATATTTATTCAAACCTTAACTCCTCCATATGCGAATGCTAATTATTTTTTCATTCGTCCTTACCGTTGTAGAAGGCTGTACTAAGTCTTATCCACTTTCATACACCGAGCAAACATTTAGCGAAACAGCGCCTTCTTTGCAGTTAAATTTTCCCTCTTACGCCGGCAATGCCTCGCAGATCCAGTGCAGCCAAACAGCGGATACGGTAACTTTGACTGGCTTAAACACTAATGGATCGTTGTTTATTCAATTTATTTCCAGTTCTAGGCTTGCAGATACATTGTATGTCTTTGATAGCCAAAATGGGAAAGTGGTATTCTATGATCCCTTTGGGTATCCCATCGGTATCTTTTCGGGGAATTTCCAAATATATTTTAATTCTGTCTGCAATGGACGCCTTACGGGGTGGTTTAATGGCAATATGGTGGCTTCCCGGTCCGATTCTTTGCCGTCAGCTTGTCAGGGTAGCTTTTCAGATATTCCATACTCCTATAACCCTTTTTGACAAAGCTGAATTATTACTCCGCATTTCCCTCTTAACTGTTTTTCGAGGGTACTGGACATTATGAAATTTTAAAGAACCCGCTTTGCTCATCGGTGCCCCATATGACCCTAACAATTTTGTCCGGCGTTCCTTACGCCAAATTTGCTTCAATGATTTTGACCAAAACTAAAAAATAGAAAAATGAATCGACTAATGCTTTGCTTCCCTTTATTCTTTCTTAGTAGCTGCCTTAAAACATCACCTGATCGGGTAGAATCGCCGGAGAACTACATATCCTATTCCATTACAAAGAAAGTGAACCGAGGGGGAATTGAAGTGGTCGATACCTTGGACTATCAGAAATATGGCCCGCAATTTATATATCATAACGGGGTATATTATATTTCCGTTGACCCAATTTATAAACCAGCGATTATCGAATTACAATGGCAATCTGACACCCTACCTGAAGGGGATGATATTATTTTATCTCCCAATCTACAAACGCAGGGCGGAACAGTCATCGGAAACCTGACGTTAAACGATCCGCTGCATTTCCTCAATGATCAGCCCATTACTTCGATGCCGGTGTACTGTGTGGCAACAATACAGAATTGGGAAGGATGGAAAAACTATTATTATACGGGCAATTTCAGTTTGGCTACAATCTATGACAGCGCCACTTCAAGTATGTTGAATGTTCAAGGCTCCTTTCAAATACCCATCCCGGATTTGATTTCATATTAGAAAGTATAGATTGCAGCCCCGGATGGTCCAGCTACTCGGTTTTTTTTCTCACAACGCCATTTTCAAGGGCATAGATGGCAAGCCCAACCCTGCTTTTGACATTGAGTTTATCAAAAAGCGCTTGCCGGTAATGGTCGAGTGTTTTGAAGCTAATGCCCATTTCCTGGGCGATCACTTTATACGGTCGGTCGCTGCAAGCCAAGGTCAGTAATTGCAACTCTTTGGTGGAAAGAAAGACATTATTGACCAACTGAATATTATTGCCTTTAGACTGCAGAAGGTTTACCAATTGTCGCTCAGAATAGTAGAATCCCGTCTCCATCGTTGTTACAATGGCATCTTTTAGTGTAGCCGGATCAATATCTTTTTTCAAAAACCCTCTGACCCCTAAAAGCAGCAACCGGAGCATGGCTAGTTCCGAATCATACATAGTTAAGACCAGGATCCGTATGCTAGGATAGGTAGCTGTCAACCACTTGGCGGTCTCATACCCATCCATTACGGGCATATTAACGTCCAGGATAACCAAGTCAGGTAATTGTGATGGGTTTATCTGGCGTTGAAGGTCTTTACCATTCGTGGCTTGCAATACAACCTGGCAATCGCCAAAATTAGTGATGGTAGTAGCCAACATTTGGGTTATCAGAACATGGTCGTCAACGATGGCTATTGAAGTTTTCGTCTGTTGCCTAGGCATGATAAGGTATAGTTATTTTTACCGTCGTTCCTTCACCGGTAACGCTTTCAATAGAGATATGTCCATCAATTAATTTTGACCTATTGACCATATGGCTGATCCCCCCGGTCCCGTATCCTGTTTCCGAAGTAATGACTGTATCTGATGGAAAACCCCGTCCATTATCCTGAACCAGTAGTTTAACAGATTCGTCTTCAGAGCAATCGAGCATTACACAAATTTCAGTGGCACAAGCATGTCGCATGATATTTGAAAGGCACTCCTGTAATATCCTAAAGAGGAAGATTTCCCTTTGTTCGTTCATAACTCCGTAATTCCCTTCCGTTGTAAACAGGATGGTAAAGGTGCTGATTCTTTTCAATTGGCCCACCAGCTTTTCAATAGCATAAGGCAATCCATATTCTTTAATTATCTCCAAACTAAGGCTTTTGGACAGATCGCGCATATCGTCAAGACCTTTTGTTAGGCAATCCACTGCCAGCAGGCGTTTTTCTTCAGCATCACCCTTCAGTTCCATTGTATTAAGGCAATGCTTTGCCGAAGAAATATATTGACCTATATTATCATGAATATCCCGCGCGATATTCAACAATGTTTGTTCTTGAATATCAAGTTGGCTTTGCAGCAACTCTTGCCGGAATCGAATTTTTACCCCTTCTAACTCTCTTCTAAAAGCCTCTTCTTTCTTTTGATAGAGCTTCAAAACGGCAACTATGAATCCAAAGACCAATATGGCTAGAAGGAAAGCTGCAAAAACAATAATCAGGAGGATACCGTCCTTGTGGACGATGATACTGCCTTTTTGCATGACATGCCTTTTATGAATAAACAGTAACCAATCACCGATACAAAATTAAGGATAGAGAAAACTTGAAAAGTGGTCGCTCTGTCCAAATGGAAAAAGTAATAGGTGCATAAGGTGTAGACGGGGATAACGAAAACAGAATAGACTAAAATGCTGCTAACTACCCAAAATGCAGCTTCATTTTTCAAATTTCGCACTTCTGCCCTTTTGAAAACCTCCCAGTAGTAGTAAAGACTGGGGATTATTAAAATACAACTCTCAAAGAGGGGCGGCAGTATAAACACTTTTTCTATGCCTCGCGTCCACTCCAACGCGATAAAGCTGAGGTACAACGCCACCATCAGCCAGGTGGCGATGATCATCTTCCTGCCATGAATGATTTGTGTCAGTAAAAAAGCGAAGTAACAAGTCTCGAAAGACGCGAAAACCACGGCCGCCGGCTGAGTGCGAAGAATAGGGAAAAAGCCCAAATTAATTATCGCATTAACGAAAAAGTAGATCGGAAGGCTTCGCATGTACTTTGGGCTACTTGCTCTAAGGCACAGCCACAATGACAAGCCGAGTGCCAAAAGCTCGAAAGCATTGGCAATCCACGCGGATACAAAGTATATGTTCATAATCGTTAGAATGTATCTCGTGAAGATATTACCTAATTCCGTTATTCAATGGGGAAAAATCCCCATTTTCCGGAGAATAATCCTCAGCGATTTGAGGCATACCCCCGCTTTTCCTTTGAGTAAGTGCAATATCTTGGAAGGTATACATAGGCGTTATACGAACGAAAAACCTGTACTATGGTTTACCCCCAGCCATCTACCCTTCAACTTTGGCAAGATAAATATACCCTCTTGCACGAACAATTGGTAAAAATCCAAAAGGAAGGTAAAAGCATTATCCATCGATCCCACCAAAGCATTTTGTACATCCAGGAAGCCATCGACGTACTGGATATAGAAGCTGCAGTATATAACTTTCAGTCGATTGAGGAGCAAATCCTTTATTTTAAAGAGGTCAGACCCGCTTTTCACAGTCAGCTTATTTTTTATCAGCGCGTTTTGCATCTGGAACTCAATAAGCCGCCATCCGGAGTACAGCACCAAGAAGCGTATTTAATAGCCAAACTTACCCATTTAGACCTTTTTTTTGAAAGTAATAAGTTCCTCTACAGGTATCTCAGGAGCGGTTCGACCCATTTGGATGAAAAGCTTTTTGTCAAGAATGCGAAGTTCACTGACTTAACCTTAGAGATTTACGGACTCCAGGAGGAGGCCATTTTTCCGGTAGGGTGTGACTTGGTGGTGGCCGCAATAAAAGCAAATGAATTGATTTATCAGTACGTTACCGAAGAGCTGGAAGCGTTACGTAACCCGGGCGATCACCAAAGAATGATTAAGCCGACTTTGAAGTGGACGGGTTCTAAAACAGGATTAACGGAACTTGCCTACGCCATCCAGTCTGCCGGCGTTGTCAATAACGGGAAAGCCGATCTGAAGGAGATCGTCGAACAGCTACAGGCCATTTTTCAGGTTGACC
>JABDAL010000071.1 GCA_013289165.1 Bacteroidota bacterium
CAATTCTTTATTTTCTTCCGGTATTTGGAATGTACTACAGATTTCCTCGCCTACCTTATCATATATTGGTAGTGTTTTCAACTCCTTATCCATGAAGTTGATAAAATCATTAGTTTTCCAAACATACTGATCAAAATACTCTATGTTGGACCAATCAAGACTATAACTTGTAAAGTCATTTTTAAAATCAATCTCCTTAACATTGATTCTCTCGTAGGGTATTCTTATTAAACGCCCCTCGTCTCGCCAGGAAATTATCTTGAGATACACTACTTGATACAAATCATGAAGTAAATTATGTAACGGAGCAATATTGTTCATGCTGTCTTCCTGCGCAGTTAAGTCACTTATTTAGAAATCCTTCCTATATAAGCAATGATTCCAACGGTAATCATATAAATTATCTCAGCTTCTGTTTTATCAAAATGCCCAACGGAAGGCGAATGATGGGTTTCGGAAGCCAATGATTTAGCCGTTCTAAATATTTTATCAAGCCAAATATTTGTGTCTACAGTCATTGTTTCAATCCATGTAGCTTCTTTCTCATTTGAAATATGCTTAATTAATCCCTTTATTTTATCCTTAAATGGGTCAAGGGCACTTCTGCAATGTCCTACTACTTTATCGTAATAACCGTCTCGCATAAAACCTTTTGCAGCATCAAGCTCAGCCAAAGACTCCCGGTATTCGTTAGGAATTAACTGATTTTCTGAGGGCACTTCTATCATACGAAATGCTTGGTATCCTAAACCAGGAAGTATCTCTTTTCCCCATTTTGATTCGTTAATATGGACTGTGAGTATTTTATGATACTCTGCTCCAAATTGACTTAGAAACCTTCTATCCCAATTACCGTCTGAAAAACCAGTTGAAGAATAGAGCCCCCAATGAAATGTGAAGTTTAGAGTAAACACTGCCTGCTCTTTGCGATTATTTTCAATAATTGCAATTTTAGCCTGATCTAATGGGAAATCAAGTGCTATATTCGTTTCAGTACCCTTTACAAGTTCACTACTTCTAATAGGGACATCGATATTACAGATTTTGTGAATTTTAGATGTTTCATGTTTAAAACCCGTAAAGATTATGGTAGCTTCAATATCTGTAAGTATATACTCTATCTTATTATCCGGTGGCAAAAGCTTTAAATACAATGGTACTCGCAAATAAGGATTTATAGTATCTCCTTTTGCGCTAATTACCTCAGGATCCACCCAAAAGTCTTGCCCGGTTGAAAAAACTGTAAAGAAACTTGATTGCATATGGTTTTAAACTATTAATTGTTCTTTTCACGAATATATGATTTTTTCAACTATTTATTTGTTCCGCTTTTTTTGCACTATTTATAAAAAATACTGATAATGTATGAGTACATTAAAAACAAATGATTTTTGCATGAGCAATAAAAATGGGTTTATTCTACATAAGAGCAAACCCATTATTTTGTCATTAATATTGTCAATATTATATTATAAATATTTGATAATCAATAATATTTGTCGGGGAAGCGGGATTCGAACCCGCGACCTCACGCACCCCAAGCGTGTGCGCTAACCGGGCTGCGCCACTCCCCGAACAATAATTTAAGAACGCCAAAGAATATGATATTCTTCGTGTTCATCTCTTAAGCCCTGGTTTTGGGTGCCATATATTCAAGGCTTAAAAAATGAGTTTGCAAAGATAATTTATTTCCAATCCCAAAATTTACAGTTCTTAACTCTTGGCTCTAATCCTTATTATTGCAGTCTCTATGGAAACTGCAACCATCAAAACCTCCTGCGGAATAATTGCCACTATTATCAGTGCAATAGGTTTTATTCCCTATCTAAAGGACCTTTTCAAAAAGAAAACCCAGCCCCACAGCTACACCTGGCTTATATGGACCATCTTGCAAATTATAGCCGTGGTGGCTATGTTCAATAATGGGGCAGGCATTGGAGTGTTGGCATTGGCAGTGGGGGCTGTCCTTTGTGGATATGTTTTTATTCTCTCCCTAAGATACGGAACAAAAAACATAACCATTTTCGATACTATCTGCCTAATCGGAGCCCTCGCAGCTATTATAATCTATGCCTTTCTTCACAATGCCTTCCTGTCAATAATACTTATTACTATAATTGACTTCATGGGTTTTTTACCCACCCTTCGCAAATCGTATGTTGAGCCTCATACCGAAACCATTTCTATGTATGCACTTGGGGTGGTTTGGAGTAGTTTTAACTTGGTTGCTATTTCAACTTATTCCGTTGTCACCATACTTTACCCCTCCTGTATTCTTTTTGCCAATTTCATCTGCTGCTGTACACTTTGGCTAAGAAGAAGGACATTGGCTTAAAGCCTACTGTTGCCCCTTCATCGCCCTTACATAAGCAAGCGCTTCACGCACATGCTTTTTACCATCGGTGCTTGACTCGGTTTTAAAAACTACTTTCCCCGAAATATCTATCACAAAGGTTACCCGCTGGTTAAACAGCCCTCCTTTTACTCCAAACTCTTTAATTACAGTTTCGTCGGGGTCGCTTAGCAATTCAAAATCCAGGTTATCATCTTTCTGGAATTTTTTGTGGCTCTCCACACTGCCATTACTAATGCCAATAACGGATACCCCATACTGCTTAAATAAATTCATGCTGTCGCGAAAGGTGCAGGCCTCCTTAGTACAAACCATGCTTTCATCTTTTGGGTAAAAGAAAATGACATATACGTTATTCCCAACAGAATCTTTCATGTTAAAGGTTTTGCCGTCCTGGTCCTTTAGGGAAAATATGGATATTTTTTGCCCAACATCCAGCGGATGGTTTTGCGCATTGCACGAAAGTAAAACTGCCATTGCAAGATATGTTAAAATGCTATATTTTTTCATAAAATTGCTTGTCTTATGTTAACATTTTTTAGTAAATTTGAATAGAGTAAACTACTGTTCTTCACAATCTATTCATGCTACGCTTCTAATTTTGTTTTTGACATTAAATCTGAACTCAAAGCTACTCTAAAATCAGACATCTATGAAAACAAACATTGGAAAAATTGCCATCGCCGGGTTACTGGCTTTTGCACTGGCTCTGCCGGGCTATTCACAGGACAATAATTCACCTCCCCCGCAGGGAAATGACCAATACACCAATCCTCCAGATACCCCGCCAAATGCCGCTGACCAGCAACTCGACCAGCAGGAAGCACAACAAACAGCACCTCCCTCCAACCAGCCTGTTACCACGCAGGTATTTTATGACGAGCTATCTCCCTATGGGCAATGGGTAGACTCCCCTGATTATGGCTACGTTTGGATTCCCAGTGCTGTCCCCAATTTTGTCCCCTATTCTTCTGCCGGCCACTGGGTTTATACCACCTATGGCTGGACCTGGGTTTCCGACTATCCCTGGGGATGGGCTACCTTCCACTATGGCCGGTGGGATTATAATGGTCAATATGGCTGGTATTGGATACCCGGTGTTCAATGGGGCCCTGCTTGGGTAGTCTGGAGGCACTGCAACGGATATTATGGCTGGGCTCCCCTGTTGCCGGGCATTGAAATTGGAGTGGGCTATGGCTCGGGAAGTGCCATACCTGCCAATTACTGGTGCTTTGTAAATGAACGCTTTATTGCCGACAGGTATGTATGGCAGCACTATGAACCCCGGTACAATAATGGGGTCTTCATACGTAACTCTACCGTTATTAATAATACCTATTTCGACCGTGGCAGGGGAATAACCTATTCTGCCGGGCCACAGCGCGAAGAAGTGGAAGCATCCTTACATACCACCATAAGGCCGGTGCCTGTGCGCGAAAGTGTTCAGCCGGAACAACGCTATGACCAGGCTCACCTGCACCTCTACCGTCCCAATGTAAGTGCCCCGGCTGCTAATGTGCACCCTGCTCCTTCAAGGTCGGTTCACATGCAACAGGTACCACAGCGCAATGTGCAATATACTACCCCACAACGCCAGTATAGCTCTCCAAGAAGCGGTGGCGGCGGTAGTTTTGGCGGCGGAAGAAGGCACTAACCACTTCCCTTTAGAGGCTGCTTAGGCAGCCTCTTTTGTTTTAAAACAGCGTAGGCTGGTCGTCCCCTTTAGGTTTAGATTTTGGCTTTACAGGCTTCGGGGCAGGAGCTTTTGCAGCGGGCAATATCTTTTTGGCTGCTTTGGCTTCTTCAACAGGAGATAAGCCGGTTTCTTCTTCCTCTGCATTCTCCTTTTCTTTTGCTGCAGCAAGGGCATTCGGGTCGGGCAATAATCTTATTTCTTTAACCTTGTTCAGGTTAATGGGTTTGCCCTGTGCTTTTATACCCATTACAGGAATCTCCTTATCAACACTAAGCATTTCATCGGGGAGTTCCTTTCCTTTCTCCTGCCTATATTTTATTTCAGCCAGTAAATGTTCCTCCGCTGATGCCATTTCCGTAACAGAGCCCGGCGTTTCGGAAATAAGAATGCTTTTCTTTTCCGACTCTTCCGGCAGGAAACGCTTGATATAAAATTTCTTCTTCTCCCCTTCCCAATACACTATTGTCAAAGGTTTAGTTTTATCAAGCTTGGCAATAAGTATAGTGTCTTTATCAAAATGTGTAGTGAATTCAAACCCGCAGGTACGGTAGCCCCCGTCCCGCGTTATTACCATAATTTTATCGTCCCCTGCAAATTCCCCGATATAAAGCCCGCGCTCTTCAGCATTTAGCCTGAGAACGGTATCATCGAACCAAATTTTTTGAGCAGTAAGTGTAGAGACGCCTTTTTCCTTAATCGTAATTTTGCGCACAGGGTGCTTGGTAAGTATGTTCCCCATAGCATCCCTCCCTTTGATTGCCAATTCTGCAAAATCAGCATCAAATATCTTGTTGCGGGCTGCAGCATTAGCTTTTAGGTTTACCGTAACCACTTCTGCTTCACCATTAGCATTGGCAGTCAAATATAGTATTTCTGAATTGGGATTGCCCCGTGTAAGCATATATTCTTTATCCCTGATAATAGCGGTAACTGCAAAGCGTTTTATCATGGTATTACCCCTTGCCCCGTCGCGGTACACCAAATTATAAATGGTCCGCTCATCGTTCCGCTTGAATACATTTATATAGAGAATATCTTTCCCGACAAAACTCTTTTCCGAAATTTTATTAATAAGCATAGTGCCATCCCTGCGGATAATAACAATATCATCCAGGTCGGAACAATCGCAAACAAACTCATCCTTCTTCATGCCATAGCCTGCAAAGCCCTCCTCGCGGTTTACATATAGTTTTTGGTTACTGGCGGCAACCTGTGTAGCCACAATGGTATCGAAAGATTTTATTTCAGTTTTGCGCTCCCTGCCCGTTCCATATTTCTTCTTGATTTCTTTGAAATAATCTACCGCATATTCTACAATATTTTCCAGGTCGTGTTTAACCGTTTTCATTTCCTCCTGTATGTCTTTCATCAGCTTATCTGCCTGGAAAGAATCGAACTTGGAAATACGCTTGATTTTTATTTCCGTCAGCTTTATAATGTCTTCTCTTGTAATCTCTCTGGGCAGTTTTTTGCGGTAAGGCTTCAAGCCATCTTCAATAGTGGTTAGTACATCTTCCCATGTTTCGCATTCTTCAATGTCACGATAGATGCGCTTTTCAATAAATATCTTTTCCAGCGAAACATAATGAAACTGCTCCACCAGTTCATTAAGCCGTATTTCAAGTTCTGTTTGCAATAGCTTCTGCGTGCGCTCTGCCGAAATCCTAAGCATTTCACTCATTCCCAAAAACCGTGGCTTGTCGCCTTCTATCACGCAGGCATTCGGAGAAATAGATACAGCGCAATCGGTAAAAGCATATAGGGCATCAATGGTCTTATCCGGCGAAACCCCGGCAGGAAGATGAATCACTATCTCTACATTCTCTGCCGTATTGTCCTCAATATTTTTAATCTTTATTTTTCCCTTTTCATTTGCAGTAATTACAGAATCAATAAGCGAAGAAGTGGTACACCCAAAGGGTATTTCGGTTATAACAAGGGTCTTTTTATCCGTTATTCCAATCTTGGCCCTTACAATTACCTTGCCTCCTTTTAGCCCGTCATTATAGTTAGATACATCTGCCATGCCACCCGTCGGGAAATCAGGATAGAGGTGTGGCTTCTTGCCTTTCAGTGCCCCGATAGAGGCATCAATAAGCTCATTAAAATTATGGGGAAGTATTTTACAGGCAAGCCCCACGGCAATACCTTCTGCCCCCTGTGCCAACAACAGTGGGAACTTTACCGGCAGGTAAACGGGTTCTTTATTACGCCCGTCGTAACTGTTTTGCCAATCGGTTGTCTTCTCATTAAAAATAACGTCCAATGCAAACTTAGAGAGCCTTGCTTCAATGTAGCGGGCTGCAGCAGCCGAGTCACCCGTAAGTATATTACCCCAGTTACCCTGGGTATCTACAGCTAGTTCCTTTTGCCCCAACTGCACCAGTGCATCCCCAATTGAGGCATCCCCATGCGGGTGATACTTCATGGTGTTGCCAATCAGGTTTGCCACCTTATTATAGCGCCCGTCCTCCAGTTCACGCATCGAATGGAATATACGCCTCTGAACAGGCTTTAGGCCATCCTCCAGGGCAGGCACGGCACGCTCCAGTATTACATACGAGGCATAGTCAAGGAACCAATTCCTGTACATTTGCTGCAGGTGGATAACAGACGACCCGTTGCCATTGGCGGGCTCCTCTGCGTTTCCTTCGGGTTCCTTATCGGGCGTTTCGGACATTCAGTTTTTCATTTTTTTACGGCGCAAAAATAAACCTTATGAGATATGAACCCCTATCCCCCGTTCCACGAGTTATGAACTTTGAACTTAAAATTATGAACTTTCAACCCTCAATCCCCGGTGCAAAATGTCTCCAAATTTTGTGTATGTTTGTTACCCTAAAACCTTATTATGTATACAATCCTTACTCCTATTCACTCCTTGCTTCGCTGGGTAATGTTAGTACTGCTGCTCGCAGTTATTATTAAGTCACTGAACGGCTTACGCTCCAAGCGCACCTTCTCCGGTTCTGATAATAAAATGAGTCTCTTCCTTATGATATCTGCCCATACACAGCTTGTGGTAGGGCTTTTACTATATTTCGTGAGCCCTTTCGTAAAGTTGGGAAATATGACCGATAAAGAAACCCGCTTCTTTACCATGGAACATTCCGTTATGATGATACTCGCTATTGTCTTCATTACCCTCGCCCGTATAACCAGCAAAAAGGCAACTGCCGATGCAGCCAAGTTTAAACGGCTTTTCATATACTGCTTCGCGCACCTCATCGAGCGTGGATTTGAAAGCTTCCACCAAAAAAGTGGGCAGCTTGCGTATAAAGCCCACGGTATCGGAAAGAAGAAAAGGAGTAGTCTCGAAAGTTATTTTCCTGACGGTTGTATCGAGCGTTGCAAACAGCGTATTTTCGGCATATACATCCGATTTGCTGATGAGGTTCATCACTGTAGATTTGCCCGCATTGGTATATCCTACGAGCGAAACCCGTATAAACTGTCCCCTGCTTTTGCGCTGCGAATTCATTTGCTTGTCAATCTCTGTAAGCCTGTCTTTCAACAGGGCAATACGGTTCCGCGCCCGGCGGCGGTCGGTTTCTATTTCACTTTCACCTGGGCCCCTTAAACCAATGCCACCACGCTGCTTTTCCAAGTGTGTCCACATACCGGCGAGGCGTGGGAGCAGGTATTCGTATTGTGCCAGCTCTACCTGTGTT
>JABDAL010000072.1:0-890 GCA_013289165.1 Bacteroidota bacterium
AAAAAAGTGCAGTATTACAGGCTACTGCAACGCAATTCAATGATATATGGCAAACACCGACTAATAATATTATGCAGCAAAAAATGTAATACCTATTCATCAATACCGGATTCAGAATGGTCTTGTATTTCCGGATTTTTACAAAATGTCATTTCGTCGCACCAACTTTTTGCTCTTCCCCAAAACATGATAAATCTAAATGAATATTATTATTGTCCGTCGTATGGTAACATGCAATATTATGCGTTGACGCAGCCCAAACCAGATGACTATATGACTGATTTTGTGGCGAACCTTGGGGGATGTACGCTAAACATTTCGAGTGTTACAGGAAAACCTATCTACTTCGACTCATTGACGATATGGGACTCCGGCTACACATCTCCACAATTCACTGGATCAGGATGCCTTAAACTTTATCACAAATTCTATTACTCAACAGAATGGCAATATGGGACTTACCTTGAGGCTACAGCTTGCTTAAGTTGCGATACCTGCGCAAATGTTTGTACAAACCTTACTGTTTATGCACCCATGAACCCCTATACAGTTGGTATGCTCGGCGACTGGAGGCCACAAAAGAATTATGTCTATTCTACAGACCGTACGCCAAATCCCTATTCCTACACTTCTTTAAGCAATATACACCACACCGATATTTGGAAAAATGGAGCATTGGGGCATTTTAACCCGATTTGGGACACCGGTTCTCCTTCTCCATTTAATGGTACATCCTGGGGCTTGAATCCCGTCCTCGATTCAAATTGGATATGGACCAGCCAGGTCACTAAATATGATGAAAAAGGAAACGAAGTGGAAGAAGTAAACCCGCTTGGCAATTATTCCTCTGCATTATATGGCTACCTGGGAAATGTACCTGTTGCAGTGGC
>JABDAL010000072.1:900-7633 GCA_013289165.1 Bacteroidota bacterium
TCAATAACCCTGCTCCTTATCCGGGGCTAAGCACTCAATTAGCCCATACGGGAATGTATTCTATAAAAGTACCTCCCATGCAATCCATATCTGTAACTCGTTTCATTAATCATTATAATGATTCATTATATCGCACCACTCCCGGAGGCCAGTTCGAACTCCTTCCGGGGGGGAACATTCCTTTATTTTCGCCCGATAGCGGAAAATACCTTATAAGTGCCTGGGTTAATGAAAACACTCCATGTGCTATTGGCTATCCACATGATGTTATTACTATACAAACAGGCTCTAATGTTTATAAGTTCCATACTTCCGGTCCGGTAATAGATGGATGGCAGCGGTTTGAGGGGACGTTTTTTGTAACTGGTAGTGCACCTAATATTACGGTTAACCTGATGGCAGGAGCCAATGCAGCATTTTATGATGATATCCGCATACAACCTTATGCGGCAGAAATGAAAACATATGTATACGATCCTACAAGCATGAGACTTATGGCAACTCTTGATGAAAATAACTATGCTACTTTCTATGAGTATAACGATGAAGGAATACTTACACGTGTGAAAAAGGAAACTGAAAAAGGAATTATGACAATCAAAGAAAGCCGGTCCAGCTACAAGAGATAATGAAAACACTAAAGCAACATATAATTTCATTAGCTGCAATTGTTTCAACCCTGATGCTATCCTCCTTGTGTATAGCACAAGATTACAAGAATGATATGATGCAAATTCGGTCAGCTTTTAAAAACAAATATCATTCGTTTGCTATAAAATACATCTACTATCCTTACGATTCGATAAAAAAAGCAACTGATTCTATCCTGGGGACATGCATTATGGACAGTACTTCCTGGTATTACAAAATAAGAAACAACACAGGGGTTGTAGAATATTTAAAAAATGGGAAATATTTTTTGGAAGTAAATCATTCTAATAAAGTAATACTACTCAGCAAAAACTCTGCAGCTAAAAGTGATCTATGGGATATCAGTAGAGTAGATTCCATGCTCAGGACTTCAACGGTACAAAATAGTTATAAAGAAAAAAATGGTGAAGGAGAATATATGGTAACATTTGAGGAAGGAACCTGGAACAAAATGAGACTTGTTTTTAATAAGGAACGCCACACATTGGATGCGATTTGGCTCTATTCTTTTGCTAAAGGAAAGATAATGGGAGAACCCTATAATAAGCCTGCCATAGCAATTTTATATACCGGATACAAAGAAACCCTCCCGGCCAGGGCCGAGTTTGATGAAAAAAAATATGTACAGGAAACTCCCAATGGAAATTTTGAGGTAGCCGGAGCATTTAAAGGATTTAAGTTAATTGATTATGTCCATAAAAAAACATAAAAACAAAACGAACTTATCCATGAAAAATAAACTTTGGTTACTGTCCGTATTGATGTTTATTGGTTGGAACGCATATGCTGACCAGGAACATTTCTTTAACAGTATAAAGGGTGCCCATTTTGCATCTGATTCTTCTGTGACAGTAGAGGACGATAAATTCCAGACCCCACTTTGGGCTAACATACAGAAAAATATGAGCTGCACAGATATTGTTACCTTACAATTAAATGAGGATACTAGTTTGTTTTTAAATGCGCCCCATAGTTGCAGAGTAGATTTGGAAATATATTACTATGTCGCATCCGGTGCAGAAGATAGTATTACTAAAACCCTATACATTAATTATGATACAGCAAAAGGTAAGGCGTTTACTTTTAGCTCATCCTTTAAATTTTCCGGCGGATTTAAAGTCCGTTCAAAAATCCTGGCTGTATATTACGATAGTGTTTTATCGGTTACCTACCCTAAGGTTTTTGAATTAAACGAAACCATTTTAATTGACAGAGTATATATTTTTACTTGTTTCCCACCTCAACCACTTCCATGTTTATCTGATCTACCTAACCAAAAGTTTACTATGGTGTGGGCACCTGAATTAGGAGCAGATGAGTATGATTTGGAATGGACATTTTATGATGACAGCAGTGCAGTGGTTAAATATGATTTCCCAAACTTTTACCCCTCATTTAGTTTTTTATACAAAAACAATGCAACTCGTGTAACCGTTGACGGAAATTCCTACACCATAAGTTTAGTGTATAATCCGGGATATATCTTTTTCAGAGTAAGGGGAGTGCATTACGATACGCTAGGGAACAGAGTGGAAAGTCCATGGACATCAGATGTCTTTGGCATGCCTTTGCATAACTACTTCGTTATTTATGGGTTTCATTGGCAGGGGCATGAAGATAGTATGAATTGGCAATACACAGCCGCTTATGCAGAAGAAGGAAAGCGAAAAGAAGTGGCGAGTTATTTCGACGGGAGTTTGCGCAACAGGCAAAGTGTTACTCTTAACAATACAGAACAAAAAGCCATTGTAGGAGAAACTATATACGATTATGCCGGCAGGCCCGCTGTTACAACCTTGCCTGCACCCATTGACTCGATTAAAATAGTATATTATAATTTATTCAATGTTGATCCATCGGATTCGGAATTCAACCGCAAAGACTTTGATACAGGCGGTTGCGGCAATCCTCCTATTGGAATGGACAGTTTATACATTGGAGTAGCAAGGGGTTCATCCGGATACTATTCTTCGTCCAATCCCGATATATCCTTTGAGTTTAATGCGTTTTTACCCGATGCACAAGGATATCCATATAGCCAAATAGAATATACCCCCGACATGACAGGTAGAACTGCCAAGCAAAGCTTACCCGGTTTAAGCCACTTCCTGGGTTCAGGGCATGAAACGAAATATTATTATGGCAAACCGGCCCAGGAAGAATTGGACAGGCTTTTTGGCAGCGAAGTGGGGAACAATTCACATTACCTGAAAAATATGGTAATTGACGCAAACGGGCAAATTAGTGTAAGCTATGTGGATGCTAACGGAAAAACAATTGCTACTGCCTTAGCCGGAAGCCCCCCTCCTAACCTACAATCCCTGCCATCTTATTATTCCGAAACTGCTCTTAGTATTAATCTCCTTGATTCGAATAACTATCATCCGACCAATACATCTATCCTTTCTTCTTATGCGTTACTTGCAAGCAATGCGGGCAATTATCACTTCTGGTATCATCTGAAACCAACTCATTATTTCCCAGACTGCAGCATCTCCTATTGTACAGATTGTATATATGATATACAACTTCTTATTACTCCCGCATGTGGAGGAGCCTCACCGATTATTGTTCATCATGATACTAACTTTACATACAAAGAGGCTTTTGATAAAACTTGTATAAGAGACAGTAATGTTCTAGATACTTTCACTGTTTACCTGGACCCCGGAGAATATAATGTGACCAGGCTTATAACTGTCGACCAGGGAGCAATTAACTTTTACACGCAATGGTATTTATTACACAATACCTGCCCTGCCAATTATAAAAGCTTTTTAGATTCGGCTACAGCTAATATTGATTTCACCGGATGTAATATGAATTGTCAAAGCTGCCTTACACAGTTGGGAACACAATTATCATTTACACACAAATACATAACCCAGTTGCAGAAGGCACATGAAACTATTAACCATACTGACACTATTACTGCCGATACTCTTTATGTAAAAGCCGTAGCTAATTGCGAACAGATGTGTGCCTCTTCCAATATATGCAGCTCTCTTTACCAAGAGATGCTGGCCGATGTGAGCCCAGGAGGGCAATATTGCCAATATGACACAATTGGAGGAGTATACTATGCCCAGGATAGTACCTCTGTTTTATTTGGAGACTATTTGAATCCAGGAGGATTTCCTTATTTAAATGATAGTGGCAGGCGCGATTCGGTATGGCTCGCTCCTTTTAAGCGCACCCCACAAAGTCTTACCGTGACAGAATTTGTACAAAACTGGCAGCCTTCGTGGGCGGCTTCGTTGGTACAATTCCACCCGGAATATTGCTATTATAAGTATTGCATAATGGACAGTGCAAGTAATAGGTACGATGCCGCAATGGAAGCTACTACTACATACACCGCCGCCTATGCAGCAGGCTACCTAAATCCGCTTAATGACCCGACTCCTTCATTGCCTAACGGTACTGACCCTTATTTTAAGTCAGGGGGACTGGGTAATGTTATGCGCACTGCTTTGAAAACGAAAATGGACAGCTTTGTTACTATAGTACATATTTCGCCCATAATTATTACATTATGGCAGACAGCAGCCCTTGCAGTTCTGGCTGAAGCAGACACTCTTTCCGGCTCACCGATTACTTACCCTGCGTCATTGCCTACTTTTGGTTCGGGCTGTGTAGGTAATCTGAATATGGAATGGAATTTTTTCAAGGGGATGTACCTGAGCATGAAACAGCGTATACAAGATTCCCTGGAAAATATATACGTATCAAACCCTGTTAATAATTGCAGCCATTATGTAAAATGCATAGGGGATACCTTATGCGACGGTTCGCATCTATATCTCAATAAAGTCCCCAGGTACATTACGCCTGCACAGGCTATTGCAAATAACCACATGCTGCAAAATTGGTCATCTCCCAATGCTGCTATTCACGCGATTGATAGTGCCCAGAAAGCGGCTGGTGATTCGCAGTGCGTGTCGTATGCGTATGCCTGGCTGCAAGAATTAAGTGGCTGTGGTGCCCTTACAACTGCCCAGAAAGATTCTATTGTTGCTGGTATGGAAGAAGTATGCGAATTGGGGTATAATGCAAACCATCTTTTCGGGTCGAGTAATACACCCAATTACGTAGCCGATAGCCGTGGCGACCGCGATTTTGAAGATGTACTGGTAAGGGTTTTAGGAACATCAAGAGGAAACTTGAGTTGTGATTCACTTAATATACTTATGCCTCCTGCCTATATTGATTCTAATGGAGTGGCTGGCGCACCAGTAACCTATTACAGGCCTTCGAACTGTATGTGTATCTATTTAGATAGCCTATTACACCACAGTTATATTCCAGATAGCACGCATCTTGCAATGATAAATGATCACAGATACAAAAACTTTGCTGACTATCTTAATAAGAAATTTGGAGGCAATTTGGTTGACTCTACCATATATACTATTCTTAATCTTTGCGCAAATAGCAGTTGTTTCTTTACTTCTTATCCTTTGCAATTGCCTTTATGGATGACCTGCTGTACCAATCCACAGTACACCAGGCATTTTTCGGCAGGCAGTTGGGATACTACCGTAAGCCTCACCCAGGGATGTTGTATACGATGCTCAGATGTTAAAATAGGCCTGAGGCTTTTTGAAGAAGAGGCGCCTTCAGCCATAAGCTACTCCAATTACCAGGATTTACTGACTGCCTTTCTAAATAATTTATTTGGATTCAATCTCAGTTACTCACAATACACGACCTTTTATGACTCCTGTTCAAACATACCCAGCAACTGGCAAGTGTCTAGCAACCCTTTTCTAGGTACTAATGGTACACAAGAATTGGCTCTTGACTCAACCCTCGGCAATATTACAATTGTAGATACTTTTGATGGTTATACTAACAATTGGAAGCTTTTACACAGGCACGTGACAGGTGAAAACTCCGACAGTATTCCCCTTACTCTTTGCAACCAGCCTTTGAATAGTATCCCAGATACAGCGGCTGATACTAACTGCCTGTCGCAATTGTTCAACGATGCCGCCTATTCGGCTCAGAATGCTTATAACCAGTACATAGATTCCGTAACGCAGAGATTCACATCTGAGTACATTGCGAATTGCATGAACATTGACGATAGTTTCTATGTCACTGCCCCCTTTGAGGAATACCACTATACCCTTTACTATTACGACCAGGCAGGAAATCTTGTAAAAACTATACCGCCCCAGGGCGTCCATCCAATCACTTCACTCACCTCGTTAGATTCTGTCACGATGTACAGGGCGGGAGTAGCCAATTATAAGCCTGTATATCCTAACGCAGATTCCATGGCTTCACTATATTGGTTTAATGCACTAAATGCTCCCATACAGCAGGCAACACCCGATGGCAACATTACCAATTTCTGGTATGACAGATTGGGCAGGCTGGTGTTGAGTCAGAATAAAGTTCAGGCCCCTTATCTTTACTCTTACACCGAATATGATGCTCTGAACCGCATTATTGAAGTAGGGCAGCTGAATATGGAGCTGTCTACCGTCACCAGTTACTCTTTAGGATCACCTGTGACAGGACATACCTCCGCATTAACCGATGACTCGGTGGAAAGCCTGGCAAAAAATCCTGCCAAACTGTCATATTGGTTGGCACATACCTTCCATACACAGGTTACACATACCTATTATGATTCGGTAGAATACCCTGGCCTGCCATTTGTTCAACAAAACCTGCGCAAGCGTATTAGCAGCATTATATACGAAGATGCAGGAAGCATAGGCACTGTGTATGATACCCTGATCCATGCGGCTACCTATACTGTTACTTATATGGCACCGGTAACACAAACCAATTTTTACAACAATGCCATACATTACAGCTATGACATTGAAGGCAACGTAGCCACCATTTTGGCAGATGACCGTGCTGACTCGATACAAAAGCAGCGCTACAAACGCACTGACTATTACTACGACCTGGTGAGCGGAAAGGTGAATGAAATAATTTACCAGCATGATAGCACCGACCAGTTTATGCAGGCATATCAATATGATGCCGACAACCGTATTACTGATGTGCAAACCAGCCAAGACTCCCTTTATTGGGAAAACGATGCCGACTATACCTATTA
>JABDAL010000073.1 GCA_013289165.1 Bacteroidota bacterium
ATGCTTCGGGGTCAAATTTTAAACCCACATTAAAATATTCACAAAGGGTGTTTTTAGTGATATCATCGTTGGTGGGGCCGAGCCCTCCTGTCATCAGGATAAGGTCGGCTCTTTTTGACGAATTATCCAGTGCCTCTATGATATGTGCTTTAGTATCGGAAACAGAAGTAATCTGGTGGACATGTATCCCCGCTTCATTAAGCTTTGTAGCAATCCATGCAGAATTAGTATCTACTACCTGCCCTATAAGTAACTCGTCTCCTATGGTAATAATCTCCGAAATCATAATTTTGTTTTGCAAGTTTAGAAAAAAAGTAACTTGCGGAGTCATTATAAGTATTCTATTATGCGATACTTCACCAGTATTTTTATTGCTGCATTCATTTTAGGGGGATGCCATAGACATTCTTCATCCAGTGTTGTGGAGGTACCTATGCGTTCCCTGGCACGCGTGAAACCACTAAAAACAGGCGTTGTGATAGATTCGGTTATTTGTTCCGGTGATTCTTCCCAGGTATATGCTGTTTACCTTCCTTCCGGGTATGATACGTCTAAAAAATGGCCTGTTATTTATTTCTTCGATCCCCATGGAGTAGGAAACTTGCCGGTAATACTCTATAAAGATTTAGCTGAAAAATATGGATTTATATTGGCCGGAACCTATAATTCGAAAAATGGGATGCAGTGGGAAAGCTCTGAAAAAGCAGCACAGGCAATAATGAAAGATACATGGATGCGATTGGCGGTTGATGAGAGGCGTCTCTACACTTTTGGATTTTCAGGCGGGGCAAAAGTGGCTTCCATGGTGGCTATTACTGACGGAGGAATTGCAGGAGTGGTAGCCTGCGGAGGAGGTTTTCCTGAAGAACATCCTCCTATTCGAACTCCCTTTTCATTCATATCTTTTGTTGGTAATAAAGATTTTAATAATATGCCCGTACGGCAATTGGATAAGTTACTCGACTCTACTTCCATGCCACACCAGCTAATTATTTTTGATGGGAAACACCAATGGCCTCCTGCAACTGCTATAGAGGAGGCATTTCAATGGCTGGATGCAGATGCTATGCGAACAAAAACAATGCGCAGGAATGATACTATTATACAATCAATAAAGGACGAATTCGTAAACGAGGCTGAACAATGGCATAAAAAGAGAAATATTGCAGAGGAGTATTATTCGTATAAAAAGCTGCTCAATTTTTTGCGCGACTTAGCTGATATGAGCAACTATGCAACCAAGGTGCAGGGACTGGAAAGCTTACCCGCACTTCAAAAATATTTTAAAGAAGAAGAAGCATTTGCAGCAGATGAGGCACAACAACTCCTTGAATTTCGTACACATCTTTCACGGGCCGACCAAGCCTGGTGGGATGATAAAATATCTGGATTGAAAAAACTGGCCGGGAAGGATACCAATTCTCCTATCTCAATCGAATCACAAAGAATGCTGGGCTACCTGAGCCTGGTTATGTATATGGGAGCCGATGGAGAGTTTAAGCAGCGAAATTATCCTGCTTGCTCTTATTTTTTAGGGCTTTATTCACAAGTTGATCCCGCAAATCCTGAGCACAGTTATTTGAGTGCCTGTGTGGACATGGCAAATAACGAGTCTGACAAGGCATTGAATATGCTGAATGATGCCGTTAAGCTTGGATTTTCTGATATGAGGAGATTACAACAGGATTCTAATTTTGTGCTGATACATAATACCGCCGGATATAAGAAAATAATAAACGAAATTGCCTCCAACCCCAAAAAGCTGGATATAACACAGTAGAGTCAAACATATAATATTTTTAAAATGATAAACGCAAAAGAAGCAGCTCATGCAGCCATAGAATATCTGGAATCATTTTATCCGGGAGCGGATAAGGTGATGTTGGAAGAAGTTGAGTTAAGTGAAGAAAAAAAGATTTGGAGTATTATGATCAGTTTTGAAAACACTCATCCTGAAGATAAGAGCGAATCTTCTATCAACCCTAGGATATATAAGATATTCCGTATTGATTCTAACTCCGGCCAGGTTACTGCTATGCGCAACAGGGATTTTAAATAACAAAAATCATCACCCCTGCCATTACTACCATTAGCAAATCTTCTATAATAGTAATAGTGCTCATTGGTAAATTAAACACCGCACCCAGGCAGGCACATTGAATTTTCTTTTTATTTACTACACTTTCAATTACCCCAATACTGCTAGTACCCATAACCGCAATGGTAATAATATTGGTAACAAGCGGAAATGCATTTACAGTATAGGCAATTCCCAACCCAAGCTCCACAAAAGGATAAATAAATCCCCATGCTTTCATTCGCCTGGCAATAATGTCATACATGCTGTAAGAGTCTGCAAAGCCTGTAAGATTAATGAGTTTAAAATATGAGAAGCACAGAAAAAATCCTGCCATGAAATAACGCATCCACAGAATATAGTTCATAGAGGAAGCAAGGAATGAAATAATAAGTATTAAACCAAATAGAATAAAAAGAGGTTTATACGTAACTATTGATTCACTAATATCAACAGATACCGGTCCACTACTTTCTGAAATTCTGTATTTACTATTTGCGCCTATTGCATGTTGCAAATCTGCCAGCGAAATATGTTTTCCCATAGTGATGATTGCAGTCTCTGTATCCTTCGATACATCTACTGATTCTACATCCGGCAACTTTAGTAAATTGCTCTTTACAGTCGCTTCGCAGCCACTACAGGTCATTCCGGATATTTTATAAGTATGAACCATAACTACTTATAAAGACGTAAAGAGAATGATAATACTTATTTATTCAGTATATAGGCAAACATTAGCGGAGCCACAATGGTAGCATCCGATTCGATAATAAACCTCGGAGTTTTATCACTTAATTTTCCCCAGGTTATTTTTTCATTTGGCACAGCACCCGAATAAGAACCGTAGCTGGTAGTGGAGTCGGAAATCTGGCAGAAATAAGCCCAAAACGGAGTGTCGGTTTTTTCCAAATCCTGGTAAAGCATAGGCACTACGCAAATAGGGAAATCACCTGCAATACCGCCCCCAATCTGGTAAAAACCTATCCCCTGCCCTTTGGAGTTTTGTGTGTACCAGTTAGCGAGCCATACCATATATTCAATTCCTGATTTTACAATACTCGGAGATAATTCCTCCTTAATGCAATACGAAGCAAAAATATTTCCCATGGTAGAATCTTCCCAGCCCGGAGTTATAATAGGCAGGTTCTTTTCGGCAGCAGCCATCATCCAGCTATTCTTGGGGTCAATCTCGTAATGTTTTTTCATCACCCCCGACAGCAGCAACTCATACATATATTCATGTGGAAAATATCTCTTTCCCTTGTCCTGTGCCTTTTTCCACAGTTTGTGAATGTGCGACTGTATGCGGCGAAAAGCTTCTTCTTCCGGGATACAGGTATCTGTTACGCGGTTGAAACCATGTTCAAGCAAATCCCATTCTTCAGCCGGCGATAACTGCCTGTAATGCGGAACCCGTTTATAATGGCTATGTGCCACTAAATTCATTATATCTTCTTCCAGGTTGGCACCCGTGCACGAAATAATTGAAATCTTATCCTTGCGAATCATCTCCGCAAGCGATATGCCCAGCTCCGCTGTACTCATGGCCCCTGCAAGGGTAACCATCATCTTTCCTTTTTTATCCAGGTGTGCTATATATGCTTTGGATGCATCAACTAATGTGGCAGAATTAAAGTGTAAATAATTCTTCTCGATGAATGTGGAAATCGGGCCTTTTTTCATGGTAGTATAATTAGCTTGTAAGGATAAAAATTATATCCGCAAAAGTAAAATCTATTTACGATTAACGAATATTAAATTTAATGGCTCTACTATAAACTTTGACTGATATGAGTGATAAATTATTGAACTACAGGAAAATAAGTGATATTTTTTGAAACATTTCCTTTAATGAAATCTTTGAAACACAAAAAATTACAACCAATTAAGGGTCAAACCTTGTATAAATTAAAGCTGAAATAATACCTCCATCAGTCAAAGTTTATAGTAGAGCCAATTTAATTAAGGCACAATTATACTTTTCGATGTAATTGAACCGGCGCTGAAATACCCTAGTGCATTATTTGAAATATTTGATTGTGGATTAGCAGGTGCCACATCTCCCGGACTACCACTGGCATCGTCAAGAGAGATAAAATAATCGTAGGCTCCTTTATCTATGCTTTCCAGGTAAACTCTTACCGAATCACCTACTCTCAAACTATCATTGTCGCCACCAAACAATGGAAAGGTAATGACTTTTCCGTCTTCCAATTCGTCATCGGTAACATAGTCGGCGGTTGAAATAGTATTATTAATTTTTTTAATCAGGCGATAGTAGTTTGGTATTCCTGCCGGATCAGTCCACTTTACAGTTATCTGCAAGTTCTTGCCAAAAATACTTTTCTGTACGTAAATAGTATCAATATTAACGGGTGCAGGCATGGTGGAAATAGAAGTATAGGTTTTCCCGTTGGCCGAAATATAAAGTGAATAGGTTCTTCCCGGGATATCTTTTATTTTAGACGACGTGTATATGCCACTGCCAGTTTCGGGCAAAGTATCAATATTTCCTGCATTGTCACTTATAATTACCAAAGCGTCCGTTATGGGAGGAAATGAATTGGGCTCACTAAAGTTTACAGTCTGGCTCAGCTGTACTGAATCGCCGCTAAGGCCTCCGAAGCTAAATAAGTTGCCTTGAACTACAGTTTGGGGAGAGGCAGAATTTAAATCAATGTTTATTACTTTCTGGCATTCGGTTAAAATACTCATAAAGCAAACCAACAGGAATAATTTTAAAAATCTCATTTTTTCCATCTTGTTAAAATTTAAAATTATAGGTGATGGATGGGATTATCCCGAACAGGGAGGTTTGTACTGCCTGTGTTTCCTGTGAATTACTCGGGTTTGTCTGGAATGTTATGGTGTAGGCATTCATACGGTCATATACATTATAAATGGAAAACGTCCAGCTCGACTCATACTTCTCGGTCTTTTTTCTCTCCCACGTTACTCCAATATCAAGCCGGTCATAGGGCGGCATTCTATAACCATTCCGGCTGGTATAATAAAAGTAAACCTGGTTATCTACTTCATATTTGCCACTGGGGAAAGTAACAGGGTTCCCCGTATAATACACAAAGGTGGAAGAAACGGTCCATTTCTTGGCGATTTTATATATACCCACTACCGAAATGTCATTAGGCCTGTCTTGTGTTGAAGGGTACCATGCTCCATTGTTTATCCCATTAATTTGCACTTCTGATTTCGATAAGGTATAACCTATCCATCCGTTAAACCGTCCGTATTTCTTTTTCACGAAAAATTCAACTCCGTAAGCCCTGCCTTGCCCAAACAACAATTGAGATTCCACATTCTCATTAAAATTCAACTCTGCATTGTCGCGGTAATCTATTTGGTTTTGCATCACCTTATAATATACTTCAGTAGAAAACTCATAATTGTTTTCAAAAAAGTTTCTGAAATAACCCAGCGATACCTGGTCAGCTATTTCGGGTTTCACGTAATTACTGCTCGGTATCCAGAGGTCGGTGGGGTTTTGCGAAGTAGAATTGCTTATCAGGTGCATATTTTGTACATTCCTGTCATACGCTGCTTTTATAGAACTTTTCTCATTCAATACATAGGTTATGGCAAGCCTTGGTTCCAGGTTGACATAGGTTTTTACCACTTGTCCTGAACCATAGTTCGTGGAATCTATAGTCGCCCCCGTAGCCGGATCATAGTTCCGGAATGTTCCCGGCCCCAGCACGCTGAAAGCGGTGAGGCGTAATCCGTAGTTAACATTGAATCGCTGGGATGCTTTCCATTCATGTTGTGCATAAATGTCATTTTCCCAGGCATATTTATTGGTAAGTGTAAGGTTGTTTGAGGAGGAATTATTTACAGCAGTTATAGTTCCCGGAACAACTTCGTGATAGGTGGAGTAGAACCCAAATTTTATTTTATTTGTTGTATTCACAAAATATTCAAAATCCTGTTTCAGGCCATAATCCTGTATCCTCGATAAAATACCAATGCTTGTTCCGGCAAAGTTTATCGAAATATTGTCGTTGTAGTTACTTACAATAAGCGAGGTGTTTGAAAACAACTTGTCGCTGAACAAGTGGTTCCATCGCAATGTTCCCGTTGCATTTCCCCAGTTGATGCCAAAGGTAGTGCCCAATCCGAATACATCTTTCCCAAAATATCCCGATAAATAAATTCGGTTTTTATCATCAAGTTCATAATTGGCTTTCACATTTATATCATAAAAATAAAGTGTTGCCTGCCGCGTAGTACTGTCGGAGGAGAGTTTCAGGAATTGGTCGAGATAGGTTCTTCTTGCACAAATTATAAAGGAGCCTTTATGTTTTACAATAGGTCCTTCTACGCAAAGCCTGGATGAAATCAATCCAATACCTCCACTCACCAAATAACGCTGGTCATCTCCATCATTCATTTTAATATCTAACACCGATGAAAGCCTGCCTCCATACTCTGCCGGCATTCCTCCCTTATAAAGTGTAACATCTTTTATAGCATCTGAATTGAATACGGAGAAGAATCCGAGCAAATGAGACGCATTATAAACGGGAGCTTCATCCAATAATATCAGGTTTTGGTCAGCAGCACCTCCACGAACATAAAATCCGCTGTTCCCATCTCCCGCAGAGCCAATCCCGGGTAATAGCTGGAGCGTCTTTAAAACATCCTTTTCTCCAAAAATAACGGGGATGGCATTAATCTCTTTTACGTCCAGTTTTTCTACCCCTATTTCGGTATTGGTAATGTTATCATTCTTTTTTTCAGAGTTTACTGTCACTTCATTCAAATGAGTTCCTACCTGGCTCATATTGAAATTTAATTTTACGTTGGTGTCCAGTTTCACCGGGATGGTCTTGGAATTATAACCCAATATCTGGGCTGTAATGGTATATTTCCCTTTTGGGATAGTAATGGAATAAAATCCATAGGCATTGGTAGTCGTTCCTGTTTGAGGGAGCTCGTTAACAGAGACTATGGCACCAATTATATCTTCTCCGCTAAGAGAATCTTTAACGTGTCCGCTGATGGTAAATTTACCTTGGGAAATGCCCGGTAGGGCGAATGATGCAAATAACAGGAGCAGGATAAATGGTTTTCTGTGCATAGAATCTGTTGCAGCTTTTAGAATTTTGCTTAAAATAAAATAGGTAAC
>JABDAL010000074.1 GCA_013289165.1 Bacteroidota bacterium
TCATTCCTAAAGCACCTCTGTCATTGTCTTCATTATCACCGGTCTCTTTTGATATAATGCCGGGGGAATATGGAAATCTGTTAATGGAGGCTCTACCTGGGATGATGATACTATTGGTATCGCCTTTAGCTTAAATGATACCTTGCAAAATATTAATGTAAGTTGTATTGCACAAGATGCTAATGGCACCATATATATAGGTACGGGTGAAGGGTTTTCACTTTTTAGTGAAGGAGAAGGCTTTAGTAGTGCCATAATGGGCGGTGGCATGTTTAAATCTACTGATGATGGAAAAACATGGCGATTGCTGCCAAAAACTGTTCCTACTGCCAATACTCCAAGCGGATGGGCATATATAAACCGGATAGCCATACGTCCGGACAGTTTTAAAGTAATTTATGCCGCAACAACGGGCGGCCTTATGATTTCGCATGATAGTGGCGCAACGTGGACGAACGTAATTAATGCCGTTACAAAAGCAAAACTACCCGGCAATAGTCTGGACGTAAAAATATCGGTTGATGGGAGTATCATAGTAGCATCTGTTGCCGGAACGGGTTATTATTGTTCCCCCCAGCAAGGAGCAGATAATGTTTTTACTGAAATGCGGTCTAGCGGTGCCGGACGTTTACCTACTGGCGGCTCTCGTATCGAATTTGCTATATCTCCTACAAATCCAAACCGCATTTATGCTTCCTATATTGCTTCAAATGGATCATTTGGACCCAATGGGGCGGGCTCTGGAATCTTTATGACAAAAACGGCTCTTACAAATGGTGGCTACTGGTATGATATAGGCCCGGGGGGAAGTATAGGCTTTGATCCCTACTACGTAGGCGGAAATGACCAGGCAACTTACGATAATACTTTAGCAGTTGCTCCAGACAATGAAATGGAATTGCTGTGCGGAGGCACCACTTTGAATAAATGGCTTGGATTGAGCTCAAACGATACTATCAGCCAATGGCACCAAATTAGTGACTATTCAGGGGGACCTGGAGATAACTATTATATTCATCCTGATGAGCATACTTTAGTATTTGACCTGAATAATCCGAATACTCTTTTTATTGGGTGTGATGGTGGAGTTTTCAAAAGTGTTAACGCTACTGCTGCCGAAACACAAAATGGACGCATGACATTTGCAGCCATGAATCGTGATTATAATGTAACCCAGTATTACTCTATTTGTTTTTCTCCTGAGGTTACTTATACCTATTCTACTCCTACAAGTGTTATTGGCTTGGGCATGGGTGGTGGAACACAAGATAATGGTTCTCCTTATATTGCTGCTTCAATTCCTCATCTTCCCAATGATGGGTTTGATATGTCGGGAGGTGATGGTGGAGGCTCTGCTGTTTCTTTTCTTAACCCAAACATAGGTTATTTTTGTACAGATTATGGTGGATCACTTGTCAAAGTAGGAAACTTAATAAATTATCCCCCCAGTATTTCCAGTGCTTATACTAAAACATATGGTGTTAACCTGGGAGCAAATATTGATTCGGTTGCTACAGCAGGAGACAAAGCTAACACTACTTGTTTTGTTTTTCCGGTTGCCTTGTATGAAAACAGCTATGATACATTAAACCATGATTCATTGCAATATATAGCAACACAAAGGCATCGGGCAGACACCACTATATGGCTCCAAGACCAAAACGGACCAACCCTATATCCCTATATATTGCCTAAGGCACTTAAGTCCGGTGATACGATAACCGTTCCTGACCGGGTAGTGTCGAGGCTTGCTGTTGGATTTGACCGTAGTAATGGCATCTGGATAAACGGACAGGGGGCAAGTAATGGCCTTGTGGTCTGGATGCCTATTGCAGGACCTACATCAACACCGACCCCATTTAGTAATACTGTGCCCCCCGCCACTAACCCTGCCATACATTGCCTCACTTGGACACCTGACGGAGATGCTTTATTTGCAGGATGTGAAGATGGGGTTCTATTTAGATTTTCCAATATTAATTCCATCATCGCAAATAAGTATGCCAGCGGTGCACTTTGGTATGAAAAAAATGGAGCAGGAGATATTTACTATGATAGCAACCAAGTGATTTCAAATAATATTAGCATTGCCGCTGCTTCCGGCAGAGATATCTTATCTATTGCTGTAGATCCTCAAAATGGGAATAATGTGTTGGTTACCCTTGGTAATTATAACAGTACTACTTATGTGTACTATTCTACGAATGCACTCAGTTCATCTCCCGCCTTTAATTCGGTGCAAGGTAATCTTCCTGACATGCCGGTTTATGGTTCCATTCTAAATATTCTTGGTCATGGTTTTAATGCATGGAATCCCGGCTCAGCTATGCTTGCTACTGAACATGGAATCTACACCACGTCTAAACTTAATGGTAACTCAACTGTTTGGGTTAAAAACAACAAAGGCCTAGCAAACTGCCTAACCCTGGCTGTAAAACAAGAAATTCTACCTGGCTCCATGTGTAATAATTCCGGGGATATATATGTTGGAAGTCATGGAAGAGGGGCGTGGGTTTCGAATACCAATTTTACTCCTACCGGGGTTCCACTTATAAATTCGTCTTCAGCCGTAGCAGATAATTTAAGGATCTATCCTAACCCAATGACTACGGAAGGTAATTTAGAATACACCCTTTCTTCTGCCGATAATGTCACTATTACTATTTATGATATCCAGGGTAAGGAGATGCAAACAATAGCTGAAGGGAGCCAATCACCCGGCAATCATATTATATCATTTGCTACGAGCAGTTTATCTGCAGGAACTTATTTCGTTTCTATTACTAACGGAACCAGCTTCAGGAAAACAGGCAAGTTTGTTGTAATAAAATAAATCTGTGTTTAGTAAAAATAGCAAAGCCCTTGTTAAACACGAGGGCTTTTTATTTGAAAGCCCATACTTATAGTGTCGGAAAAAGTCGACCTCCCAACCTTCTTATCCGTTGTCATAATTTATACTATTTTATTAATAAAGTCGTATTACTTTGCATGCCTTTCTTAATATTTGGTTAACAATAAGATAACAGATGTTGGTTATCCATATCTTTTACTTTTGTTTGTGTGAATAATTTAGCCCCAAATGAAAAACAAAAACATTATGTCCATCTATCTTACACGCTTTAAACGCTACTTGATTGTAGCATTGCTTACTATTACTATAACACAGGTAAGCGCACAAACGGCATACATACACATGGGAACTTCCAAAGACGTTTTAAATGGAGTAACCGTTACTTGGAACGGACAAGGAACCGCCGATTCCATCAAATGGGGATATACACCTGTTTATGAAAAAGGCAAATTTTTAGCGGCGAGTAGGGCTGCCGTTACTTTCACAGGCAATTGGTTTTACTACAACTTTGGTAATGGCATAACACCTTCTGCTACTATTTACTATCAAATAAAAGATTCTAAAACAGCAACCTGGGGTACGCAACAAAAATACCATACCGTTGCAGCTATTCCTGCCGATGCAACGACTACCGATTTCTCTTTTGCAGCAGTTGGCGACAGTCGCGATGGCGCAAACGAATTTACCACTGTAGCAAATTCAATATATGCAAAAAATCCCGATTTTGTTTTATTTGCAGGTGACCTCACCCACCATGGCAATGTAGCTTCAGAGTGGACAACTTGGTTCAACAGCGTAGATTCTCTTGCTTACAATAAAATTATGTTTCAATGCGAGGGGAACCATGATGCAGAAGCTCCTACTACCTATTTGAATATGTTTAATTTGCCTACCAACGGCGATGGGAATGATTACAATTTCTATTCGTACACTCATGGAAACACCCTGTTTATGGTTCTTAATTTTGAGTATGGCGATGTTGCCCCAAATAATCCGGCAGACTGGACCGCTCAAACAACATGGATGACTAATTTGCTAAACAGCATTGATACAAACACCATTCAATGGAAAGTAGTTATGTGGCACGAACCCTATTACACAGCAGGGTCAAGTGTTGGAGATATGAGTTATGCAGGCTGGTGGCCGGTATTTGACAAGTATGGCGTTGACCTTGTAATAAATTGCCACGACCACGATTATCAAAGATTTAAACCCATTAATCAAAGTATAAGCCCATCGGCTCCCGTTAGCAGCTACGGAAACAGGCCCGGGCAAGGAAGATGTGAACTTGTATGCGGTGGCGGAGGCGCCCCGCTCGATAACCAAACTGTTTTCAATAGTCCTTTTCTACAAACATTTAAATCGGCAAACAGCTTTATAGTAATTAACGAAACCGGTTGCCAAAACGGTTTTACAAAAATGCACATTACCACTTATAATGATGCCGGAACTTCGATTCTTGATTCAGTAACCATAACCAAACCCTGCTCGCAACCGGCAGGTGTAGCAATTACTTCAGGCGTGGCTAACTCCATCAACGTCTTACCTAATCCGGCCAGCAATGAAATAACCTTGCAATACACCTCGGCAATGCAGGGTAATGCGGTCATAAAAATATTTAATGCACAAGGAAAAGTAGTGAAAACGTATAATGTAATAAAAGGCAATACCTATTTAGAATACAAATGCAATGTATCGGACCTCCCAAAAGGTTTTTATGTTGTTTCCGTTTCCATGGGTACTCAACATGATGATATAAAGGTTATTCTAAACTAGAACCTTGCCTCTACTTACCGGAACTGAGAATTGCCTCGCGCCGGGTAAGAGTATACTGAAATACTAACTGGTATTGGTTAGAATCGAGCTTAGCCTTGCGAGCCATTTTATGCATAATAGCGGTCCATGCCTCTAGGGTAAAATCCTGTGGCATTTTCATCTCATGGCAATCGGTGCATTTATCTTCATAAATGGAATAACCCTGTTGTAGGTTATCCAGTGTAGTTGCCGGCCAATACTTTTGTGCAATACCAAGGTCAGATGGAACGGGGGTAAGATAAGATTCTGCCGGGCTATACGGCGTCGGCGTTAAAGAACTTGTAGCAGATGATTTGGCAGTTGCAACCGGGTGGGTAGTTTTACAACATACTGCAACCATAGCTATTGAGCCAAGCAAGAATATTATTTTATACTGCTTTAAAAAAATTGGTGTCTGTTTCATAAGTACCAATAACAATGAAGCCAAGCCTGTGGTCCCGGAGAGAGTCGAACCCCCAACCTTCTGATCCGTAGTCAGATGCTCTATCCAGTTAAGCTACGGGACCTTTGTTTATTTTATGGCTCCTTCCTTGCCTAGCATCTTACGTAGTAACCCTATTTGTCCTAAGTGATATGCCTCGTGAAAACCAAATAAAGTAAGTTTTTCAAGGGCCTCTTCATCGGTTACTTTTCCAAGTGCTTGTATAATATTTGGTTGTGACTGCTCGTACATTCCTTTCAACACATCTAACAAAACTGCTTTTCCCATATCAGGATGTATTACACCCCTTGCATAAACTTGATTCATTGACGCGTCTGCCACAGGAGGAAGCTCTAATTGTGCCAACACACTATTACGTACAAAAACCACATGGCCTAGAACCCAGTTTACGGAATTACAATTATTCATCTCCTTCAGACTTTCTTCATGGGTAATCCCCTCAAAATTAATTTTAAAAACCCTCTCATTGGAGGAAAACAGTTTTTGAATGGGAAGCATTTATTTTTCGATTTTGGCAGTTAATTCCAATTTACTCAAGGCAGTAAGCATGGCGCTTAATTCTTTCAGGCTTCCTCGCTTAATATCGCAGTGGCCTTTCAAATGCACCAAATAGGCACATTGTTCTGCCTGTTCTGGAGTATGTCCACATACTTTCACAAGTGTTTTAATAACATACTCAAACGTATGAATGTCATCATTGGAAAGTAAAAGCTTATACACTCTTTTTTTGGTTTCAGTTCCTTTCATGGGAAATAAATTGCCACAAAATTACATAATAATAATGTGTTATTAGTAAAACTAGCTCAATAAAAATGAACCTGTATATAATAACAGAGCCCTTTATAAAATAGTGAAGCCCCTTAAAGGGGCTTCATTATTTTAGTATCAATGTTATTACTCTTTTTAGTACGAAATCGTTATACTACCGTTTCCTACTTGGCTGCTTACAGATTTACTTCTGTTAGTTCCACCATCATAAGAACCGCCGCCGCCGCCATTGGTTGGCCAGTTGTAAGAACAACCGCCACCGGAATAGCCGCCGCCACCGCCACCGGCAGTGTCGCCACAACTACCTCCGCCGCCAAAGCCACCAAAACCGGTTACGTTACAGCCTCCACCAAGACCACCCGCGCCGCCATTGACAAATGCAGTACCCCACATTTGACCGCCACAACAGCCTGAAGCAACACCGTTTGTTAAGAGGCCTCCTCCATTACCACCGCAACCGGAAGCACCTGTAGCCCCACTACCAGCAACACCACCCACGCCATAATTAGCAGGGGAACCACCAAGGGCACTATAACCATTATATCCGGCTGTTCCTGTGTCCGCATATGCCAAAACAGGTGTATAAACATTTGATGTCACTGACACTCCTCCTCCTCCTCCTGCTATACACAAAGGATTATTATTGTTATCGGTAACGAATGAACCGCCACCACCACCACCACCTAAAGTAGAGCTTACACCAGCGCCACCAACTAATATTTTAAGCACCTCATTACCTGTAACAGTAAAGGTCCCAGTTATTTGAGCGCCATACCCACCTATTACGAGAGGATACGAAGTCGTGAGACCTCCTTGTGCCCCAACGGCGGTTATAGTAATTTGAGTTACACAGAATGGTACTGTATACGTTGTAATAGCACCAGTATAAGTAAATGTAACTGTTGCGTGCGGGCAAGTAATGGAAGTTGCTGTAAAACAAGATGGGGAACTAACACAACCATTATTAGTTGCAGTTACACATATATTGGTTGAGCCTGCTGTTGCTCCAAAAGTTACCGTTGCTGTTCCGGCTGCCTGAGATGTTACTATTCCAACATTTGTATTCGATGATGTCCAAGCATAACTATTGCCTGCAACAACA
>JABDAL010000075.1 GCA_013289165.1 Bacteroidota bacterium
GGGGAAGAAACGATTGAAAGTGAAAAAAAAATGAAAATGATCTCAAAAATTAAATTTTACAAACTATTTACAATAAAAAACACATAATATGGCAAAGAATAAAGGAACAATAAAAATAGAAATAGAAGCCTTTAAAACAGAAAATGGTGGCGATTACCCCGATTATTATATTGGTATAACCAAACATATTGAACAAAGGCTGATCGAGAACAATGAAGCTATAAACGAGCATTTGGAAAAAGGTGAATACACAAAGGATGCTCCTATATATACTGCTGAATGCCATAATAGGGATGACTCAGTTGAAATAGAACAATATTTTCAAAAAAAAGGAATGCTCAAATACAATCCAAGATCACACGGTGTGAAGGAGTCAAGGTACATATATTGCTATAAAATGGATGAAGGAAATAAAAAAGTTATCATTTCAGAAAATTCTTCAGAAGGGAAAAAAATGGGAAAGCGGATTATGGATTATAAAAATTTTGATAAACCTCAATGAACACAACACCTTTAAGAGGGTATTAAACTAAATTACCCATTATGCCTTCTATTATTTCATATAGTGATGCAATTTCTGCATCAAGTAGATTTACCAAAAGGCATTTGCTTTTAGGTAATGGATTTAGTATTGCTTGCGTTCCAACTATTTTTTCTTATAACTCCTTATTTGAAGAAACAAACCTTGATTCAAATCAGGAGTTAAAAAAGACATTTGAAAATCTACATACAACTGACTTTGAGCTAGTAATTGAGGCCCTTGATAAAGCAGCAATTATTTTGCCGGCATATAATACCAATTCCCCTGATACAGCCTTAAAAATGAAAGCTGATGCGCAAAAGTTAAAAGAAATATTAATTGAAACTATTGCAAGCCGCCATCCAAAATATCCATCCGAAATAGAAGATGGTAAATATATAGCATGTCGTAAGTTCCTTGCTGATTTTATCAAATCAGACGTAGGGAATAGAGGTAGAATTTACACACTAAACTATGATTTGCTCCTTTATTGGACACTCATGCACGAAACAGAAAACGAGTCATTTGAACTTGACACTAACGATGGATTTGGTCTAGATGTTGATGTTGACCAAGATGGAGTACATTTTTCAGAATATTTAAGTTGGCAAGGAAAATCTGAGGGTCAGACAGTTCATTTTCTCCATGGTGCTTTACACATTTTCGATTCAGGACATCAGGTTGAAAAGTTTGCGTGGACTGATACTGGAGTGCCGCTTATTGAACAATGTAGAGAAGCCCTAACAGCAAATAAGTTTCCTTTATTTGTTTCAGAAGGCAACCATGAAAAGAAGTTACAAAAAATTACTCATAACCAATACTTGTTTAATTCCTATGAGAATTTTGAAGCAATTGTAAATGGTGGTCGAAGTCACTACCCAGGTAATACCTGTATTTTTACCTATGGAGTATCGTTTAGCAATAATGATACCCATATATTAAATAGTATTGCCAAGGGAAAAATCAAACAAATGTACGTTGGAATTTATGGAGACTCGAATTCCGAAATCAATCGAAATATATTTAATAAGATGGAATTCCTGAAAGCTAAAAGAATCGAATTCCCAATAGAAATATGTTACTATGATTCCTCTTCTGCTAAGGTTTGGGGGTAAATAAGTTGATATGAATACACCAAGTTTTAAAGAAGACCATATAATCCAGATACCTGCATTGCAAAAACTGAAAAAATAAAAGAAGGGCTAATATATATATTCTTAATCGGAAAGAATAAAATAACACATGAAAACAATAGGCATTCAGATAAAATCGACAACGGCAATTCTTGTTGTACTTGAAAAAGATACCAATGGAGTTATAGCCCAGACAAATGAATCGGTAAAATTTGACATTCAAGAGCCAAATGATTCAAAACAAGTAAAGCAATTTAGAGACCAGGTGAATGCTGCTTTTGATTCTATTAATCCTGATAGAATCGGAATAGTGGTAAGAAATGCCAAGGCAAAAGGTGACCGTACCCCTTCTCCTATTTCATTCAAATTGGAAGGCATTATTCAATTATACGATAAAGTGGATATAGAGTTTATATGGCCGCAAACATTAACAGCTCATTTTAAAAAGAAACCCCAAACACAATCTGCAAAGCATAAATATCAGGAAGATGCTTTTAATGTTTCTTACTACCTAAATATAAAATAATAAAATGGGTGAATTAAACGACGAAGACTGTGCAGAATCCATTAGGCATTTTGTAAGAAATAATCCTGACGTTACAGTCTATGACTATATACATAGAGGATGCAATGGAGAAGTCTATTTTGGTAAACGAAACAAAATGGGGGATGATGTTGTATTAAAATTTTATTGGTCTCATCCAAATTACGATGCAACTGAAGAAGCAGTTATACTCAAAAATATTAACCACTCAAACATTTTAAAAATACATGATTTGCGTTTTTTGGCTCCAAATTATGCATACTTCTTAACTCCCAAAATATCTGGAGGAGATTTACAAGGAATTATTGAAAATAGAAATCTTTCCACGAAAGAAGTCCTTAATATAATTGCGGGTATTTTACTTGGATTGACTGAACTCCATTCAGCCCAAAAACTTGTTCATAGAGATTTAAAACCGGGGAACATTTTAATAGACCTGGCTGGAATTCGTCCAATTATAGCTGACCTTGGTTCTGTTAAAAAAATAGATTCACGCAATGGTTATGTAACAGCATCAAAATCTACTATCCTATATTTACCTCCTGAAACATTGGTAAGCAATAAATATTATTTCCAGTCAGATATTTATCAGGTTGGGATTATATTTTTTCAGTTATTGAGGGGGTTCTTTCCGATTAATGAGCCGTATAAGTGGCTTTCAAAAAGGGAAGCAAAAAAATTAGATCTAATAAAAAATATTATCGAAAAGGAAAACGCTTTTGTTGGTCTTATAAAAGCAAAAATAATAAAAGGAAATCTTATTGATTTATCTACACTTCCCTATTATTTAGATTCACAATTTAAAAGAGTTCTTCATAGAGCATTAAATATAGATTATGAGGAGCGGTATAAAACTCCTTTCCTTTTCCTAAAGGATATTCACCAGCTATTGCGTAAATGTCCAGATTATATACAAGAATTAGGTAGCCTACGCATAAACCATGATAGTGGTAAGCAATTTCAGATATATAAAAATACAAACGAGGACTTTGTCGTAGAAAAAAGAATGGCAAATAAGGCATGGCGAAAAGATAACAGCCACAATGGAACCATTAAATCTATATTATCCATTGTAAGAATAAATTAATAAAAAATGGAAACTCCGAGTTTTAAAGAAGATCACATATCTCAAATTCCGGCTTTGCAAATGCTGCAAAAGTTTGGGTATACTTATTTATCGCCGGAAAAGGCTTTGCAGGCACGTGGAGGGAAAACTACTAATGTATTACTGGAAGATATATTGCGTAAACAACTAAGAGAAATAAATAGTATACGGGCAAGTTCCACCAAGACTGCCATTTTCAGCGATACCAATATTGAGAATGGAATACAGGCCTTGAAAGAATTGCCCATGAACGAAGGCTATATAGCGGCTTGTGAAGCTGCTTACAATTTGATAACATTGGGAAAAGCATTGGAGCAGAGTATCGACGGAGATAAGAAGAGCTTCACCTTACAATATATTGACTGGCAAAATATTGAAAACAACATTTTTCATGTAACGGAAGAATATAGCGTAATGCGTAGCACAAGCAAAGAACACTACCGCCCAGATATTGTATTATTTGCAAACGGAATTCCACTTTGCATTATTGAGTGTAAGCGGCCGGATATAAAAGATTCTTTGGAACAAGCAATTTCACAGCACTTGCGCAACCAGCAGGAAGATGGTATCCGTGCATTATACGTTTATGCCCAATCTACATTAAGCATAGCAACAGACAGGGCTTCTTATGCTACAAATGCCACATCCGAGAAATTCTGGGGAGAGTGGAAAAAAAAGCCGGAAGGCGATACAGAAACTGAAAGAAAAGAAGAAGAAAATAAATATAGAGCTACTTTACTGGCATTAAAAAATAAGCCGCTAAGTATTGAGCAAAAGAATAAACTATTTACGGAGCGCTTCCGGTATGTAAGAAGTCACTTTGATGCTCTGGAGATGGAAACAATACAGCCAACAAAGCAAGACGAATATTTATATGGCCTTTGTAGTCCAGAAAGGCTCCTGGATATTGCATTCAATTTTATAGTGTTCGATGATGGAGAAAAAAAAATTGCCCGGTACCAGCAATACTTTGCCGTTAAAAAAACCATGAATCGTTTGCATTCAATGGAAGGAGGCAAGCGCAAAGGAGGCGTAATCTGGCATACACAAGGTAGCGGCAAATCCTTAACTATGGTAATGCTTGCACAGGCTATTGCCTTGGATAAAGAAATAAGGAATCCCAAAATCATTTTAGTTACAGACCGAACCGACCTTGATAGCCAGATTACAGGCACATTTCAAAAGTGCGGCAAAATAGTCCGGAATGCAACTACCGGACAAAACCTAGTTGAACTATTAGAAAGCAAAGGAGATATGGTCGTTACAACTATAATAAATAAGTTCGATGCTGCTATGCGGAAAATAAAAATCCCTTTGGTAAGCCCAGATATATTTGTATTGGTTGATGAAGGCCACCGAACACAGCATGGTACATTTAATATAGATATGCAAAAAACCCTGCCAAATGCATGTTATATTGCTATGACAGGAACCCCATTATTTAGGAGAGATAAAAATACGGCTAGTAAATTTGGAGGAGTTATTGATACATATACGGTTGACCAGGCGGTTAAGGACAAAGCGGTAGTGCCATTGCTTTACGAAGGACGTCATGCAATTCAAAAAGTAAATGAGGCTCCTATTGATACATATTTTAATATCATATCTGAATCTTTGACGGAATACCAAAAAGCAGATTTAAAAAGGAAGTTCAGCCGTGCTGATCAGCTAAACGGTGCCGAACAAAAGATTTATGCAATAGCGTGGAATATCAGCCTTCATTTTCGCGATAATTGGAAGGGAACTCTATTCAAGGGTCAATTGGTATGTGATAGAAAGCAAAATGCAATTAAGTACAAGCAATTCCTTGATGAGATAGGCATAGTAAGTAGCGAGGTTCTTATTTCTCCATTAGATGTGCGAGAAGGAGAAGACAGCGCATTTGCTAAATCAAGTGAAATAGAAAACCTGTTCTGGGCTAAAATGATGAATGAGCATGGTAACACAAAGAATTATGAGAAGAACCTAATTAGTAGGTTTAAAAATCAAAAAGACCCGGAAATAATTATTGTAGTAGATAAACTGCTAACAGGCTTCGATGAGCCCAAGAATACGGTATTGTATCTTACCCGACCTTTAGCAGAACATAAATTATTGCAAGCCATTGCAAGGGTTAATCGAATTTATCCGGACAAAGAATTTGGCTATATCATAGATTATTATGGTGTTCTTGGAGAACTTGACACCGCCCTCGATATGTATTCATCTTTTGCTGATTTTGATGAATCAGATTTGGAAGGTACGCTAACAAATATAAGTGAAGAAGTAAAAAAGTTATCGCAGAAACACTCGGAGGTTTGGGATATCTTCAAAACTATAGCAAATAAGCGAGACGCCGAAGCGTATGCTCAACTTTTAAGAGATGAGGCAATCCGAGCCGGTTTCTATGAAAAGCTGACAGCCTTTGCAAAGACATTGAAACTTGCCCTTTCTTCAATTCAGTTTCATAAGGACACGGACCAAAAAACTATTGACCGGTACAGAGAAGATTTAGCAATGTTTCTCAAACTCCGGTCTGCTGTAATGGAGAGGTATTCCGATATAGTAGATTACAAGAAGTATGAGGGGCAGATACAGAAGCTTATTGACACACATATCCAGACAGATGAGATTAAAAACCTGACTGAATTGGTAAATATTTTCGATAAGGAGAAATTCCAAGCAGAAGTAGAGAAAACAATTGGAGAAGCGGCAAAGGCAGATACTATTGCTTCTCGTACAGCCAAGCATATTAATGAGAAAATGGATCAAGACCCGGCGTTTTACAAAAAATTCTCAGAGATGTTAAAGGATACCATTAAGGCATACGAAGCACATCGTATTACAGAAACTCAATATTTGAATAAAGTCAAAAATATCATGGATTCTGTACTCAATCGCAAGGATTCGGATATACCAAAGGAGCTTAATTGTAGAGATGTTGCGAAGGCATTTTACGGTTTGACGATGGAAACACTATCAGAAAAAGTGCAGGATATGGAGATAAGGAAACATCTTTCAACTGAAATTGCGCTTCATGCGGACGATTTAATTCTATCCAAAGTCCTTGATAATGGGGAACCTATGGTTGATTGGGAATACAAAACTAATATTACTGGTGCTTTACTAATAAACATTGGGGACTATATGATTGATGAGGTTAAGGATAAATACAAGATTGACTTATCACTTATTGAAATTGATGAATTGGCAGAAAGATGCATTGAGGTGGCTAAAAAGCGTTACAAATAATGATCTTATCAGTTCAATTTGGCTCCAAGAAAATAGATTTTGCATTGGAATATTCCAATAGGAAAACACTGGGTATTACTGTTACTCCGGACTTGCAGATTTTGGTTATGGCTCCTATCGAGGCTTCCATTGAAAAGATTAAAGAAAAGGTAAGGAAACGTGCCCCATGGATATTTAAACAGCAAGGATTCTTCCTCCAATTTCTTCCTAAAACATCACCCAGAAAATATATTGCAGGGGAAACACACCTATATATGGGTAGGCATTACCGCCT
>JABDAL010000076.1 GCA_013289165.1 Bacteroidota bacterium
GGTTGTTAATCTTATCATACAATTCTTTTACTTCAATATCCCTATTTTTGTAAGTTGAAACGATGGTTTCAACATGAGAGCTAAGGGTAACACCTATTTTTTCGGACTGCTCACAGAGTTCCAGCCGTAATGAGGGATTACATTTAAAGCCTACCAATACTTTATGTTTTAATTTCTTTTCCATTTGCAGTGAATAATACCGCAAATTTTAGTAGGAGAGAGGGAAAAAAAAATACCGTGTATCTTTTAGTATACTTTTTACTGCCCCGTATAACAGCCTATTTTTATATTAACAACTCGATTTTTTTATTCGCTTTTTGGGGCTTGCTATTTTTCCTTAATTGAGTTATAAGGGTTGAGAGTTTTATATCATCGAAGCCTTCAAAATTATCTTTTATAAAACTTGCAATATCCTCATAAGAGTTGGTTATTAGCGGCTCATTTTTTTTATTTGTGGCGATTTTTAATTGCCTGAAAAGATAAGCTAATGAATTACTCTGTCCCTGCCAGTTTAGCTTTATTTTATTGTTATTTTTTGAGATATTCTCAATGTCAGATTCAGATAGTACTTCACTGTGTTTTTTTTCGACAAATCTTTTCGCAAGTGGTACATGCTTGTCCTGTAAAAACTCTTTATATTTTAAGCAAAGTCTATCTAAAAATAAGGCATATTCTTCAATGTTATTATTATAGTATTTATTCAAATGGTATTCAAGAAAGTTATCTGCTTCTAACTTGTCATCATTTATTATATCGGTTACAAAAAATTGCAACGCAAAAAATAAATCGTAATGGTAATCTCCTTTTTCAACAGGACAAGCCTCACCGTAATTGATTATATTCCAGTGTGCTGAATTGCTATCAGGTCTTAAAAAATAATCAGGGAAGGGAAAATGATTTTCGTTTTCTGCAAGTTCAAGATGTCTTGGGTATCTATGTTCCCTATAACCTTCAAGATATTCTCCGTTTTCCCCATTATACTTAACTGTAAAAACTTTTTTATAGGTAAGCGTATTCTCCAATGCTGGCTGAAAAATATTGATAAGAAAATCACGGCTAATTTTCTTCCATTTTCTATCATCCCTGTCTAAATATTGAAATATTAATCCGGTATTTATTTCATGTTCCGGTATATCATTATGATTGTAATGATTGTCGCTCATAAATAAAAGGGATTAATTTATCTGTTAAAATTACGAAAAAATATAGTTAACGTGGATTAATGCTGATTATTTGAAGGTTAACCGAGGTTAATTTGAGTTAACTGTAGTTAACAGGTGCTTAAATTTGTAGGTTTGTGTTTTGTTTAGCAATATCAAGGAATAAGGTAGATACTTTTACTTTAGTACCCTTTAGAGGTAAAGCCCTCTCTATTCTTTACCTTTCTAAACCTACCTTCCTTTGTGCCTGAATTTCAAAAACAGGGAACAAATGGACACACTACAAAGTATTATTGAGCGGTTAGGGAACATTGAAACCTTATTACTATCACAAAAAACAGTATTAAATTTTGATGAAGTAGTAACATACTAAACATTATTCCCCTTTCTTTTTAATCGGAGCATGTACTTTAATCATTTATTATCTTTGGCATCTGTAACCTAACCAGCTATATTCAGAACCAACTTTTGGGCATGTAAAGTTTATGAAGCTGCTATACTTATGTGAAGAATCCACCCACATGGATTTAATGACTGATTTTAAAAAGGCTGCTGCTGGCCCGTTTGATAGTAAGCTAATACATTCGGCTGACACCTATTTTAAAGAGCATAAATGGTTTCATGTAGAGAAAAAGCAATCAAACGGCTACGACCATTTTATTTATACCCCAGATATTAATATAGACCAGTATAAGGGTTATTTTGACGGATACTTTGCCAATCAAAAAGAATCCATTAAAGCCATTATTGATTTATTCAGAAAGCAAAATACCAGCCATTGTGAAATTGTGGCAACCTTATATTATGCGTGGAAAGAATTGATAGGTAAAAAGACCATTATCAATGATGAAGCCCTACTTACTGGGTTTTATAGCTTCCACAAAAAGAAAGAGAAATTCCCCCGCAATACAGTATTGGAAAGATTAAGGTGGATGGAGGAAAATAATATTACGCCAAGGCAATAAGTTAAGTTTAAGGTATGGTATTTCATTAATTAATAAGTATTAAAACTGATTTTAAGGTTAAAGGATAAGCGATGATAGAATCAATCGAACAAGGTAGAAAAGAAGACGGAAATCGTTCAATAGCCGACAAAATTATAAAGCGGTTACATGATTTAGATAAAACCGTTGAAAACAATGAAGGTCGTTGGGCTTGGGAATTGTTACAAAATGCAAAGGATAGTATTGCGGACGAGGAAAAGAGGTCGGTGTCAGTCCGAATAAAACTCGATGATGATAAAGTTGAATTTAGCCATAATGGTATTCATTTTACTGAACAAGATGTACGTGGACTAATAAACCAAATTTCTTCGAAGGAAATAGAGGAAGGGCAACAAACAAAAAAGACTGGTAGGTTTGGAACGGGCTTTTTAACTACGCATTTGCTCTCCCGAATTATTGATGTCAAAGGAATTGTAGAAACAAATGACAAAAAGTATTATTCTTTTGAATTTCCCTTGGATAGAAATGGAAAAACCACACAACAGCTTATTCCCAAAATTGAAGATGCCTGGGCAAAATTTCAAACCTCAACAAAGGAAATAAATAAAGATTACGATAAGGATGGTTTCAACACTTCATTTTGCTATAAGCTTAATACTACTGAACAGTTGCAAATCGCAAAAAAAGGTGTTGAAGAATTTACGAAACTAATTCCTTTTGTGCTTGCATTTATTCCAAAAATTGGAATGGTTGAAATCATAGACAACACTCTACAAAAAACTACAATCTTTGAAAACAGTAAAGAAATAATTGATGGGTGTATATTATCTATTTCCAAGACCGAGAATAAAAAAGCATCCGATATTTTGATTCTATTTGCTTTAAACGATAAGGTTTCTATCGCTACACAAATTGAAAAGAATCAAAAGGGTTATTCCATTAAAAGCATAAAAGATATACCAAAATTATTTTGCGATTTCCCGCTTATCGGAACTGAAAACTTCCATTTCCCTATTATCGTCAATAGTTTCTTTTTTAACCCTCAAACTGAAAGAGACGGGATTTGGTTAAAGGGTATTGACGGTGATAAGGAAGTAGAAGAAAACAAAGCACTTCTTGAAAAAGCAGTGGAACTATTTAAGAGCTTACTTTCAATAATTATAGATGAACCATTCTATGACTTCTTCAATTTTATTGAGACGAAAACTCCAAATACCAATGAAAAATATTTTGATGAAGACTGGTATAGGGAATATGTGCAAACACCGCTAAGGGAGTCAATCATTGTTTCAAAAATAGTTGAGTTAGAAAATAGTGCAACAGACAAAAAGGCTATATCAGAATTATGGTTCCCATCAAAATCTTATTCGCAAAAGGTAAAGGACAAACTTTGGCAATTCACTTTTGATTTGTCCCCGAATGAGGTGTGCAAAAAAGAACACGTGTATAGTTGGTGCGATGTATCATGGGAGGATTGGAAGAAATTAGATTATTACGAATTAGTTAATCATCTGGAAGAACAGGGGGATATTGAAAAATTAAGTCTCTTTATTGGTAAGAACAAAAATGAAACCTATGATTGGTTAAATTCAGTATGTAAGTTTCTTCTTGAGGATAGCAGCAATCTGAGCTGTTTTGAAGATTCAGCAATTACTCCAAACCAAAATGGAGTTTTTAAAAAGAGAACTGAACTAAACATTGATAAGATAAATGATGCAGATTTAGTCACTGTATTAGAGTTATTAGGAGATGATTGGAAAGATATTTTGGTAAATGGCAATGTTTATTTCGGAAGGTATCAAGTAAAAGAAAAAAAAGGATATTGCTAATGAAATTACTCAAAGATTACACTATCCAAAATACGGTGATGAAAATTGTATAAAAGCTATTAGTCTTTTATCTGAGTGGTTTGAAAATAATAAAACTGTTGCCCAAGAATTATTTTCAGAGTTGTATCGTAAAAAAGCTGAACTCTTCATGAACACCATAAATGATAAGGAAAGCCTTTATAAAGTAATGCGTAGTAAAACCGATTTAGTACAACTTTCAAGAGTTGCTCAAGCTTTGGAAGATAATCCTAAGTTACTTGAAGATATTGGAAAAAGCAGAAGAAGTTACAAGTCTTTTAAAGGAATATAATGTTAATAGTATTTCTGAATTAAGAAAGATACTTAAAGGTATGCCAACCAATGGGCATAAGGTTGAAATTACCCAAGAAGTATTAGTCAGTTTGGGGGTGACTTCTATTGAGGAATTAGAGGAGGCTTTGAAAGATAGAGACCTTGCAAGTATGTTTAATCATGTATCAAAGCCTAATGCTGCAATGTTCTTATACGTTCAAGGATTAATCTCCAGAGCAAAAAACAATATTCTTGACCATCTTAAAACGTTACCTAATTATGATTGTACGGAAATCGAGGAGCTTGCAACTACCGTTATTGGGGGTATAAAAAAAGAAGGACTTCAAGTGCATATTGTTGTTAGACCTTCGGACAATGGAGAAGTAATTGTTTATTATAGTTCGGAGAAAGATACTTTGGATTATGAAAACGCTGAATTATGGATTGATAACGGAAAAGATACGCCCAGGCATCTAACCTTGGGAAAGATTCTTAAAACCACAGGTATTAATAAAATTCCCGTTTAGCAATGGATTTTGAAGAAGAAGTAAGTAAAATTATTGGGCAACCAGAAAGCTCAACACTTGAATACAAAGCCGTATTACCGCCATCTAAGAATATTGCTCAACTAATAGGTGCTTTTGCCAATACCGAGGGCGGCTATATTGTACTTGGGGTGTCCGATACACTTGAAATAAATGGTTTGAGTGAAGATTTTATGGCAAACACAATAACCCATAGAGCTATTGACCTCTTATCACCAAAGCCAATAGTAAATTACCAATATATAGTATTCGAAGGGAAAAAGCTGTATGTGATAAAAGTTGAAAAATCCTCACAACCGATTTTACTTGAAAGCAAGATTTATAAACGTGTTGGTGCATCTTCTAAATTATCGAATCCCATTGAAGTAAAATTTAAGCCGACTGGATATGCAAGAATAAAAAGTATTAATCAACAGCTTGAAACATATAAGTCCTCCGCAACGGATTCCAAGATAAAGCTTCTTGAACATTACCAAAGCATATTAAAGATTATTGATGATTTAGGGCAATTACTTTATCCAGTTGATGCAAATACCCCAACAACTAACCCAGAGGGTAAGGTGCTTTCAAGAATTCTTTTTTCGTCATTCGTGGATAACTTTGAGACATACCTTTCAGACTTACTTTATGAAATATTTCTTGCCACTCCTTCAACATTAAAATCAAGTCAAACAGTTACAATCGAAGAGGTCTTAAATTGTGCAGATATTCAAGAATTTGTTAAATACTGGGCTAAACAAAAAATCGGAAAGCTTCAAAAAGGAAGTGTAAAAGGTTTTATAAAGGAGAATAAACAAATAAACGACCTTGGTGTTATTGACGACACTATGCAGAATGAAATCGAGAAAATTCTGCAAATAAGACACCTATATTCGCATAGAAATGGGATTGTTGATGAAAAGTTCCTACAATACTATACGGGGCAATTTCCATTAAACTCCGAGCATCAAATGTCAATATCTGAAATTTGCGATAAACTTTCCTACTTGTCAGATACAACCCATCAAATAGATATTAAAGCCAAAGCAAAATATAAATTGGCGAGCGGGAGCTAATTGTAATAATGGGGTTATGCTACAAGGAAAAACCGTACAAAACCGTACACTAAGAAAAACTATTTGAATATCCAAAATATTTGTATATTTAAGGGAAGGAAGGGTAGAAGAATGTACAAATTTGTTACTAATATTCAGCTTCTTCAATAGTAAGCCTATCTTTAACCTTTTACTGTCAATACATTAGGCATTCAAGTTTACTTTTTGTATAGATATCATATCATTAGAGTTCCACGATGCCATGATGAATCACTCCCAATTGTTAAAAAATTGAGTGGAGGAACGCAAAACCCACAAATTGAAAAACCAAGAGTTTCTGAATCCACCGACTATTTACCTTTTGCAGTAGTAGCATAGTAAGAAACATTTTAGGGATTCTAGTAAAAAAGAATACAATGTGAGGTTAAAAATCTAATTGTATTTTATTAGCAGCTTCTTGTTTTGTTTTATCAATAACCTTTGCATAAACCTGTGTGGTTCTTATTTCACGGTGCCCAAGCATCTTTGAAACGGTATAGATATCAGTTCCTAAGCTTAGCTGTAAAGTGGCGTAAGTATGCCTAAAGCAATGAAAGGTTATATGTTTTTTTAT
>JABDAL010000077.1 GCA_013289165.1 Bacteroidota bacterium
TTCCTGAAGCCATTTGTGTACACGATTCACGAGGGCATATTCTGTACACCAATCCTTCTATGAATAACCTGCTGGGTGCTGAGTCTACAGAGCAGATATTGGGAAAACAAGTAATGAATTATGTGTTGCCGGAGTTTCATTCTATCCTGAAAGAAAATAAAAAGCGCTTAAGGAGGCTAGAATCAACTGCCACAAGGCTTATAACCATCAGTACCGGGAAAGGTAAAAAAACGGTGAAAGCAGAACTCTCGGCGCTTCCTTTAAACTGGGGCGATGAAACCGTTGTTTTAGCCGTATGCCACGATATTTCATTACAGGAAAGAATTCACAAGAATGAGCTGGAGAGACAGGTTATGGAGGCCGTGAATGAACGTTTAAAGTGGGAAATATCGGAACACCAGAAATTAGAAAACAGGCTCAAAGAAATGGTGGAAGAAAAAGAGTGGTTGCTGAAGGAGGTAAACCACCGCGTGAAGAATAACTTGCAAATCATTACCAGTATACTAAATCTTCAGATTAACCAGTTGCAGGATAAAAAGTTGGTTCCTGTAATGAAAGATTTTCAAAACCGGTTTTATGCTCTTTCTTCTATTTATTCCAGTTTATACCAGTCGGAAAACAAAGAGGAAATTGATATTTCAGCCTATCTGAAAGACTTGACAAATAACCTGTTTATTTCATATTCTTATCCGCATAAAAATATATCCTTAGTTTGCGAAACGGAGCGGATTTTCCTGGAATATAACCAGGCCATAACCTGTGGGTTGATAGTAAATGAATTGGTTTCGAATGCCATGAAATATGCCTTTCCTAATAAGCGTAAAGGTAAAATCAATGTACGCTTGCAACAGTCTCAACAACGTGTTTGGCTGGAAGTTGGGGATGACGGAGTGGGTATAAGAACAAAGGAAAAAGAATCCCATCGCGGAACACTGGGGCTCCATTTGGTAGAAAGTTTAGTGAGCCAGTTAAAAGATGGTAAGTTCGAAAGAAATAAAAACATAAAAGGAACCGGCTATTTAATCACATTTTTGTCAGACTCCCCTATAAAAAAAGAACATCGTAAAACTAAAAAGCAATGAAAAAGACATCTGTTCTTATTGTAGAGGATGAAGTGATAATTGCAAAAGATTTATCGCTTACGCTGACAAAACTCGATTATAATGTGGCCGGGCATTGTGTGAATGGTGAGGAGGCTATTGTACTGGCAGAAGAAAGACAACCTGATATTATCCTGATGGATATTATGTTAAAAGGGAACATGACCGGTATTGATGCGGCTAAAGAAATACGGCAGGAGTTTCAAATTCCGGTAGTCTTTATTACTGCTTATTCAGATGAGGATACCCTTAGAAGGGCTAATGCTTCAACTCCTTTCGGATATATTGTGAAGCCATTCAAGACTAATGACCTTAGGGCAACTATTGAAACAGCACTGAACATAGCAAAAGAGGAACAGCAACTGAAAAAGGCAAATGAATTACTATATCACCTTGCTAAATCGGAGAATAAAAAAGATAGTTTGTTTATAAAAACAGACTCAAGGTTGGTAAAACTAAGAATAAAGGATATTGTCTACGTGGAGGCATTGAAAGACTATGTAAATATGTATACGGTAGATAATAAATATATTATTCGTTCTACTATGAAAGGCATACAGGACAAATTACCAGCAGATAGTTTTGTTCGGGTACACCGTTCTTTTATTGTGGCAGTAGATAAAGTTGCTTCCATTGACCATACCAAAGTAATTCTTGAGAACGATCAAATCGTACCTCTTGGCAGCCTCTATAAAGAGCAATTTCTGGAGAAGATTAATATGGTTTGATAAAAATAAAAGACAAGGCTCCTACTCAACCGGTATCCCTAGTTCGTTGAAACGGTCTAAAATTTGCTGGAAACATGCAACCGGCTCAGGGTTGTTCCATATATAACGCTGGAAAGCAATACCGGCAAAGCCCGTTTCTTTAGCTACTTGAATGCTGTCTAAGGTAGCTCCTCCCCGTGCAATTACTTTGCCGGGATAAACAGGTATTATTTTTTTTAAGGTGCTTGCATTAAAGCTTGGACGGTGTCCGTCAGGGTCTGTAAAAACAGGTGAAAGCATCACATAGTCAAAATGCCTGTAGTTTTCATCCAGCGATGAAAGGCTTTTACAAGATGTGCCCATAACAAAGCCCCCCCTTCGTAAATGGAGTTTTGCTTTTAGAATAAAAAAAGAAAACTGTTTTTTTCGGCTCCTTTTTGATACATGTATTCCTTTCAGATTAAAGTTCCAAAGCAGCTCATGATGGGTATGTATAATAATTTTTCTTCGCTGGCCTTTTGTGAATTCTTTCAAATAACTTTTTAAATTATCAGGGGAGAGTTTCGGTTTGCGGATATGCAGGGAAGGGAGCCCCATATCAATCATTTTGCCTAATATATAATGTTCGTTTTCAATGTTTTGTGATGGGGTAATTACAACAAGTTTCATCTAGGGTTAGGTATTAACTGTATTTTTATTTATTGGTGAAGAAAAAATATCTTCAGGATATTCGATATTTTTATTTCAGGCTGGCAAGATAATCAGAACTTTGATGTACGGCACTCACAATTTCATTTATAAGTTCGGGAGATTGTTCGGCAACCGTTCCAATAACAAGCATGTCTGCTCCTGCAGTACACAAGTTATAGGCGTTTTCGGGTGTTCTAATTCCACCACCGATGACAAGAGGTATAGTAATATTTTTTTTAACTTCTTTAATCATATTTGTTGAAATATGCTTAAGTGCCCCACTTCCCGTATCGAGATAGATGAGCTTTAGTCCAAGCATTTCACCCGCCATCGCTGTACAAACGGCAATATCGCTTTTATTATATGGTATAGGTTGGGTATTGCTCATGTAGGAAACTGTGGTGTGGCTTCCTCCATCAATAAGCATATATCCGGTGGGGATAATTTCCAACGAGGTCTTCTTTAATATAGGTGCGCTTACCACATGCTTGCCGATAAGGTTATCAGGGTTTCGGCCGGAGATGAGCGAAAGAAAAAGTATTCCGTCTGCATGAGGATCAATTTGGTCGGTTGACCCCGGGAAAAGAACTACCGGAATGTCAGTTGATTTTTTAATAATTTCTACGCAATGTTGAAGGCTTTTCTCAGTAAGTAAACTCCCCCCGACAAAAATAAAATCTACACCTGCCTCAATGCCATTTTTAAGCGATGAGGTAGATTTAAACTTATCAGGGTCAATCAGGAGTGCTAACCTTTTTCGCTTTTGTTTAGCTCCTTCAACAATTGAATTATATATCGACATTTCCGGTGAAAGGTTAATGCCACAAAGGTCGTATTTTTTTGGAACTTTAAACTATATAATGGGGGAAAACTGGGGAATAAAGTTTTAAATAACTATATCAAGGAATTAAAGATAATTGGTTTGAACCAGGATAAAATCTTCCATCTTAATGTATTCCATTGGTATATATACGATACGGCCATCTTTTTGAATAATTCCATTTAGTGGCCCTTTATCTGATAAAGCAAATGGTTCAACACTAAAATTATTTTTAAAAGAAACTTCTCCATGTTCAAATACCTTATACATAACTTCTTTAGCTCCCCATATAATAAGAAGTTGCTCAATAGATGGAGTTGCTCCTAAATAAATCTTTTCGGATTCACTTAAAAAGCGGTGCGCAATTTTAAAAATTCGGGGACCTACTGCTTCAATGTCTATTCCGGGGGTTTTAGTGGGGTGCAAAGCAATTCCTACCATTTTCCCCGAATGGGTAATAGATATCTTATCGGCATTATTTACCAGGAAAGGTTTTCCATTCTTCAGATAATCAATAGTTTGTCCTATAGGATAAAGTTCCTTCAATAATACCCTTACGGCAAGCCATTCCAGCCGTCTTCCTGGATTTATTATAGAGGAAAGCGAGATTTGCTCGCCCTTGGTCAGCAAAGCGATTTCGGATAAAGTCAATTCGTTTTCTGTAACTTTCCATACTGCACTACGCTGGCCATCTGGACACTCTATATTAAGGATTACAGGCATAGCGACAATATTAATACCATTTTTCATACCTTTGCACCCCTCAAGGAAACAAAATGTTGAATTTACAGGAAAGACAAAATAGTTATTCAACACTCAAAATCAAACATTAAAAATCATATCAAAATGAGTACAACAGCAAAAGACAAGAAGATGGCCTTTAAAGTAAAAGATATAAGCCTTGCCGAGTGGGGAAGAAAAGAAATAAACCTGGCAGAAGCTGAAATGCCTGGGTTAATGGCTTTGAGGGAAGAATATGGCAAGAAGAAACCCCTGAAAGGAGCACGGATTGCAGGCTGCCTTCATATGACTATTCAAACTGCTGTATTAATAGAAACGTTGAAAGAGTTGGGGGCTGATGTTCAATGGTCATCCTGTAATATATTTTCAACACAAGATCATGCTGCCGCTGCTATTGCTGCGGCAGGAATACCGGTATACGCATGGAAAGGTTTGAATGAAGCGGACTATGACTGGTGTATTGAACAAACATTGTTTTTCGGTTCTGATAATACCCCTTTGAATATGATTCTTGATGATGGGGGAGACCTTACCAATATAGTATTAGATAAAAACCCTGAATTAATTGCAGGTATTAGGGGAATAAGCGAAGAAACTACCACTGGTGTACACCGTTTATATGAAAGAATGAATAAAGGAAACTTGCCAATGCCTGCGTTTAATGTAAATGACTCCGTTACAAAATCAAAATTCGATAATAAATATGGTTGCCGCGAATCGCTGGTGGATGCCATCCGCAGAGCTACGGATCTTATGCTTGCCGGCAAAGTGGCAGTAGTAGCTGGTTATGGCGATGTTGGGAAGGGTTCGGCTGAGGCATTAAAAAATGCTCAAGTTCGTGTAATAGTTACGGAAGTGGATCCTATTTGTGCCCTGCAAGCTGCTATGGAAGGCTATGAAGTTCGCAAAATGGACGAGGCGGTAAAAATGGCAGATATTGTGGTTACTACCACCGGAAATCACCATGTTATAACAGACAAGCACTTTCTTAGCATGAAAGATAAAGCTATTATCTGCAACATTGGCCATTTTGATGTGGAATTAAATATGGCGTGGCTGAACGAAAATTATGGACATACAAAAGATACCATCAAACCGCAGGTGGATAAATACACACTAAATGGTAAAGATATTATTGTACTTGCCGAGGGTAGATTAGTAAACCTGGGTTGTGCTATGGGACATCCTTCATTTGTGATGTCTACCTCATTCACCAACCAGGTTTTGGCACAAATTGAATTATGGCAAAACCACAAAAATTACGAGAACAAAGTGTATACTCTCCCTAAGTTGTTAGATGAAAAAGTGGCCCGCTTACACCTAAAGAAAATTGGTGTAGAACTGGATGAACTTAGTCCCGAACAGGCATCTTATATAGGGGTAAATGTGAACGGTCCGTATAAACCTGAGTATTACAGGTACTAAAATAAGAAACTGAGTCTATATTAAAAGGGAAAGGGGGTAATTACTCCCTTTTTTTATTTAAGGAGTGTTGGATACCGTCAGATTAGATCCGTCAAAATAAGTATAGTATTGTTTTAGGGCAATGGTACCGGGACCGGTAGTAATACTGCCGCTATATAAAGAGTAGGTAGTGCCGCATACCGGACATTTTGCTGTGATATTACCCGGCTGAACCTGGACGATAGCTTTGGAATTTGTTGTACAATCATAAGGGCATCCACGGTCGAAAGCAAGATATGAGCCGGAACCGTTGCAGAAAAGTATGATACCATCATAACCACCACTAACATACACCCAACCTCCAACATATTGCAGATTAGTATAACCCGGGTTATAAATGTTAGCAGTAAAACTAACCCCCACATTAGGAACACCTGTAGTAGTAGGAGTGGAGTCTTTTCTACATCCTACAATAAGGCATAACAAAAACAGAAATGGTATAAAAACCTTTTTTAGCATTTTAATAAATGCCACTAATTATTTGGTAATGGCTCGTCACTTACTTTGCAAATATAACGTATTTTTGAGAGATAATATTGTATGAATAGACTGAAATCGATAGTTACTGTGGCAATAGTTGTATTTCTTGGATTATGTCCGATTAAAGATATCCATTGCCAGGATGCTCCTCCAAAGCCCCCATCAGCCGATAAAACCTCACGGGAATTAAAGAAAAAAGAAGCCTTAAGGCAACGCAAAGCTGACCGGGCAACAAAGGCTGCACTAAAAGATCATATGAAACACCAAACAAAAGAGGTAAGAAAAAG
>JABDAL010000078.1 GCA_013289165.1 Bacteroidota bacterium
ATTTGTATAAATGGTGTGTACACTCCATTTAACGGAACAGTAACAGTAGATAATAATAATGCAACATCTATTGCACAAGTAGATAACAGTGCTACTGCCTCGGTATATGGTTATGTGGCAGCTACAGCAGGAACACATACCATAGTTATTTCAGAAGCTAACTTCAGTGTTTTCTGTAGTTATCTCCTGGCAAATAACTATGCAGTTGCTTTAAAAGGATTCTGCTCTACGCCAACTGTTGCAGGAAACACTTCATTTGCCTCTACATCATTTAATAGTTCTGGTTCAGTAACAATTAATACAACTGTAGCGAACTCATATATTGTAGCTGACCTTCAAATTAATGGAGGACCTGGCAATGCCATTACCTTTACAGGTGCGACCCCATTCATTGCTTCTCCAGGCTGGGGTGAAGGTTGCGGTACACAAGGAGATGCTGCTTTTGAACTTGCGCCAACGGTAGGAGCATACACTGTTTCAGCAACCTTGTCTGGCAGTGGTGGATTTATTCTTGTAGCAGTACATCCATAAAATTGATAATATATAATTATGTTTGAAGAGCCCCTTTTAAGGGGCTTCTTCATTTTATAATGTTGTTGTGAACAAAGATTTCTCCAGCAGAAATCTAAAGGATGAAAAACAACCTGAAAATAAAAAGATATTAGCCCTTCAATTGGGCCTTAATAAGATTCTGCTTATTGGTGCCCCAATGATATCCAAGTGAGAATGGAAGCTTTTTAGGTTTGGTAATTAATGTATCATTATAGGCTTGTAATAAATCAGTTTGAAAAACGCCAGAGAAATCACTTACTGGGGTAATGTACACTCCATAAAGCGAAACAAGCCATTTATTATTTGGAAAATACTTAAAAGGAATACCAGTATCGTCTTCTAAAACAGTTTTGCTTTTACTTAAAATAATGTTCCTGATACTGGAAAAGAAGTTATAGTGGAGCAAATAAGAGGCTGATTTTAGATAGGTAGTAGATACAGACATCCTAGTAAAGAAATTCTGTAAAGCAACATTTTTTTGATAGGCTTCGTCTGATAAATCACACTTCAAATAGCTGACCATTTGTATCGAATTATTTTTGCTATTCTTAAAATACACCTTTACAAGGTCATTATAATGAGTACCCAGGCTATCCGGTGGCAAAGGGGTTAACGTTCCGTTATCATTCAGATGGAAATACTTTAAGTTAATAATTTCATGTCCTGTTCGTACAAGAAAAATGCAAATAAGAGGAAGGGTTCCATTTACATTTTCGGCAGTTAATTCGGCTGACATTTTATGGGTGATGAAATAGCTTCTTTTAAAAACATCTCCCAATGAAGTGTAAACGGCATTGATGTAGTTCTCAATGGTTTTTGTACCCATCTGGTTTAAATTAGGCAAGGCTCCATTTATTTCAAGTGCAAACAAGCGATAGTTTTTTGCATCGGGGAAAAAAATATTAGCATGCAAAATATCAGGTCCGCTTAACGGGTAGAAAATATCCAAATTAGACTTTCGTTCTTGCGAAAGCTCTGCAATTCCCCATGTATACATGGGTTCGAGGCGGCTTACTGCTATTTGATTCCAGGAATAATCAAAATTCTTGTGGAAACGTAGCCATACAGAATCATTTTCAAGCTTAGAATAGGGGCTTCCGGGCCATGCTTTCATCCCGGCTATATAACGGGAAATATCATTAAACTTACGATCAAATGTTATCTTTCCAAAGTCTTCATCCTCCCATACTTTTGTAGTATCTGCAGTTTTTCTTAAAGTAGTGTCGCGTGCCGGTAGCTTGGGCTTAGGAGTTTCAGATGCATTGTTATTCTCGTGTGGTGTATTAACACAAGAAGCAATAAATAAGGGAATAATAGAGGCAAGAAAAAAACCGCTAATTTTTTTCGATAATAATGGGTTTCTCATGTATAGCAATTGTCGGTTTTTTAATGAAGTATACCACACTTCCTATCATAACAGTGGCCATGCCAAGAAGTGATTCTTTAGGATGCTCCACAATGGTATAATATAGCATCCAGGCGCTTAATGAAAGAAATATAATAGGAGTTACTGGATACCCGAATGTTTTATATTCTGCGGTTTTATTATTGCCCCGTATTCGTAACACGAATAGACCTAAAACGGTAAAAAATGTAGAAAGGCTAAGCGTAAATCCAATGTACAGCAATACCTTCCCAAACGATGCTGTAAGGATAAGCAGAAGGGCAATCACTCCCTGTATAATTTTTGCAACATAAGGTACCCCATGTTTATTTTTAATGGCAAGAAAAGAAAGTTGCGGGAGGTCTTCTCCCATAACCTGCGCTATTCTTGGCCCTGCCAATACAAAAGAACTAATGGATGCAATAAGCAGAAGGGCTATCATCATACCCATAAAATTCCCCATCTTTATTCCGAATATATGTACAGCCGAAATTAAACCAACTTCTACTTGTCCCTGCATCTCTGACATGGGGGCGGAGTAAAGAAATATATAGTTCAATAATATATATATAACCATAACTATAATGGTTCCATAAAATAATGACTTGGGTACATTCCGGCGGGGATTTTCAATATCGCCGGCGAGGTAGGTTGCTGTATTCCAACCAGAGTAGGCGTAGGATACATAAATGAGGGAAACTGCAAAGGAAGAAGAAAAAATGGAATGCCATCCTTCTGCTCCGTTACTTTGATTAGGAAGGAATGAGATGTTTTGAGGAGTACCAATCATAAAACCTGCTACAATGAAAAACAATATCAGCGCAATTTCGAGCAGGGTAAATATATTTTGAAATTTTGCACTTTGGCTCAAGCTAAATGAATGTATAAACGTAACAACAATAATTACCCCCGCTGCCAGCAATATAGGGCTGGTGGAGGGGAAAACATGGTTTATATATGTTCCCAGTGCCATAGCTGCAAGAGCAGTTGGGGCGGCAAAGCCCACAACTGATGAAACCCATCCTGAAAGGAACCCGACAAAGGGATGAAATATTTTGGAGAGATAATGGTATTCGCCTCCTGAACGTGGCATAGAAGATGCCAGTTCACCATAACACAATGCACCACATAATGCAATGATTCCTCCTACAAGCCAAAGCATGAGAATACCAAACCCGGAATGGATGCCTGTCAATTGAAAACCTAGGCTGGTAAATACACCTGTGCCAACCATCCCGGCAATTACCACTAAAGTCGCTGTAAATAGTTTTATTTTCTTTAGAGACATAAAATCTATTTACAAGTATAATTATTTAGCAATTACCGCAACTTAAATTGTTTATAAATAATTCAGAATAGATTGCCTGATGGAATGATTTGTGAGAAGTTTAGTCATCGCTATCTGCGGAAGATTCCTTAGGCTGAACAAATCCGCAATGCCTTGGCGGGGGCATAAATGCAGAACCTTTTATTGCTTTCCAAAGAACTTCATTAAAGGCTGCTTCAGGTATTTCATCTTCTTTGTGTAAATTAAACCTATTCGATTTTCTCATTAGTTCATTATAAGCAGTGTTCTTATCGTTAATATCAATATTGGAATTCCGGGCTACATAAGGTAAGGTATTAAAAGTGTTCATAAAACTTGCCCACATAGGTTTGGCGGCAGCATCGTATTGGCTCATGGGTTGTAAGCCCAGAATAAGCTCCATGGTATGTAGCATGGAAGTAGTGGAATACATGGTATGATCTGTAACATGCCTTTTTACAAAGGGGCCTGCTATAAATGCAATGCTCCTGTGAGCGTCTACATGGTCAGGACCATTTTGCGCATCATCTTCAGTTACAAATACGGCACATTCATTCCACACAGGGCTTTGTGACAGGTGTTCGATAAATTTTCCAAGAGCCAGGTCATTGTCGGCAACCGCTGCATAAGGAGTATAAGCTCCTTTGGCAAGTCCGCTGGTATGGTCATTGGGGAAATATATAATGTTGAATTGTGCAACAGCATTGGCTGCGACGAGAGAATCAAAATCTTTTTCCCATACCTTTTCACGGTCTACATCATGATAAGTTAAATCCCAGCCTTTGTAAGATTTGCATGTATGGTCTGCAAGGGCTTTCAATTTTGGAGTTCCATCATCACAAAACTCGCCGTAATTGCGAAATGTAACATGGTTTTTAAGGCAGTTATCCCATATAAAACCATCTTTAGGCAAGGCGATTTTTCTGTTTCCTGTATAATCATAATTTCCTCCTCTTCCCCCATAGTTAGTGGGCCAGGTTTTTTCGATATAATCATTGGCATAGGCTGCCATACTCCAGTTATGCCCATCAGCACTTACTTCTGCATCTACATAAAAATTATCAAGCAGTACAAACTCATTAGCAATGGCATGTTCATTAGGGGTTATTTTTTCAGGGAAGAGGCATAATGACGTATCTCCATTTCCATTGGGCATGTCTCCCAAAACCTGGTCATAGGTGCGGTTTTCCTTTAATACATAAAATACATACTTAATGGGTGAGCTTCCACCGGCTGACGGAATTGGATTCCCGTTAGGAATTTTTTTAAGTCGGGTACTGTCTTTGTTATAGGGGGTATTGTGGTATACTGCCTGGGTATAATTAGCAAGAGTCTTCGCGTCCGGCTCCGCGATAATACTCATTGTTCCTATAAATAATCCACCTATATATTGCACTTTACGAGGTTTGTTCTTATCGCCCTGTTTGTAGTTCGTCTGCTGTTTGCTTGCCATTGGATTAGGCCCCAAAGGATTGGCAAAGGAGGAAAATCCCTTGCCATTGCTTACCCATATTTTGTGGTTTATAACCCGGACACAGGTAGGGTACCAGCCGGTAGGAATAAAGCCCTTTGAAAAGCTATGCCCGGGCTTGCTTACATCAAAAACCGATAAGCAGTTATTATCAGCATTTGCAATATAAAGTGTTTTATCATCTGCGCTTAACGCAACACTATTGGATGTGCTGCCTTCGGGAGAGTTGGGGTAAATGGCGGCGTCTAATGTTTCGAGTACCTTATTCTGTGCGATAGATATTACAGAAACACTATTGTCATTAGCATTGGAGACAAACAAATATTTTCCATTATGGGTAAATACTAAATCATTAGGATTGCTTCCTACCTGGATGGGAGTCAGAATGGTATCCCTTTTTGTGTCATAAATCAATATTTTTTCATCGCCCCATATACTTATATAAAGATTATTAGTAGTAGGGGAGAGTGCGCAGGTATAGGCTTCGCCCGGTAAGTTAATTTGCTTTGCAATTTTTTTATTTTCAAGATTAATTACGTACAGTGAATTGTTTTCTTTAGTAACAACATAAAGCCTCTGACGGGCATTATCTACACATAAACCGGTTGGGGAAATCTTCTCCGGCCAAGGTTTCCCTAATTTAATACTATCCGTAAGGGTCAATTTTCCCAGGTTATTAGAATAACAGAGTATCTTATTTCCATTTCCTGCAGATGCATAGAGTGTTTTATCATCTTTACTAAATGCCAATCCAAGCCAGCCGACTATTATTTTAACACTATCCGTTCTTTTTTCTGACTTTGTATCAATCATCATGATAGATTGGTCACTTTGTCCGTTATTCGTTACTGCAACAAAATTTCCGTCAGTACTTACTGCTATATTCAGTGGAAGATCTCCCAAGGATAAGCTATTGCCTACTGGCGTTATGCTCCATCCATTAGGAAGATTAACCCTCATTGCTTCAAGCTCTGATAATGATTGGGCATATAACCCTGAAAAGGATAACGATACAAATAGGAGTATTAAACCGTCGGCTACTAATTTTCTCACAAAAGAGCTTATTTTGATTTGAAACAAATGTAGGATAAAATCTGCCCTTCGGAAATACGAATGGATTATCAATTTGTTAAGCCTGAAGCGGGTATTTCTACAAAAATGACAAAATTTACATCATCCTATTATTTGGTTTTCAAATAAATGTAGAGATATTTGACGTTTTTGTAATCCATATACCATATTTGGCAAAGAACCTGATTGGTATGCTTTTTGTGTGCTGCTCTTTAAACTGATTATTGTATATTTAAAGCATAAAATAATATGGAGCGTCTAAGGAACAAAAGCACAAATATGTTAGCTGTAGGAGTTAGAGAGCAACCCGGGGTAGATATAATACAGGCT
>JABDAL010000079.1:0-2488 GCA_013289165.1 Bacteroidota bacterium
GCAATTTTCACCCAGCAGTTTCCCTCTTTTTTGCTTTCCCTGCTTGGAGGTATAGTTGCTGACAGGTATAGCCGTTATAAAATATTAATAATAACTCAAACTGCCTCCATGATTCAGGCAGTATTACTTGCCGCGTTAATTTTAACAAATCATTATGTGATTTGGGAGATAATGACGTTAGGTGTTTTACTTGGCATTATCAATGCTTTCGATGTCCCAGCCAGACAACCGATGGTTCACGATATGGTTAATGACAAAGGTGACCTTGCAAATGCATTTGCACTCAATTCAGTCATGGTAAATATTGCCAGGCTGGTGGGGCCTGCACTATCCGGCATCGTTCTACAATCCTTAGGCGCCGGGGTATGCTTTTCTCTGAATGCACTTAGCTTTATCGCTGTTCTCGCTTCGCTTTTATTTATGAAATTTCCAAAATTTAATCCAACAACAGTAAAGAAAAAAGTCACATCCGAGCTTTTGGAAGGATTTGAGTATATGAAGCAAACACCCGCCATTAGAATTGTAATACTCATGCTAATTTTTTTAAGCTTATTGGTTTTGCCATATGACACCATTATACCGGTCTTCGCCAAAATAGTTTTTAAGGGCAATGCTTCTACTTTTGGATACATAAGCAGCTTTATCGGTTTGGGAGCCATCACAGGCAGCTTATTTTTAGCCTCCAGTAAAAAGGAGGGGAACCTTAAAATGATATTGCTCATAAGTATTGTTATTTTAGGCACCGGACTGATATTCTTTTCCCACATCAGTTATTTTCCTATTGCTGTCCCATTTGCAATTTTAATAGGTTTTGGATCACTGACACCGATGACTGTCATGATTACGATTATTCAAACGGAATCAGCTGCCCATATGAGGGGTCGTGTGATGAGCTATGTTGCAATGAGCTTTTTTGGAATGTTGCCACTTGGGAGCCTGCTCATTGGAATAATATCTCAGCAAATAGGTGCCCCTGATACCATGCTTTGCCAGGGAATTCTGGCAATCATAATTGCTGTGGTGTTTTCTGAATTCTTAATAAAAGAAAAACCAAACAAAAAGTATAAAAAAGAGCAACTTGAAGAAGAGAAAGAAGAGCTTGTAAATGGAGGTCGGGTATTGTGATGAAGGCACCCGGAAAAATATTTGCAGCAGATTGTCCTATTTCCAGCTTCCCATTCATTAATGAACCTCCTCGCAGCAAGCTGCGAGGTATCCTCCCCCCGCTCAAAATAACCTGAGTTGTTTCTCTTTGTGCAAAATGGTGTACTCCTTTTCTATTCCTTGGTCTCGGACGTATTTTGAAATACTTGATTCATCTCCGAATTTGCTTACCGTATTTACAAAAAATCCATCCGACCAAAACTCCCCACCCCACAGCTTTTTCTTTACCTCTGGGTGCTTCCTGAACACTTCCCTTGCCGTTATACTCTTTACCATTTGTATTATCCTGCTTGGACTCAATACTGGAACCGACTGGATTAAAAAATGTACGTGGTCTTTGTCTGTTCCAATTTCCAAAAAATTGACGTCATACCGCTTACTTATTTCAATACACACCTCTTTTATTGTCAAATCCACTTCCTTGCTAAACACTATTCGCCTATATTTGGCAGGACATACATAATGGTATAGGATTACCGATACATTATGTGATTTATGAATATAGTAGCTTTGCTCCATGGAGCAAAGCTAAAAAGATTACGCAGCAAGCTGCGGGGAACTGACCCCGCAGAGATTAGATTGAAATTCATATATTCATAACCTTCACAAAATGTGAAAAATGTAACTTATTTCTACCATTCCATAACACCTGCTGCATTTAAGATGCCCTCCTTTGCCATTAAACCTGCGATATGGATAATATAAAAAACTCAAATGCCTTAATCGTTGCTTACAGGAAGCTCGCTTTTCAAAATAGCGAGAAATGTAAAAGTGTGTATGACGCTCTTCTCAATTCTTTAAGATGATTGACCCGGTGCAACGCCGTTTTTACCACCTCCCTTTTCTCCCGTGTGGAATAGTCGAATGGAAGCTTGGGAAGAAAGGTTCGCCCACCTTTCAGCGAGTGCACACTACTTAATGGAGTTTTCCTTTAGCAGATTATCCAGAGATTCTCCACCCCAACGATAAGTTAGAAAATTTGTGTATTACTTTAATCATGGTCTGCAATACATGACATAACCATACGTTTTATTGCCAAGTTTCCTGATTAATTTGGGGAAAATAACCCTCCATTTGCCTCCGATTCTATTCAGAAAATGGGTAACCCCACAATTATGTGGATTAAAATCCTTGTTTTTTCGCTTAATTGCCATTGGTCTATAATTTTGTACTATCCACCCTTAACTTGACTACTTGTATATTCAGAACAAATGTAACAACTTCGTATTCTGAAAAGCAAATAACCTTAAAGTCAAAAACAATGACAGCAGAAGAAACCAAGCAATCAATTCAAGGCAACTGGATAAGCATAGCTCCGGAACTC
>JABDAL010000079.1:2498-5923 GCA_013289165.1 Bacteroidota bacterium
ATACAGACGGAAGCATGAAGCCATTTTACCTGACAAGGGCATTCAAGTATTCCGCCGGAGATAAATTTGAACTGGAAGTAGTTAATTCTGCCGATGCTTACGGTAAGGTACCTCTTGTAAAAATTGTAATTAAAGGTCGTGTTGTCTGGCAGGGTGAACATCCCATTGCAGCAGGGGCACAAAAAGTAGATTTCATTGCAGATGAAGCTTACCAGGTTACACCATTGCATCAGGGATTCTGTAACGCAATCAATGTAGCACCACCCAGCCCTGGAATAAATAAATGGGAGATAAACGTCACTCAGAATTTGCAGGGAAAGTCATTCCCTGCATTTGGACTTGTTGCCGGACAGACATATACAGAATATGATTTAATTTATGTATTAAACGACATGCAGTTCTGGGGTGCAAAAAATGTTGATGGACGAGGTTTTGACAAGATTGAAAACAGACCAACCAATTTGCAGATTCCGCTTATAAGACGGAAATAATACAATTTTCCGCTCCTGATTTAAGCTGCTCTTGATAAAATAGGGTTTACATCCAGCGACCTTGTTGCTAACTCAGAAACATTTCTAAACTTCCTGAACAGTACCAGGGCAACTATAAGCAGTATTGAAATACCCAGGTAAGCACCACCAAGCAGTAACTGGCTGTTAATTGTTACCTGTTTAATAATCCCATAGCTTAAAACCGAAGAGATAATATAGAGTGATCCCCCTGCTATACCTGCTGTCATGCCGGCATTTTTCGTAAAACGTCCCAAGCAAAAGGTCAAAACATTGTTAAATGTGAATCCGCTCATGAGGTGGATTAATAGTGTAAATGCCATGAGGGTAAATATATTGGTCCGGTAAATGGATGTAGTGATCATTCCTATTATCAGAAGTAGTTGAAGGGGAATGGATATTCCAATTTTCTTCAGCAGAGGGCGATTGATAAACATCTTTGAAATTATTCCCCCAGTCATAAGAGCAATGCCCGAAAGCAGAGCACAATAACCAGTAATTACCGGTGAATAATGGAAAACACGTTCAATTATAAACGGACTTGCCATTCCATGCACCACTACTATTAAATAACTCAATCCCAGTATAAACAGTCCAACAGTAAAGTCAAGGGTTTTAATCTTAGAGGAGTATACTTCCAGGATAGATTTTGCTTTGAAGGGATGAAATACCTTTAAAGATTCTCCACTATACAAAACTTCCAGTCCTGCAATGAGAACGGTAGCACCACCCAAAAAATAGAAATTGGACTGCCATCCGAAAGCCGCCTGTAAATATCCTCCCAGAAAAGGTGCGATTATTGGCGCAGTAGCCCAAACAATTGAAAAAAGACTGATATAGTGCTTTAATTTCTCTCCGGAATAAATATCCACAAAATAAGCCCTTTTGGCGACGACTATCAGTGCAACTGTTACCCCTTGTAGAATACGCATCAGGTAGATGGTATAAATATTACCTGACAAAGCAATAACAAAACTGGCGAAGGCAAATACCAGTAATGCCGCCAAATTAAGTTTGAACCGCCCAAAACTGTCCAATAATACCCCTACAAATAGCTGGCTGATACCCCCGCTTATCATAAATAGGATAAGGGATAACTGGACTGCTGAGCTGGACACATGTAGTTCATTTGCCATAGAGGGCAGAGAAGGGATGTAAATATCGGTTGCGAATCCTGAAATGGGAATCAGTGCAAAAGATAAAATTGTGCTCATCCCGAAATGATTTTCTTTAATAGTTTTCATTGTCGTAAAATTTAAGTTGTTTGTAAAGCTGGTTTTTTTCTTGAATTCATTGCTTTAAGAGCCTCTGCGGGTGAGGAAAGGAACAGTTTATAAATTTTGGCAGTGTCACCTACGTGAATTTCAAATTCATCTCTTTCCAAAGCACTTACCAATGCCTCACCTACCTCAGAAGGCTGGATTCCGTTTTCCCCTCCAATGTCTTTTGATAACTCAGTATTAACAAGGGGAGGCATTAATTCAAAAACTTTAATATTCGTGCCCTCTAAAGCTATTCGTAAAGATTGGGTGTAAGAGTGTAATGCGGCCTTGCTCGCTGAATAGGTAGCAATTGCTCCGGGTACAATAGCAACGATTGATGATACGTTAACAATAGCTGCCTGCTTTTGCTTTTTCAACAGAGGCAATAGCAGTTCGTTCAGCCTTACAATAGAAAGGTAATTGGTAAGTATTTCATCAGCACCCTTTTCAAAAGCGTTTGCGTTTTTATCTGTAAGGTAATAGGTAATAGCACGCCCTGCATTATTAATAACCATGTTCAGCTCTGGAAAATCCTTTATTAATCTGCCAACCAATTGACGGGTGTCCTTGTCGCTGGTTACGTCCGATGTTATTGCTGTTACGTCTTTAAGCTCCGATGCAGCTTTCTGAAGACGGTCTTTATCTCTTCCAATGATAATAACCTTGTTGCCTTTTTCAGTTAATAGTTTAGCATACTGAAATCCAATACCGGCACTCCCTCCGGTAATCAGGACTGTGTTTTGAGTAGTTTTCATTTTTTGGGTTTTTAACTGTTTATTGATAGGTTAAACTGGTTTGCTGGTTTTTAAAAGATTGGAATACCCTCTTGCAATAAGCCGGGTTCTATCTGAATTCCACACTTCGCATTGGGCATTGACCATTTGTTTTCCCTTTTTTATGATACTTGTTTCTGCTATGACCAGTTCCCCTTCACGGGCGGATGCGAAATAGTCAATAACGTTATTTACGGTTGTATAGAAAAAGTCTTCATTAAACGAGAAAACAGTAGCTCCGATAACGTCATCGACTATGGCAGCGGTTACTCCTCCATGAAGGGTTCCGACAGGATTGAGCATTTCCTTTCTTACCATATATTGAAATGATAATTTACCTTCTTCCACTGACAGTACAATAGGGTTGAGCCATTTCATAAAGGGCGAGGGAGTAACTGAAAATTCCTTGCCGATATATGATTTAAGAACCTCCAGTTTATTTACTTTTTTCATTTGTTTTATTTTTAGGCGTTATTAAATTTTACTTTTCAATAATCATAGTCACACCCTGTCCTCTTGCAGCACACACTGAGATAAATCCCCTGCCTGAACCCTTTTCATTGAGCAGTTTTGCCATAGTTGCAATGATCCTTGCTCCACTGGCAGCAAAAGGATGACCTGCCGGAATACTGCTTCCATTTACATTGAGTTTTGTCCTGTCTATTGCCCCCAAATGATAATCCAGTCCCATGCTTTTTGAAAGTTCAGCACTTTCCCAGATTTTAAGGGTGGTCAGTACCTGTGCTGCAAAAGCTTCGTGTATTTCATAAAAATCGAAGTCCTGTAGTTTTAATCCGGCCTTGTCCAGCATCCTTGTTGCTGCATAAACAGGAGCCAATAAAAGGTTTTGTTTGTTTTTTACGTATTCTATGGCTGCGACT
>JABDAL010000080.1 GCA_013289165.1 Bacteroidota bacterium
GGACCACCCCAAGTTTCCCAATCATTGGACAAAGGGCTTTTTCACCGAAGTGACTCCACCTGAAAAGATTGCATTTACTTTCAGTGCTTTTACTGATGATAGTGGGATTTCAGGCCTCGAGGGTATAAATACCATTACCTTTGAGGAAGAGAATGGGAAAACCAAACTTACGCTGGTGGCAGTTCTTACCAAGCTGGCTCCTGAGCTTGCATTTGCTGCACAAGGTATGGAACAAGGCTGGAGCGAAAGCCTGGATAAACTGGACACATTTATTACAAAAAAGTAAGCCATGTCTTTTCAAGCATATCTTGATAATATCGGGGCAAAAACGGGGAAAACGCCGGAGGACTTTAAGCAGCTTGCTGAAAAAAGGGGGCTGCTTAAGCCGGGCGTAAAGGCAGGTGAAATAGTTGCATGGCTGAAACAGGATTTCGGTTTGGGGCATGGGCACGCAATGGCTATTTATGCCGTATTTCAACAAAAGAAAGAAGCTAAGCCGGGTATTGTTGAAAGCATTGATAAACACTTTACTGGTGGCAAATCCATTTGGCGCAAGCCTTTTGATGGGTTGATGACCAAAATAAAAAAGTTTGGCGACGACATCCAAATTGCGACTACCGATTCCTACCTAAGCCTTTTAAGAGATAACAGGAAGTTTGCGGTTATTTATATGGTGAGCGGCAGGATGGATATTGGCATAAAGTTGAAAGGCCATGAACCTACCGAAAGGTTTAAATTGGCCGGTGACTGGAACACGATGGTAACTCACCGTGTGCAAATTAATGAGCCAAAGCAACTGGATAGTCAAGTGTTGCAATGGTTGAAAGAAGCTTACCAAAAATGCGGAGATAAACCCATGAAAAAATAAGTATTAACAAAAATAAAAAGTAATATGGAAAAAGTAATTTCAAAAGATGGCACTTCCATTGCTTATGAGAAGCTGGGCAAAGGGCCTGCACTTGGAGCCCTTTGCAGCCGTGCATTTGGGCCAATGAGCAAGCTCTCACAAATGCTGGCAGAGCATTTCACCGTGTATATATATGACCGTCGTGGACGCAACCAGAGCGGCGACACAAAACCATATAATATGGAAAGAGAGCTGGAAGACATAGATGCGCTGATTAAAATGGCAGGAAGCCCTGTTTATATTGCAGGGGTTTCTTCAGGTGCTGCACTGGCTTTGGAAGCTGTTGCAAAAGGCCTGCCGATTAGCAAACTGGCTATGTATGAGCCGCCCTATGTGGTAGGTGCCGGAGGGCATGAACCACCTGCCGATTCAAAAGAGCGGATGATGAAAATGCTCGAGTCTGACAAGCGTGGGGCTATGGTAAAGTTTTTTATGCACGACATGATTGGCATGCCTGCTTTTTTTACAGCTATATTTCCACTCATGCCTGTGTGGTCAAAACTTAAAGCAGTAGCGCATACGCTTCCGTATGATATTAGTATAATGGCAGACTATAGAGTTCCTGCTGAACGTGCATCTTCCATAAAAATACCGACATTTGTGATGGGTGGCGGAAAGAGCCCTGTTTCTTTAAAAGGCGCTGTGAAAGTGGTTGCTGAGGCAATTCCAAATTGCAAGATGAGTATGTTGCCGGGACAGACTCATAATGTATCGAATGCTGTTCTTGCCCCGGAGTTGATAAAATTCTTTATTAATTAAAAATCTAAAATCAAAAAACTATGACTACAACATCGAAAAAAACAAAAACCATTTACTGGATATTTACAGGCCTTCTATCATTAGGCATGTTAACTTCTTCTATTCCGGGCTTATTAGGTGCCCAGCAGGCTATTACGTTTATTACCGGTTTAGGATACCCCGCTTATATGATTCCATTTTTTAGTGTAGCCAAAATTTTGGGAGTTATTGCTATATTGATTCCCGGTTATCCGCGAATAAAAGAGTGGGCATACGCAGGGCTGACATTTGATTTGGTGGGTGCAACCTATTCGCAAATGGGAAAAGGAACGCCAATTCCCCAATGCATGTTTATGCTAATTTGGTTTGCGATACTCTTCGGCTCATACATATATTATCATAAAAAATTGAATGTAGCATGAAAAACGAACCGGTTATATATAGAAAGAATATTTGAAGTACCTGTGGAGAAAGTGTGGAAAGCCCTTACAAACAGGGACCAGATGAAGCAATGGTATTTTGATATTGCTGAATTTAAGCCTGTGGTTGGTTTTGAGTTTTCGTTTGAAGGAGGAGATGGAAAGAAAGTGTTTGTTCACTTATGCAGAATAACCGAAGTGGAGGTGTATAAAAAAATTGCCTATACTTGGAAATATGAAGGCTATGAAGGGGAGTCATTAGTTACTATTGAACTATTCCCGGGTGGGAATACTACACGAGTAAAGCTTACCCATAAAGGACTTGAAACCTTCCCGACGGCTACTTCTGACTTTTCAAAAGAAAACTTTGTGGCAGGCTGGACACATATTATCGGTACTTCACTGAAAGAATTCCTGGGGAAATAGTATTAATAATTAAAAAATAAATAATATGGAAAACATCACACCATTTTTATGGTTCGACACGAATGCCGAAGAGGCTGTAAATTTTTACACCTCTATTTTTAAAAATTCAAAGATTGGAAATGTCAGTCGTTATGGAGATGCTGGCCCCGGTCCAAAAGGCTCAGTAATAGTTATGAATTTTTCGCTCAATGGACAGGAATTTATGGCATTAAACGGGGGGCCGGTATATAAATTTACAGAGGCAATATCATTTGTAGTGAATTGCGAAAACCAGGAAGAAGTGGACCACTACTGGGACAAACTTTCGAAAGGCGGAAAGGAAATTCAATGCGGCTGGCTAAAGGACAAGTTTGGTTTATCATGGCAAATTGTTCCAACTGCTTTGGGCAAGTTAATGGCTGACAAAGACCAACAAAAGGCTAATAAGGTAATGATGGCCATGTTAAAAATGACCAAAATAATTATCAAAGATTTGGAGGAGGCATATAAGGGATAGGAGGTAATATCTTTTATATTTGCAAGAACACACTCAAACCTCGTAGTTCTTGATTAATAACCCTCTACTTAAACTTGATATACGCTCTCAAAAAGAGTTTGTTTTTATCGTGTTGTATGCCCTCACCGAGTTTGTTCCTTCGCTGGGGGCATTTGACGTTGCAGGCAGCCAGTGGTTGTATCTTTCTATTCTAAATGGGGTGGTGCTGGTTTACTTTCTGATCCAGAAGGTGAATTATCAGGGCTTGTTTTTTCGAAGCGTATTATTTTTCCTGTACCTGGCTTTTTTGTTTGTTTCGCTTGCATCATTCTTTGTTGCTTACAATGTTTTGGAGAGCATTGTTACCTATTCAAGGTTGCTGGTCTGCTTTATAACCCTTATCAATATATATACTCTTATAAGCAGAGATACAAATATTCTGAAATACTTATTTATCGTTCTGGGACTTACTACCTTATTACAATCAGTGTATGTGTTGGTGGAATTCCTTTTCAACTATGGCATCTATTCTAGCCTTGATGACGTAGTGTATAATATAAAGGGTAATACAGGGCATAAAAACATTTTAGCTGCCAGCCTGGTGCTCAAAATTCCATTCCTGATTTATACTGTTCATGCATCCGGGGCTAAGAGTAGAATCTTCTTTTTAGTATCTGTTGCCTTGTGTTTTCTTTCGGTATTTATTCTAAACGTGCGTTCTTCTTTTTTAGGGCTATTCATCGAGCTATTGATTTATAGTGTGCTGATGTCCCTTTATTATTTTAAAAGTCGGAAGAAATTAAACATACTAAGAACCCCTTTTTTAATAGGGATTGCGCTGGTTATATCGGTTGCGGTTTCTCAACTTGTCATATCAATGGTAAGGAATAACAAAACGGAAAATAAATATGGAACTGTGTTATCACGGGTTGAATCTATTGACTTTTCACAAAGGGGTAGTAGTGGAAGAAGTTTGGAATGGAGTCATGCGTTAGATTTTATTAAAAAGCATCCGGTTTTAGGTGGAGGTTACGGAAATTGGAGAATTAATAATATACCCTATGAAAAATACTATCAGCCTGGATTTATATTTAATGGCAGGCGTGTGCACAATGATTTTTTGCAGATAACAGCAGATACTGGAATATTGGGAGGGCTGATTTATGCAGGGATATTTATCTGTATACTAATCTATGTCACCAGGCTTTTTAAATCAAAGGATATAACTATAGAAAATAAAATGGTTGCAGGCGCCATGTTATTATCCCTCTCTGCCTATCTTGTTGATGCGACACTAAACTTTCCTTTTGAACGGCCCAATATGCAGGCGGTATTGGCTATTGTAGTAGCTATAATTGTTTCACAGTATTTTGTGTTTTATAAAAAAAGTCTACAGGTGCCAATGCGAGCCGGTATTATATGGGGATTGCTTTTAGTATCAGGAGCGACTTTTTATTTCAGTTACGAATCTTTTAAATCCATGTGTGTGCAGAAGGAAATTTCATCCTATTGGATAGAATCGAATACGAATACATGGCTTCATAAGGGGAAAGACTCCATACCATTTAATGCCGAAACTGAATTTCCCTGGATACCGAATATCGATGAATGGGGATTGCCTGTTACTTGCATTAAAGCGAAGTTTTTAATGGATGAGCAAAAATATGATAAAGCGTTAACTATTTTGAATGCTGATAAAGGCTCCAATCCTTATACCTACTACCCGGAATACCTGCGTTCGATGGTTGCTGAAAAGCTAAACGAGCACGACACCGCCTATTACTATGCAAAACTGGCTTACTATAACCGCCCTGCAAATCTTATTCTGTTTTATTATCTATATGACATAGCTACGAAACGAAAGAATACGATAGAAATGGAAGTAGCATTTGATAGTGTTGTTAAACGAGTGTTTTCGCCGGTATTATGGCATATGCATATACAGACTTTTTATCAGGTTACTGGGAACGCTGCATGGAGCGTGAATATTGCTGAGCGGGGATTAAAGGAATCCCCAACTGATTCTTTGTTGTTATATCAAAAGTATTTCTACACGGGTTGTGGGTACTTTAAAAATGAGGATTACACTAATGCTATTAATGCGTTTAAGCAAGCCTTGTTACTAAAGAACTATCCGGCGGTATACCAAAACATAGCCTTTTCATTTTTCAGGCAACATTTATTTTCTGATGCGCTCCCTTATTTTACAGCCACAATTAATACAGGCGCTTTTAAAGGAGGGGAAATGGAATTTTTGCGTGGTGTGTGTTATCAAAATACAGGTAAAAGCGACAGTGCCTGTGCAGATTTCCAACGAGCGAAATTACTGGGATATATTGTAGATTCTGAGTTTTTGGGAAGATGCAAATAAATATTTTATTATAACCTGCAATTTATTTGTTGAGCGGGGTATTTAATGTAACAATTACATGGCTGTGGTTTTAACAGCCTCTTGAGTTTTCGATAGAAAATTTGAAATACTCCAATACATAAGCAGTAACAACCATTGTGTTATTGTAATAGCGAGGATGGCACCGCTGATTCCATCACTACTATGGGGAATAAGAATAATATTCAATATAAATGAAATGATTGTTCCTGCAATATTGATAAATAATACTATTTTTTGCCTGTTTATTTTTAATAATTGGTATACAATAGTTATATAATAAAAAATTGGGATTATAAAGAAGGCCCCCAAAAGTAAGGTCACTGTCGGAATAGAGAAATGATAAAAGTAGCGGATGAAAACACTTATAAAATAAGTAGAAATAGCTGCTAGAGCTATTCCGAAGCTCAATAGTTTAACAGATAGTTTACGTATAGAATCCTTTTTCAACCTGTAAATATTTTTTAGGTAAGGAGCAAGTATAAAGCCTGCTGAGGATTGCAAGAG
>JABDAL010000081.1 GCA_013289165.1 Bacteroidota bacterium
ATGAGCTGCGAAGCCGGCTTTCTGAAAAAGGCCGCGAATTTGTAAATAACCACTTTAGTTATATCTCTTTGGCAGACAATATGAGCAACCTTTATAAAAAACTTCTGATGGATAAAGGTTTATGGAAGCTTGAAAAATAGTATTTTTGCGAATTATATTTTATATTGAACACCCCCAAAATTATGCGGAAAATATTTTATCTCCTTGCTATAGTTGCATTAGCAAGCTGTAATGCGTTGTATCCAAGTATGATGTTAAAAACCCCACGTAACTACCAATTTGACACATTGCATGATTCTACAGCAGCCGTAAATTATAAAATATCAGTCAATGACTTCGTAAATTTGAGGTTGTTTTCACTTGATGGATTTCATATAGTGGACTTAACAAGCTCAAGTAATGCAGGGGCCGCTGGCGCTGCTCCATCCACCGCAATTACTACAAGTGTTGATTATCTTGTTGAGGCTGATGGTACCGTGACGTTGCCTGTAGTGGGGAAGACCCCTATAGCGGGACAAACTATCCGCCAAGCTACTGACATGCTTGAGAAAAAATATTCTAAATACTATATACAACCGTATATTTTACTAGCGGTTTCAAACCGCAGGGTAATTGTATTTCCGGGTGATCCGGGTACCGCACGAGTTGTTCCGCTTTTAAATAACAATACCACATTGATAGAGGCTTTGGCATTGGCCGGAGGACTGACATCAAGTGGAAAAGCCAAGCAGGTTAAGTTAATAAGAGGTGATCCGACAAAACCTTTCGTCTATCTTATTGATTTGTCAACAATTAAAGGAATAAAGGAAGGCAACACTATTTTACAGGCTAACGATATTATTTATGTTACCCCGCAAAGAACGCCGACGATCCAGTTAATCAACAAGATTACGCCTGTTCTTACCGGGCTAACTACTATTCTTACCGTTTTAGTCAGCTTTGCTGTGTTTAATAATAACAAGCTTTAAAGGCAATGGATCCTATTGGAACTGACGATACTTCTGGAATAAACAGAAGAAAAAAAAGAGTCAGTAAAGTATCTTTGTTAAATGAAGAGTTGGATCTTTCGCTTTTCTTACTAATTTCTAAGAAAAGATGGAAGATGTTGCTAAGCATATTTCTGGTAATAATGACCCTTGCAACGGTGTATCTTCGGTATGCACAGCGTAATTATGAAGAAAGTTGCGTAATCCAGGTAGGTTCGCAAAACACGGCAAATAAAGTTTTACAGCAGACTGCCAATCTCTATAATAACGGAGGAGAGGATGAAGTAGCCCAGGCAGTTGAGGTAATGCGCTCAAGAATATTCCTTGAAAAGGTTTTCAGGCAGCTCCCATTGAATATTTCATACTATACGGAAGGTGCTTTTAAGGATGATGAGAAATATCTTACCTCTCCTTACAGGGTAGAGGTTGATAGTGCGGCCCGAAAAAAGCTCGCTAAAACACGCATATATGTTCATTTCACGAGCTTGGCAGGAGGAAAAATATCGTATAGCTTGAAACAGGGGCCTAAGAATACATTTACATTTTATTCCGGTCAATGGTGCGAAACCCCCCGAGGAAAAGTAAAAATTGATGTGGTTCTCCCTCTGGAATTGCCAATATCCAGTAGAAATATTAACAAAGACGCTGATTTTTTCCTTGTGAATGATTATAACGATCTGACCAAATATTATTCTAAACAAATTACGGTTAAGCCACTTGATGTGGAAGCGAAGACCATTATGATTACCTGCCATGATAATGATGATACTAAGGCAGCTAATATTGTAAATGAAATAGGGAGGCAATATATAAATGAGACGCTGAGGAAGAGAAGAGAGAGTGATGAAAACATTTTGAGTTTTTTGAATCAGCAGCTGGATACTCTGTTTAACAGGATGAGGGAAACTGAACAAATCCTGGGAGATACTATAAAAAAGAATCATGTTAGCGCACAACCTATGGAATTAACTACTTCCAATAGTACATACTTGTCTTTCCTGGATGATAAAATATCAAGCTTGGAGATTGAGCAGAAGATGTTATCGGAGTATGGCAAACGAATAACCAATGAAAAAGATGTTGATCCGAATGACCTCGCTATGCAATTAAGCCTGATTGATGAAACAGGCTCTTTAAAGGATAATATTGAAATACTTAGAGGATATATGAATCAGAGGGAGTCGGTAACCTTTGATGCAACCGATGCCAATACTAAAGTGCAGGAACTGGATACTCTTATCACGCAACAAAAAAAATTAATCATAAGATCTATTGGGCTGCTTACTCAGAAAATGGAATCAACCCGAAAAGATTACGAAGCACAGAGGGATAAAGTAGAATCGACTTTTGTAACTCCCGGTACAGTGGCTGGCATTGAAAATTTAAGACTGCAACGCCAGGCAAATATTGATGAAAAACATTATGACCTTTTATTGGAAAAAAAGGCAGAATATGAAATTTCAAAAGCCGGATATGTTCCGGAGAGTGAGATATTGGAAAATGCTATTCCTATTTGGTCACCCGTGTCACCAAAAAAGTCTGTGACGTTTATTGTCGCTATTTTACTGTCGTCAGCAATTGGACTTATCATATTGGTGCTTGTGTATGTATTCTATAATAATATTACATCTATCCAGGAAATTGAGAAACTGGCTGAGAGCCCGGTAACCATTTTAGGGATAATTCCCAAATACACAAAAGAAATTCCCGCTTCTCAAATTATTGTAAACTATAATCCGAAATCGGTGCTGGCAGAAGCCTTCCGGTCAATCCGGACCAATTTGCAATTTATTTCCAATGATGTTGGGCCAAAAATAATAGCTATTACATCTACCATATCCGGCGAAGGCAAAACCTTTGTATGTATGAACTTGGGAGGTATTATTGCCTATTCGGGCAAAAAAGTAATTATACTCGACGTGGATATGCGAAGGCCCAGGATACATACTGCCTTCGGATTAAATAATTTGAAAGGTATGAGTACCCTGCTGATTGGTAAATATTCCATTGAAGAAGTTATTCAAAAAACGGAAAGTGAAAACCTGGATATAATAACAGCCGGCCCCATACCGCCCAATCCATCCGAGCTTGTGATAGGTAAAAGTATGGATACCATACTTGCCAAGCTTAAAACCATGTACGATATTATTATTATTGATAATCCCCCTGTAGGGCTTGTTACAGATGGTATTGCTATGCTTCAAAAAGCGGACTATCCCATTTATATGATGAGGGTGGATTACTCTAAAAGAGAGTTTATCTATTTTGTTGATAAATTATACTTCGAAAACCAGTTCCATAAGCTATCAATCGTATTAAATGGTGTGGACTTCCAAAGGAAAAAATACGGGTATAATTATTACAAATACGGATATTATGGGTATGGCTATAGCTATGGACAAGGTAATTATTACGAAACATAGAAGATATGCAGATTTCAACAACCCCTTTAGAAGGATTACTGGTAATTCAACCGAAAGTATTTAATGATACCCGGGGCTATTTTTATGAGCCTTACAATAAAAAAGTTTTTGCTGAACTGGGTATAACAGAAGACTTTGTGCAGGATAACCAATCCTTCTCCCAGAAAGGAGTGTTACGAGGCTTGCATTTTCAAAACCCGCCTCATGCGCAATCAAAGCTATTACGAATTTTACAAGGTTCCATTTGGGATGTAGTGGTAGATATAAGAAAAAACTCTCCGACCTATGGTAAGTATTTCGGAATTGAATTAAGTGCGGAAAATAAAACCATTTTTTATGTCCCTAAGGGCTTCGCACATGGATTCCTGACATTAGAAGATAATACACTATTGTTATATAAATGTTCAGATTTTTATAACAAACCATCCGAGGATTGCGTAATATGGAATGACCCCGAAATAGCTATAGCCTGGAATATTAGTAATCCTGTGCTTTCGGATAAAGACAAGGCCGGTAAACAGTTAAAGGAGCTGAGTAGTCAATTTTAATTGTTATAATTGTAGATGAAATGCTGAATTTATCGTTATTTTATTTTACCTACTTTATTGTAGTCTTTGTGTTCTCCGTACTCATGAACGAACTGTTTTTACGATTTTCGAAAACGCTCGGCATAAGAAGAAATGAAGAAGATATTCGTTGGAGCACGGTATATAAACCTGCATTAGGTGGTATTACCTTTTATATAACTTTTTTGCTTTCATTAATCACTTATTCGCTTTTTTTCAATTCAAGTCAGTTTCTCATGCACTCGGAAGTAATTGGGTTACTTGCTGCCTCTACCATTTCTTTTCTTTTAGGACTTTCTGACGATGCCTATGATACTACCCCGATTTTTAAATTTCTAACCCAGGTTCTTTGTGGGATAATTTTAATTTATTCGGGTATTTATATCAAGATTTTCCCTAGCGATTATATTAACTACATTATAACTATTTTATGGGTAGTTGGTCTTATGAACTCTATAAACCTGCTCGATAATATGGATGCAATTGCTTCTATTGTTGCGCTGGGGGCACTTTTCACTATGATAGCCCTGCTTTGGGTTGAAAAATCAGTTAACATTATGTTTCTTGTTCTCATGTTAGGCACTTCTTCCAGTATACTTGCCTTCCTGCTTTTTAACTGGCACCCTTCTAAAATGTTTATGGGTGATACAGGCACCCAATTTCTGGGGCTGTTTATGGCTGCTTTAAGCATACTCTTTTTATTGAATGGCTCATCTTCGACAGTGGTATTGCCTGCCGATAAACGGATAATTTCAGCTATATTAACCTTTGCGCTTCCCCTGATTGATACTACGGTGGTATTTTGTAACAGGATATTGAAAGGAACATCTCCTTTCAAAGGCGGGAAAGACCATACTACGCATCATCTTCACTACCTTGGATTAAAGGAGACGCAGATAGCCGTTTTATATATTGCGTATTCTCTCATTTGCCTGGCCTGCGTTGTTGTCATGAATAAATATCTTGTGCAGTGGACAGCATTATATGCAGTAATACTAATGCTTTTCTTCCTGCTTTCGCTGGCAGCATTTTTTGTTATTACCAGGATAAAAAAGCCCGGAGTAACAAGCTCATAATTATCGGAAATTTTCATGTTAAAAAAAGTAAAAAATATTTTACCGGGATTTTTTCTCGTTGTCCTGTTAGCTTTAGTACTCGAATTTCTGAACTACTCTACCAGTAGTGTAATAGAAAACACCAGCTATATCCAAAATTTGGGGCGCGCAAGTTAGTCTAAATAAACGTTTTACAGAACACTTTTAGAGTTTAGCAATGGAACCCTTTTTAGCAAGCTGTGTAGAATACGTGTTATGGCATAGGCCGCACAAAAGCCTGCTAACTCCGGAATAATTATTTTGTATCTTTAAATATTATAATCTCATCCCCTTTTCGCAATGCGGTGCTGTCGGTAATAGAGTTCCACGAACATAATTGCTGTGTGGAAACATTATATTTTTTGGCAATAGTTTCAACCGTTTCATTTTCCTTTACAATATGAACCAATATTTTGGAGGAACACTGACTTTGAGCTTGGGCA
>JABDAL010000082.1 GCA_013289165.1 Bacteroidota bacterium
TGATGCTTACAGGCGGTATCCTGGTAGGTTCTGCCGGTACATTGCTCACCATTGCTATGTGTAAGGGTATGAATCGTACGTTGTTCAGCGTGGTATTTGGTGCATTTGGCGAGGGAAGTAAAGCTGCTGCAGCGGCAGGCCCGACAGGCGGAACTATAAAAGATATTTCGGTGGCTGACACGGCTGTATTAATGAACTATTCAAAGAAAGTGGTAATTGTTCCCGGGTATGGGTTGGCTGTGGCACAGGCGCAGCACGTAATGCATGAACTGGAAGTCCTTTTAGAAGAAAGAGGTGTGGAAGTGAAATATGCTATTCACCCGGTTGCGGGACGTATGCCCGGGCACATGAATGTGTTGATGGCGGAAAGTAACGTAGACTATTCCAAGCTTTGTGAAATGGAAGACATCAATCCCGAATTTGAAAATACCGACGTAGTATTTATTGTTGGAGCGAATGATGTGGTAAATCCTGCCGCTAAAACCAACCCTGCAAGCCCTATTTATGGTATGCCTATCCTGGAAGTTGACAGGGCAAAGGCCATTATTGTAAATAAGCGAAGCATGGCTCCCGGTTATGCAGGTATTGACAACGAGCTTTTCTACAATCCCAAAACAAGCATGTTATTCGGCGATGCCAAAAAGGTTGTTACCGACCTGGTGGCAGAGTTGAAGACAATGTAATACAGGTAATTTTCTGTAACATCCTTTTTCTATATTTGCCAAAAAATAAGGCTTATGGGAAGATTACTTTATTTAATAGCGATTGTGTTAGTCATTCTATGGCTACTAGGCTTTTTCGTATTTCATTTAGGAACCCTTATTCACTGGCTGCTGGTACTTGCCGTGATAGCAGTATTGCTGAAGGTTATTAAGGAAGCGTCGAAATAGGAGAAGAGTTTTACCCTTTCTTCTTCGCCACAATAGTTAAAATAGTAGCAAGGGCAACCGTCTCTCCTGTTTCGTCATATACGTCCACTTGCCATTTCACAATGCCCTGCGGTATTTCTCCTTCTTTATTTTCTTTAGCAATTTTTTCTTTCACAGTAAGGCGTACTCCAATAGTAGCTCCCACATAAACAGGTTTTACAAAGCGGCATTCATCTAATCCATAATTAGCAAGCACGGGGCCTTTTTTAGGGTCAACAAACAGCCCTGCTGCTGCAGAGAGTACAAAATAACCATGTGCCACACGGCTGCTGAAAAGAGTTCCTTCTAACGAAGTTACATCCATGTGGGCATAAAAGTTATCTCCGCTTATGTTGGCAAAGTTTACTATGTCAGCTTCTGTAACTGTACGTTTATGTGTTACCAGTGTTTCCCCGATTTTCAACTCTTCAAAATATTTTCTAAATGGATGAACTACATCTTCCCATTGGTCGGCGTGGGGTTGGTAAACATCAGTAATGTGCATAATGGTAGTCGGATGTCCTTGTATGGCCGTACGCTGCATATAATGGAATATGCCGCGTATGCCGCCCATCTCTTCACCCCCTCCGGCACGTCCCGGCCCGCCATGCACAAGGTGGGGCAGGGGAGAGCCATGCCCGGTATTTTCGGCTGCCGAGCGGGAATTGATAATAACCATTCTGCCATGGTAGGCGGCGGTGCCAAGTACTATTTCGCGAGCAAAGGAATCATCTTCTGTAAATACAGAGCCTACGAGACTACCTTTCCCCATGCGGGCAAGTGTGGCAGCATCAGCAACCGATTTATAGGGCATCACGGTACTAACGGGGCCAAAGGCTTCAATCTCATGCGGGGCTTTATTTTGTAAGGGATTTGCAGAATATAAAAGCATGGCAGGGAAAAATGCGCCTTTATTTTTGTCGGCAGCCATTACTTCAAAGTCATCGTAGTTGCCAAATACCGTTTCGCAGCTTTTTTGCAGCTCCATTACTTTTTCTTTTACTTCCTTCACCTGGTCCTTTCCGGCCAGGGAACCCATTCTTACGCCTTCCAAAGCAGGGTCGCCGAGGGCAATAGTAGCTAGCCTTTTCTGGAGAGCCCCGATGGCGGACTCTGTAAGATTGTCGGGAACAATAGTCCTGCGGATAGCAGTACATTTTTGTCCTGCTTTTACGGTCATTTCCTTGGCAACTTCTTTAATGAATAAATTAAAAATTTCACTACCGGGAACTGCATCAGGGCCAAGGATGCAGCAGTTAAGTGAATCAGCTTCCATATTAAAACGCACTGAATTTTCAAGAATAGCAGGATGTGATTTTAATTTCCTGCCTGTAGAGGCACTGCCGGTAAAAGTTATTACGTCCTGTCCCGTAACTAAGTCGAGCAGGTTACCTGTGCTACCGCAAAGCAATTGCAGAGCACCGTTGGGCAATATGTGGGAAGCTACAATTTCTTTCACCATTAATTGAGTGAGATAGGATGTAACCGTAGCAGGCTTTACAATGGCAGGCATTCCGGCAAGAAAATTCACGGCAATTTTTTCCAGCATACCCCAGCAGGGGAAATTGAATGCGTTAATATGAATGGCTGTTCCTTCTAATGGCACACAGATGTGGTGCCCGAGGAAAGTTCCTTTTTTGGATATGACTTCCGGCTTGCCGTCTACATAAAATGTTTCATTAGGCAAATCGCGCCTGCCCTTGCTGGCATAAACAAAAAGATTACCAATACCTCCTTCAATGTCAATCCACGAATCTATTTTAGTGGCTCCTGTGGCATAAGAAAGTTTATAAAATAGTTCTTTTTTAGAAGTTAAATGAAGTGCCAGTTTCTTTAGCATTAAAGCACGCTCGTGAAAAGTCATTTTGCGTAAGGCTGGCCCCCCCGTATTGCGGGCATAATCGAGTATCGCTCCGAAATCTATTCCAGTAGTGGTGGCTTCAGCAATAGCTTCCCCCGTAATTGCATTAAAAAGCGGAATACCTTCGCCTTTTCCTTCTACCCATTTCCCTTCTAAGTAATTAGCAAGTTTCATAATTTTAAATATTTTATATAAAATGACAATATTATTTAATACTTTCCGTTATTTTTGTTGCAAATGTAAACGAAATGGTGAAAAGAATCATACCCTTCATAACTGCTTTTCTATTGTTGGTATATACTAGCGGGAAAAGTAATCAGGGTGTCCCTTATTCCAATAGTTTATATATGTTGCCACCTGATTCTACTAAATTGGTTCGTCTGCCCCTAAGAAATGCCGGGGAGCTTAATCCGGGCGAAGTATTTATTAGCCCCGGGCTGGGCTATGGAAGTATGACAATTACGGGAAGTCCTCTCGATAATTCGATGTTTACAGAGGACTACAATTATGGGTATAATTATAATAGTGTGAGTTCACCTGATTTTGGCTGTTCTGTAGATTATTTAGCGACTCAAATTTTTAGCTTTGGGCTGGGAATAAATTATCAAACAATAAAGTATACCCTGGTGAATCCTCAAACAAATTACAATTCATACTATGATCCCAATTCTGCGCAATTTAACCGACTCAACATAGGAATGCGCGGCCTTTTTTATTTCTCTAATGTAAATACTGAGAGTTTACAATTTTATATGGGAGCAAGGGCAGGGCTTTCTTTTTGGAAGGAGATTGATACCTGGACGTCTGCTATAAACTATGATTATAGGCCGCTTATTAGTTCACAAAATGATGGCATATTGAGTTTCCAGCTCATTATGGGGAGCCGGTACATTATTTCGTCCGATATTGGAATCCAAATAGAGCTAGGGTTAGGCTCGCCTTATTATGGGCAAGTGGGAGTAGTATTCAGGTTGAACGATAAGCCCGCAACATACACTGTTACCAAGTCAGAATACAGGGCTATGAATGAAGCTCCCAACTAACCCATAAAGATTCGGTGAATCTTGGTTTAGTGCCCCCTGGAAGAGGGATAAGATAAGAGCTTTATTTATTTTGTTCAACCCAGCTTTTTGCCTTGTCTATGGCTATTTCAATTCCATTTACATCTGTTCCGCCTGCTGAGGCATAAAAAGGCTGACCACCACCTCCACCTTCAATTTCTTTGCTGAATTCGCGAATAAGAGCGGAAGCATTCCAGTTTTTTTCTTTTAATAGTTTATTTGAAATAGCAAGAAAGAGATTTGCTTTATCATTAAGTTCAGTGCCCAGAATTAGGAAAAGATTATCCAATTCATTTTTCAGCTGGAAACAAATATCTTTTGCTACATCCGCTGAGGTTATTTCTATTTTTTCGCCGATAAAGGCCATTTCTCCTATAATTTGTTTTTTGTTCAGCAGCATTGTTTTAATTACCAGGCCTTGCTCTTTCGATAATTTTTCCACCTGTTTATTCAGTTCGCTCAGTTGCTTCTGCATATCTTCAATAGCTTTAACAACATTCTTAGGGTGCTTAAGGGCAATTGAGGCTTGCTTTAAAGTTTCAATTTGACCATTTATATAGGCATCAGCTCCGAGAGCAGTTACAGCCTCTATTCTTCGTATACCGGCCGAAAGGGCACTTTCAGATACTATCTTAAAGCAGCCGATTTGTCCTGTTGCTTTCACATGGGTTCCACCGCAGAGCTCAATCGAGTAATTTTTATCCATTGTTACTACCCTTACTGTATCGCCATATTTTTCGCCAAACAGGGCCATAGCCCCTAATTTTTTGGCTTCATCAATAGGTAAAATTTGCGTAGTACAGGGAATGTTCTCCCTTATTTTTTGGTTCACAAGGCTTTCAATTTCATTTAGCTCTTCATCCGTTAGCTTGGAAAAATGTGAGAAATCGAAACGCAGATAATCAGGGCTTACCAATGAACCTCTTTGTTCCACATGGGTGCCAAGCACCTTGCGCAAAGCTGCATGTAAAAGGTGTGTAGCTGAATGGTTATCGGCAGTATGGGTTCTTCTTAGCGGGTCAACAATGGCTGTGAAGGTATCTTTTACATTATCAGGTAAGGCATCTGAAAAATGCACAATCAGATTATTTTCTTTTTGCGTATTAGTTATCCTGACACGCTTCCCATTCGATTCAAGATAGCCCGTATCGCCCACCTGTCCACCACTTTCGGCATAAAATGGGGTTTTATCCAGCACTATCTGGTATTGGTCTTTTCCCTTCGTACTGGTCTTTCTATACTTTACAATATGCGCTTTTCCCTCAAGACTTTCATACCCTGTAAACTCTATTATTGCAGAGGTATTAACATCCACCCAATCTCCGGTATCAATGGCAGTTGCTTTGCGGGAACGTGCCTTTTGTTCTTCTAAAGCTTTATTAAATCCAACTTCATCAATTTCTAATTCATATCCTTTAGCAATAAGGGCTGTAAGATCAGCAGGGAAGCCGAAAGTATCATGTAGTTCAAATACTAGTTGCCCATTAAGAGTAGTATCATTATTTAGTACCGCTTCCCTACATATAGCAGCA
>JABDAL010000083.1 GCA_013289165.1 Bacteroidota bacterium
GCATAAGTTGCCCTGCCAACGTGAGTTAATATTCCTTTCTGTTTTAAGTGATATATTCTCCACGAGATTGTATTGTCAGGAATGCTCCCTTCTTCTTTTCTGAAAAAGGTGAATAGTTCATCGGTAGAAATATCATTTCTGCCTTTGAAGCGGTTTTGAAGTTTATTAATGAGGCCTTTGTCTTTCAATGCAGTTGCAATATATAAATTAATTTTCAAAGAAACGGCAATACATTTAACTTATTGCCAAAACTTTGATTCTCATAAAATTGATATGCGGCAGTATGCAATTATTGGATGAATCTATTTCAAATATTGGGCGGATTCATACGTAGGGAAAGCAGAAAATTGATTATGCATATTACTGAACTTGGTTGAACCTACCTGAACCTGTCTTTTTGATGATCTTAAACCACTATAATATCAATAAAATAAGGTGGTATAGGCTGAAACCTCTACAAACAAAAAGAGGTCTGGTATTTCTACCAAACCTCTCTGGGTGGGAGCACCTGTTGCTAACGCGAACCTTCTTTGAAGAAGCAACCTTGGCTTAAGCCAACTTTTCACCGTAGGGACGGTGAGCCCCTTACTTTTTCCCTGGATGGAAAAAGTAACAAAAAGATCACGGCTTCAAGCAACCGGGGATTTTTATCGGCATTAGTCCGCGCGCTTTCCTCGCCCGGTAATGCCTCAAAAAATGCTTGCGCACGGACTGGCTCAAACAGCCGCTGGCTGTTTGCCCTCCCGGTTTCTTCCATGCCGGTCCCCTGAAGATTTCTTATAAACTACCAGTCTAACCCCAGTGTCATTCCTTTATCCCTGTCCGGATCTTTTTCTGGCAACTGGTATATGACAGGTTCCCGTTTTAAATGCTTATACAGGTCAATATCTTTTCTGTGGCCCGTTCTTTTCTCCATGTGAGCTTCCAGATCATGACCTGAACCCCGGTAATTAAACCGGCGGTCAAACTCATAACACGACTTTAACATAAACCCTTCCGCATGGAATATTTTTTTATTGTTTACAGTCGGAGAGAGTTTGTATTTACTTTCTTTATCCTTCCGACCAACGATGATATGGATATGCATATGACCAGATCCGGGCTTTTTATCACCTTGCTTAGCCAGTCCTTTTAATACTTCTTTATCCGATCCTTTATAATACCGGTGATCCTCCAGCTTACAGAAGTAGTTCAGATCAGCAGCTGTTAAGTTTTTGCTCAGCCCATCCTTTCCGCTAAAACTTTTGGCATAGGTATCCATTACTTCCCGGGTAAACTGCTTGAGTTTTTGTTTATCCCCTGCGATGTGTTCCAGTTCTTTATCCTCGGGAGCAATGATGATGCTGTAAAACTTGGCATCTCTTTTACTAAGTCCGTGCCTGTTCCGGTCGATCCCTTTCACTACTTCACGTGCTTCTACATCCTCCCTGTCCTGATTAAAGAAAAACTCCCGGTCCAGGTCTTTGTCGTTATCTTCTTTAAGCAGATAATCTACATACTGCTGACAGCTGCCCGTATTGGAATATGTTTTTTTGCCGTCCTTTTTCGGCCTTCCGATCTTGATTTGTAATTACACGGCTTTTGGTCCAAACCTTTTGTATGATGGGGATTTTGAAACGGTACCTCCGTTCCCATCCAGCACCCCGACGTGTTATACGTTAAAATCACCTGTTTACCCATCCTTGCCCCCTTTTTCGTATACCTTCACTTACCCGACTGTTTCCCAGATGCGATTTAATTATTGTGCATATGGAACTCCTGCAGATTATACCGACAACTATTTTACCAGTTCATATATAATTGCTCAGTTTCAGATGGACGCACATAGTGGGACGCATCGTCTGGCAATGGATGCTCCTTCTGCAAACTGCCGGGAATGTAGCACCACAGATAGTACTACCTCAGGTATTCTTTATACCCCTAACTACCAGGCTATCGGCTGGCACCAGAAAGTGACGGTGATCCCGGGAAATACTTATAAATTTTCTTTCTGGCTGCAGGACCTGGATGCAGTTTCGGATAGCGGATTGCCGGGAGCAACAGTAAGTGTCTTTATAAATGACACGATGTATTTTAGTGATATTGTAAATTATACCAATGGATATGGATCCTGGAAGCAGGTGAATTTTTGCTATGTTGCCAGCTTGGATTCAGCAAGCATAAAAATAATCGGGAAGGGGGAAAGTTTACCATTTGGTTACGACTGGGCAATTGATGACGTAAATTTTGCGGCCGCCTTGCCTGCCCCTTGTAATATAGCTGTTAACGATACTGTCATTTCGCCTGTTTACACTTCCAAAGGAGGAGACCCTTGCGTTAACCAGTACCTTGATAATGCCAAAGCTGGCGCACTTAGTGCTTATACTAGTTACATTGACAGCATAACCAATGCGGCCAGTGCAGCCTACACAGCCCATTGCCTTGCTGCAACAGAAGGTTTAACTGAAAAATATACAGATAAACAATACCAATATACACTCTATTATTATGACCAGGCTGGCAACCTGATCAGGACTGTTCCGCCCCAAGGAACGCAGCTCTTTAACATTGATAGTACCAACGCCTCACTGGAACAGCAGATTATTACTGACCGTACAAACGGGCAGCATAACGTATTTAACAATGACGTTTTGGCCAGCACTTTTGTATATAACAGTTTAAATCAACTAACTTCTCAAAGCATACCCGATGCAGACAATATGCAAAACTGGACCTATGCGCTGCCAAATGGGTTAAACTCTAATCTAATTGTTACCGGGACCCAGTTTGTGGATGCTCAGAACGGGTATTTGAGCGGATACGTACCTGCAATGGGAGTTTATCCAAGAAGAGGTTATTTATATAAAACGAGCAATGCAGGAAACAACTGGCAAAAGATAAATGGTACGGTGGCAGGGGATCTTACAAGCGTTACTACATTTGGGAAATATGCTTATGCAGTGGGAGGAAGCGGACTGGTGCTCTATAGCCAGGACAATGCTTATTCCTGGGATATAGTGCCTTTATATGTAAACGGAGTTATTCAACAATTAAATGGGGTAGCTAATAATGGAACGATAGCAGCCATTGTCGGAAATGGAAGAGCCTTTGTCCTTAACGGAACAACTTATTCCGCTGCTACAGGAATTGCTTTAACAGATAACCTGATGGCGGTGACGTACGATCCAAACGCCGCGATCTTTTATGCTGCGGGAGATAGCAGCGGTTATGGAGTATTTTATAAGAGCAATTCAGGTGGCACGGCTTGGACCAAAATAAACAGTAGCACATCCAGCCTGCCATTATATAAGGTGCAGTTTTTAAGAACTGATATTTCCGGAAACAATGCAAGTCATGGATTTGCAACAGGGCTTGGAGGGATGCTGCTTCATACAACTGATAAAGGAATTCATTGGTACGCCGTTCCAACTTACATGCATAAAACGATCCGCAGTATTTTCTTTGCTACTGACAACATTGGAGTAGCTTTAATTGACAGTGTGGCAAATACGCATACTTCCAGTCAGCTTTATCAAACCTCCAATGGCGGACAAACCTGGAGTCTGTTAAGTATCCCCGGACAGTATTATTATGACATGAATTTTTATTATGATCCGACATCACCAAGTACAGGATATAAGGGAATCGCCGCAGGTTACAAAGGTATTGTAACACGGATCGTGACCAAGTCACCGCTTGTAAGCCCTTATTTTGGACTGATACCTCTTAATAGCCCATCTACGGGTACTCTTACCGGTGCTTTCGCGGAAGTGTACAGTGGAAATCTATACATAACGATTGGCAGTACATCGAAATTGATGTACTATACGATTATGAGCACTACTGCAACAACTGCCAAATGGCGCAGCGCAACCGTAGGTTCAAGTACTGCTAAAACCGCGTTCTTGCTCAATGGTGCAAATATGCTTCCAGCGGCGATTGGAAATACAACCCATTCGATCTATTTATTCAAGAGTAATTTAGCTAACCCTCCTACATTTACAGTTGACAGCACCCATGGTAGTTCAGGTTCAATACTTTCAGTTGCAAACTCATTTAAACCTTTTTACGAACTTACTCAGCATGGTCCGGTGGGAAGTGATACCTTATACGCATATAATAAAGGAAAAGGATTATATACGTTGATTGATAGTACAAATGAACTTGCTTTAAAACTGATCAGTCCAAGCAGCGGAACCAGCCCGGCAGATATTGTTTCCATTGGATATGCGGCAAGTGGGCATATTGCAGGTGTTGATAGCGTCAAGGGTCATATTTATACCGGTGTTTTAAGCGGAAGCAATGTCACCTGGAGTTACGACAGCACAAATATTCATCCGCTCACCGTTTATGGCTTGCAGGCGATTAATGGAGTTACCGGCCATACAATACTCTATGAAACCGGTTTACGTGGGCAGGTGCTTTACGATTCAATAAACAGCAGCACCATTGATTTTAGAGAGCTGATACCGCCAACGACCAAAACGCTTTACGGTATAGGAACGGAAAGTGGCACAGGGGCTATTGTGGCCGGAGATTCAGCCAGTATGTATTCTTTTATCTACAGTGAAAAAGGGTATGCTCCGACTTATTTAAAATTAAATCCCATTATGTCCACCATTCAGCCACTTTATAATGTTGCTGTTAATGGCACTACCGCTTATATTGCTGGAGCAGGCGGAACGGTGTATTACATCAAAAATACGGCTGCTCCAACCATTTTACAGCTTGCGGCAAGCGGCGGAACAACCACAGACTTTGTTGGAATAACATCCAATGTATTAGGAGCTTTGGCAGTGGGAAGTAATAGTTCTGTTTGGATATATGGAGGTACCTCGGGTCTGCCGGTAACAAAAGTATATGCACCCGGATTCAATGCGGAAAATTTCCAGAACTCTAACAGTGGCTTTGTTGTGGGAGATTATGGAACGGTGAGGCGCACCGATGATGGAGGCAACACCTGGCAGCTGGTACTGCCCAAAATTAATCCAAGTGGTGTTCCTAATTATCAAACTGTTTGGACTACCCGTGTAGGATTGGGCATCCTTGCCGGAAACGGAAATTTCTTTGGAAAGATAAATTCAAACAACACTGTTGACTCAGTTGGGACAAGTTATGGATATACAAGTAGCAGCACACAGGTATGGAACAAAATAAAATTCAATGTGAACTTCCCAAATAATG
>JABDAL010000084.1 GCA_013289165.1 Bacteroidota bacterium
TTTAAGTATACCATTACTACACGAGACAGTGCAATTATTTTTGCATGGTTTAAGAACGGCGGCAAGTTGTTAAATTTTTATCATTTTAAAATATCTGATACAACCAGCAAGTATACCCTCTTTACAGGAGCCTTCAGCCCTCCTCTTGCCGGCACCCCCGATACAGTGGTATGGGGCGCATCAGCATCCAGCAATATAACAACAACCAATGGAAAGGGAAGGCCGGGAAGTAAATTAATTATAGACAGTGTTAACTTTATGGGGGTTTCTAACCAGCCGGCCGATATGAACGGTAGTTTTGAAAACTGGGTAGGTGATACTGCTTATAGCCCCACAGGATGGTATTCAGGCCCCGGCACTTTTATGAGTAGCGATGCTTATGCCGGAAAATTTTCCCTTGGACTAATAACAACACTCCAGCCGCAAGGTGGAGGTGGTGGTGTAATGGCAGGGCAGTCCGGTACTGATTACTATCAATGCCCCCAAAATTGTAACGGTAATTGCAATTGTAAAATTATGGGTGGCTACGCTTATACTCTGAAATCAGACACACTTATTTTTTGGTATAAGTATGCCCCTATCAGCACAGATACGGCAGGCGTAAATTTAAGTTTTATAAAGGATGATACCGTAATGGCTAGTACAGGGATGAATTTACTTTCTACAAATGGAAAGTGGATGCAGGCAAAAATGCCTTTCCAATTAAATATTGCCCCGGATAGCGTAGGAGTTAATATGCAATCCTCCTCGCATAATAATGTCAATAATCTTCCGGCAAAATATGTGGGTTCTGTGCTCAAGATAGATAATATGTATTTTAAATCGCAGCCTTTGGGAATAGCTCAACTGAATGCGCAGAATAAAAACATAAGTGTTTATCCAAATCCGAACAGGGGAGTGTTTCATTTAATTGTAAATGGTCAGTGGACGACGGACAATGAAATAACATTGGAGGTTTATAACATGATTGGAGAGAAAGTTTATTCAAAATTGACAACTGTCAATTCTATATCGTCAATTGATTTAAGTTCCCAATCAAACGGGATTTACCTGTACAGGGTAATTGACCAGAATGGAGGTTTAGCGGGACAGGGAAAATTAGTTATTGAGAAATAGGATTCTCCATACCATATATCCTTAATCTATTTCACCAGGGATTACACAGAGATAAGACAATAAAATCTGTGTAATCCCTGGTGAAACATCTTTTTAGAATTTCCTGTTGGCATTGTATATCCTTGTTACATTTGTCGTTCATAACACAATCAATACCCGCATACTATGTCGAAAGAACTATTTTACTCCAATTTACAGACAGAACTAAAAAGTATTAAAGAAGCAGGCTTATATAAGCGCGAGCGTATTATTATAAGTCCGCAGGGAGCAGATATCAAAGTAAAAGGTGGCACGGAGGTAATTAACTTTTGCGCTAATAATTATTTGGGACTATCCTCCCATCCCGATGTTATAGCTGCTGCAAAAAAAGCACTCGATACACATGGGTATGGTATGTCGTCGGTACGGTTTATTTGTGGTACACAGGACCTGCATAAAACACTGGAAGATAAAATATCCCATTTTCTGCAGATGGATGATACTATTCTTTATGCTGCCTGCTTTGATGCTAATGGTGGTGTTTTTGAACCGTTGTTCGGGGAACAGGATGCTATTATTTCTGACGAGTTGAACCATGCTTCTATTATAGACGGTGTGCGCCTGTGCAAAGCAAAGCGCTACCGCTATAAAAACTCCGATATGCAAGATTTGGAAGTACAATTAAAAGCTGCTTCTGCCGACAGGTTTAAGGTTATAGTTACTGACGGGGTTTTCTCGATGGACGGATATATCGCCAAGCTGAAAGATATTGTAACCCTTGCTGGGAAATACCAGGCACTTGTACTGGTAGATGATAGCCATGCTACGGGTTTTATTGGCAAAACAGGAAGAGGCACCCATGAATACAATGAGGTAATGGGTAAAATAGATATTCTTACAGGTACGCTGGGTAAAGCCTTGGGCGGTGCCATGGGCGGATACGTAAGCGGGCGCAAAGAAATTATAGATATGCTGCGCCAGCGTTCAAGGCCCTATTTATTCTCTAATTCATTGGCGCCTGTAATTACCGGGGCAGCTATTGGGGTGCTTGATTTATTAAGCCAAACGACTGCATTGCGCGATAAAGTAATGGACAATGCATTTTATTTCCGTGACGGGATGACCAAAGCAGGGTTCGATATTAAGCCGGGCATACATCCTATTGTTCCTGTTATGTTATATGATGCTAAGCTTTCGCAAGTTATGGCTGACAAACTTTTGCAGGAAGGTATTTATGTAATAGGGTTCTTCTATCCCGTAGTTGCCAAAGGGCAGGCACGTATACGGGTACAACTATCGGCAGCACATACCAAAGCACACTTAGATAAAGCTATTACTGCCTTTACTAAAATAGGTAAAGAGCTAGGGGTGATAAAGTAAATGCTAAATATTAAATGTTGAGGGTTGGATAAAAATCACTTTTCATCCATTTAGTGCCCCATTTCAGCAATGAACTTGATGCGCATAAGGCGAAGGTCGGTTTCGGAGTAATCGTTTTCACCTAATTCTTTTAAAGCTTCTTCCAGTGAGTCTGATTCAGATTCGCGGAAATAGTCAAATACTTCTTCCTGACGTTCCCTGTCGAGTACTTCATTTACATAATATCCAATGTCAACCTTAGTGCCGGAAGATACTATGCTTTCAATTTCATCAAGCAGATTGGGCATACTAAGCCCCTTAGATCTTGCCATTCCTTCCAGGTTCACTTTGCGGTCAATGCTTTGTATGATAAATACTTTTAGCCCCGACTTATTTACAACAGATTTAACAATAATATCCTGGGGACGCTCAATTTCGTTTTCTTCCACATATTTGGCAATCAACTCAACAAAAGGTTTACCAAATTTTTCTGCTTTATTCACTCCAACGCCCGTAATCTTGGAAAGTTCGTCCAAATTAACAGGGTAATGGGTAGCCATTTCCTCCAATGATGTTTCCTGGAAAACAACAAAGGGAGGCAGGTTTAATTTTGCTGCTGTTGCTTTAACCAAGTCCTTTAAAAGTGAGTACATAGTAGAATCGAGAGCATTCCCGCCCTTTTGTCCGCCTGCCATCACTATATCATCATCATCATCCTCGTTGTTGCCGGTATAATCATGGTCTTTTGTTAACATAATAGAATGGGGCTTCTTTAAAAATCCCCTGCCCTTATCTGCCATTTTCAATATCCCGTAGGTCTCAATATCTTTTGTTATAAAGTCTAATACCAAAGCCTGTCGTACCACAGCATTCCAAAACTTTTCATTTTTACCATCGTCATTGCCTTGCCCAAATATTTCGAGCCGGTCATGCTTATATGACTTGACTGAAGAGCTCAGGTTACCGGTAAGTACATCTACAATATGCTTGGCTTTGAATTTTTCTTTTGTTTCTACAATCACCTCCAAAAGAAGCTCCAAATCTTCTTTCCCTTCAAATTTAGTTTTGGGATGGAGGCAATTATCACAGCTACCACAATTTGGTTCCTCATATTTCTCACCGAAATAATGGAGGAGCATTTTCCTGCGACATACTGAACTTTCTGCAAATGCAATGGTTTCCTGGATAAGTTGTTTCCCGATTTCCTGTTCCGATACGGGTTTATCTTTTAAGAATTTTTCCAGTTTCTTTACATCATCATAGCTATAGTAGGTGATACACTTGCCCTCTCCCCCGTCGCGCCCCGAGCGGCCTGTTTCCTGGTAATAGCTTTCAAGACTTTTAGGAATATCGTAGTGCAATACATAGCGAATGTCCGGTTTATCAATACCCATGCCAAAGGCAATAGTGGCTACCATTACATCCACTTCTTCCATTAAAAATTTGTCCTGTGTCTGGTCGCGGGTGGGCTTATCCATACCGGCATGATAAGGCAGGGCTTTAATACCATTCACCTGCAAGGTAGATGCAATTTCTTCCACCTTTTTCCGGCTAAGGCAATATATTATACCCGATTTGCCTGTATACTGGCGGACGAAGCGAATAATTTCTTTTACCGTATCCACCTTGGGACGTACTTCATAATAGAGGTTAGCCCTGTTAAATGAAGATTTGAATATAGTAGCGTCTTGTATCTCGAGGTTCTTCAAAATATCTTCCTGCACTTTGGGGGTTGCGGTGGCAGTAAGGGCAATAATGGGCACCCTTCCTATCTGTTCAATAAGTGGGCGCAGGCGGCGGTATTCCGGGCGGAAATCATGACCCCATTCCGAAATACAATGCACCTCATCAATTGCAAAAAATGAAATATTAACCTTTTTGAAGAAAGCGACGTTAGCTTCCTTAGACAGTGATTCGGGAGCCACATAAAGTAACTTGGTAGCCCCGCTAATTACCTCTTCTTTAACTTTTGTTATTTGTGGTTTGGAAAGAGATGAATTCAAAAAGTGGGCGATACCTTTCTCTGTTCCAAAAGTGCGTAAAATATCCACCTGATTTTTCATCAGGGCTATAAGAGGCGATACCACGATAGCTACACCCTCGCTCAACAAAGCAGGCATCTGGTAACAGAGCGATTTCCCCCCTCCCGTTGGCATGATAACAAAGGTGTCTTTCCCCTCTAATACATTCGTAATAATTTCCTCCTGCCTATCCTTAAATTTGGAGAAACCAAAAAATTTCTTTAAATAGTCTGTTAGTTCGTTTTCTTTAACTTTTCTGCCCATTAGGTCATTTTGTATTTTTCAGGGTAAATATAATATTTTCTGCGAAAACACAATATAACCAATTTCTGCAAAAATATTTTTGTCTGTTTGGATATTTCCGCTCAAACTTATTTATTAAGTACTGAAAAAGAGCCTGTTTCAATTTATATTCATCGTTAAATTTCGTTAAATATTTTGCTTGCGTAATTTTAAGCGTTACATTTACTTTCCAATCAAAAAACTGCGCTCTTAGAGGGTGCCGACTGTAACAAAGGAGTTTTATACTTTTGGAGCGCTTTTCCCTAAGAGGTATATTTATGCCGCAATCTTCTTTTCAATAGATGAAAGCCCGATTACATTTATTTTTTAGTGTTTTGTTGCTGTTGGCATATGTTCCGGCATGGGCTGATAAAGGCGATACTGTAAGGGCAAAACATAAGAG
>JABDAL010000085.1 GCA_013289165.1 Bacteroidota bacterium
TGATGAAACCTTTATAGATTTTGCCAACCAACCCATGTTGTATTATTATACGCAAAAGATTACTCCATCCTTTTTTTATCAAAGTCCTCTTTCCATGCATAATGACTATTTGCAAAAAAGATTCCTGGAAAATCTTGGTAATTATAAAACTCCTTTGCTGCTTTTTTCAAGCTTTCCCATACATGATGGCGCATGGGAATATAATAGCATAGATTGGGTTCCCAATGCGCTGCGGCATTATCAAATTGCGGAGTATCTTTTCCAACAATACCAACCTTTTGTAATTGTGGGAAATTATTGTTTATGGAAAAGCAAACAGTCCAACCTGGAAAATAATATAACACATCTTTTTACATGGAAAAATGATTCGAATAAAGCTACTTTCCAGGGAGGCGTTATAGATAGTTTAACAACCGGAGAAGATGGAAACGTTCTCCTTACGGAAACATTCAAAAAGGCGCTGCAAACAGATAATGGATTGACATATAAAACTTCGGAAGACAGCAGTATGCATAAAATGGATATTTTATTTTCCGATACTTTATCCGGAACAGCATATTATGTGTTGAAACACGATAAGGGAGAGAAAATAAAATTTTATTTAAATGGAAATATAACTATGTTAAATATTGATGAGGTGAAATATATACCTGATTTCTACTCTACTTACCCTCATCATTGGGATATGGACAGGCTACCTTATATCTGGGCCAATTACGATGAAAAGATACATTCTGCACCGGTTCAAAAAATTATTGCAGATACGAGTATCCTACTTAATAGTTCGCCAAAATCATTTGCCCTGCCTTCGTATATTGATAAATCTACCGGAAACTATATATACATTTCTTTAGATGTTACCAATGAGAGCCCTATCACTGTACAGTTCAGCTATGGCCCATCGAATGGCTGGATTGATTTTACTGTACCGCGTGGAAATGGGATACGGACATTTGCTATCCGCGTAAGCAGCCAATATAACTGGTACGCAAAGGAAAACACTTCTATCAGCCTATTTACTACTTCACCTGTGAATGTAACCCTAAAGAAAATACTTCTATTAAAAGGGGATTATTTATGAAACTCGAGCAAAAATTATTTATTGATAAAGTTATAGGTAACCCTACAGCCCTTTTATTAAATCTGTTAGCCCGCATAATTGGTTTTTGCCTCCGTATTGATCATTCACTTGATAAACCCTTCAAAACGATTGCAGTTTCAAAGTATTTAGGCATGGGCAGTATTATACAAGCTACTCCCCTCCTCCAAACCTTGAGAGAAAAGTACCCTAGGGCAAAAATTATATTTGTTACTAATCAATCTAACAAAACTTTATTAGAACATATTTCTGCAGTAGATGAGATATATACCATTAAAGATAAAAACACTTTTTCTCTTTTTCAGTCAGTCCTGCAACTCCTCTTTAAATTTTGGAAACGAAGGCCGGATGTGTTTATAGATCTTGAACTCTATTCCAATTTTAGCCCTCTCATTACTACGTTTAGTTTATCAACGAATCGCATGGGTTTTTTCAGGAGTGACAAAAAATACAGAATGGGGCTGTTCACTCACATGATGTATTTTAATCAAAAATCTGTACTTTCAGAGGCTTATTTGCAATTCGCAAGGATATTGGGATGTAAGAAAATCATTTCCACTCTCGATAAAATTGAATTGACTCAGGAAGAACAAACGACTTCTCAAAAAATATTACAAGAACAACATATTGAAGCCGGGAAATATATTGTTATTAACCCAAACACTTCCGACCTAAGGCCGGAGAGAAGATGGCCTGCAAGAAACTTTATTTTATTAATAGAAAAGATACTGGAACAATTCCCGGCATATAAAGTAATACTGATTGGGGCCAAAGATGAAGTAGAGTTTGTATTGTCTATTTCTTCTGTCTTTCCAAGTGAGAAAGTAATTGACACGTCAGGGAAATTAACCCTTGTAAACCTTATTTATTTGATAAAAAATGCCGCGCTATTAGTAACAAATGATACCGGGCCTATGCATATTGGCTTTGCACAGGGCACTAAAACGATTGGCTTATTTGGGGCATGTTCTCCTGAAAAATATGGCAATCCTCCTAATTCATATTTTATATACAAGAATGTATATTGCAGCCCTTGTGTCCACGAGTTCCTGATTCCTCCGTGTAAAGGAAACAACCAGTGCATGAAATTAATTTCTGCGGAAGAAGTATGGGATGCTGTTAAATCTTTTCAAACCAGCCTGCCATTGAAAAAGGACACCGAAGATATTGTGTACGAATCTGAATATGTTTTAGGAGAGGTTCACCGACACAAACCCAAATAATTTTCTTTCTTCGATAAATATTATTTGTTTGCTATCTTACGGATAGGTTTACTTGGATCAAGAACACTTAGGTTACTAATAAAGGCATCTTCAAAGTGCTGTTCATCATGCACTTTAACTTCTATAGGTAAATAAAAGGCCGGCGCTGTTCCCAAATCCCTTACTAACTGCTCCAACTGTAATCGTATAAAATCCTTTTCGGTAGTAATAATAATTTTTTTAGGATTCGTAATAGCATTATATGCTTTCATAACTTTTGCAACATCTCCAATATCGAAAAAATGATGGTCGGGAAAAGAAATATGAACAACATCTCTCGCCATTTCGGCCAGATGGTTATAGAGACTATGTGGGTTAGCAATGCCGGTAAGTAAAACTATAGAGTAATTTTTATCTATTACAGGAATTTCTATATTGTTATTCGATAGAGGGACAAGAGATTGGTAATAGATACTCGAAAAAAACACCTTCTGTTTAGGTAAGGGATTAATCTTGTCACGGATAAGCTTTTTTTCCACATCCGTAATATTGTGCGGGGTATCTGTAACTATAATAAACTGGGCACGTTTGTACCCCCTCACAGGTTCTCTTAACATACCGGCAGGGAGCATGTGGTCATTATAAAAAGGAGTATTGTAATTAGTAAGAAGAATAGAGAAAGTAGGTTTAACGGAACGGTGCTGAAAAGCATCATCAAGAAGTATTATCTTGAGTTGAGGATTTAATCCCATCAACAAACTTATTCCACGCACCCTTTTTTCGTCCACACCTATATATACATTGTTTAACCTTCTCTTTAATTGCATAGGTTCGTCGCCAACTTCTTTGGCATTGCTTGAATTGTTCACCAAGAGAAATCCATTAGTAGAGCGTCCATAGCCGCGACTTAAAACACCAATCTTATCAAATGTAAGCCCGAGATTTTCATAACTCCGGGTTAATTTTTCCAACAGCCGTGCGATGTATTCAGTATGGGGAGACTTTCCAGTGCCCCCGGTTGAAAGATTTCCGATTGAAATAACCCAAACGCGAAAATCACGGGAACGCAATATGCCCAAGTTAAAGAGTATATTACGTATTGTAATAATAGATCCATATAAAATTGCGAACGGATAAAGTAGGTATTTGGGGGATTTCACAGCTTTTCTATTTATTTTCAATCATTTTTAAAAACTCTTCTTCTTTAAGCAATGGAATATTCCACTTTTTTACCTTTTCTGCCTTCGAAGGCCCCATGTTATCTCCAGCAATAACATAGGAGGTTTTAGCAGAAATGGAACCAACATTCTTCCCCCCGTTCTTTTCGATTAAGCTAATCATTTCTTCCCTTGAATGATTTGCAAACACGCCTGAAACTACAAATGATTTTCCTTCCAAAATATTACTATACAAACCTGCCTCACTAATATCAACTGCAAAGTTAAGCCCTTTTTCCTGTAATTTTTCTACTATTTTAATATTATAGATATCGCTAAAGAAATCAACTATGCTTTTAGCCACAATATCTCCAACGTCTGTAACCTTAAGAAGGTCTTCCAAACCCGCTTTCCGAAGAGTATCCAGATTCTTGAAGTAATACGCAAGTTTTTTTGCGATAGTTTCACCTATATGCCTTATTCCAAGAGCAAACAGGACTCTTTCAAATGGTATTTTCTTAGATGATTCTATCCCCTCAATAATCCGGGATGCTGACTTTTCAGCCATCCTTTCAAGCGGAAGGATTTTTTCTATGGTCAGCTCATATAAGTCAGCAATAGTATGAAGTAAACCCGCTTTGTAAAACAATTCAATAGTTTCATACCCAATACTTTCAATACCCATTGCCCTCCGTGAAACAAAATGCTCTATTTTCCCTTTTATTTGCGGAGGACAGTTGCGCTCATTAGGACAAATATGCTGGACTTCACCTTCCCGTTTTATAAGTTCGGCACCACATTCGGGACAGTGAGCGGGAAACTTCAATGGAATAGAATCAGGTTTTCTTTTCGACAGGTCAACTTCCGTGATTTTGGGAATTATTTCACCGCCTTTTTCTACCGAAACAGTATCTCCTAATCTTATCCCCAGCTTTTTTATTATATCAGCATTATGAAGGGTGGCCCGCTTTACTATAGTACCAGCTAACAAAACCGGCTGCAGATTCGCCACAGGCGTAATAACACCTGTTCTACCCACCTGGAAGGAAACACTATTCAATACGGTAGTAGCTTTTTCGGCCTGGTATTTGAATGCTACAGCCCAGCGAGGGGATTTGGCAGTAAACCCAAGCAGCTTTTGCTGTTTAAACGAATTCACTTTAATTACTATCCCATCAATATCAAAAGGCAACTCATGCCGCTTTTTTTCCCACTTTGCAATAAAGGCATGCACTCCCTTCATATCTTTCACCAATTCGGCATGTTCGGATATTTTAAATCCCCATTTTTTTGCCTGTTTCAGGCTTTCATAATGGTCAGCGAAGGGCAAATTTTCGCCCAAGATATAATATACTGTACTGTCCAACTGCCTGCGGGCCACTTCTGCTGAGTCTTGCAATTTGAGTGTTCCCGAGGCAGAATTACGGGGATTGGCAAAAGGCTCATCACCTGCATCTTCACGTTCCTTGTTTATTTTTTCAAATATTTTCAAGGGCCAATAGACTTCGCCCCTCATTTCAAACTCCTCCGGGCAGCCTTGCCCATAAAGTTTTAACGGTATACTTCGAATTGTTTTCGCATTTGTAGTAATATTATCTCCCTGCGCTCCATCGCCTCTTGTAATGGCTTTAAATAATGCTCCAT
>JABDAL010000086.1 GCA_013289165.1 Bacteroidota bacterium
AATAATGTCCAACTGTTTCCATTAGTTTTGTTCGAATTGATATAAATTAAGGTTTTTTTATTCCCTTACAAAGCTAAGGGATTTTTCATTTTCGACTCAAGCTTTTAGGGAAGCAGGAATTAAAATAATAATAGAGAACACTGATTACCTAATTAAAGCGACGTTCCCTTTTTTCTCAATTGTAGAACCATCTTTTAGTGTAGCTTTCATATACCACACGTATGTTCCCATATCCATGGCATCTCCACGGTAGTGGCCATCCCAGCCAATGGCAGGATTGTCGCTTTCAAAAACCTTGTTCCCCCAACGGTCAAAAATGTTAAAGTCCAGTATTTTAATGCAGTTGCCTCTTACATACAAAATGTTATTGTGTGCGGTATTCGGAGTAAAGGCATCGGGAACAAACACATCTCCACAAAGTAACCCGGGACCAACATCTATTGTAACACACGCGGTATCTTTACATCCTACGCTATCAACAAAAACGCAATATTGCTTGGTTACAGTAGGCGACGCCACAGGGTTGGGGCAGGTAGTGCAGCTTAATCCTGTATCGGGCTTCCACAGATACTGGTAGTTGGTTCCAGTAGAAACGAACAGCTGCGTTGACGTTCCGGCAGTTATACTAATAGTAGGGCTAATCTTTAAGTGCAACTTTCCTACAGGTAAAATAGTGACTGAAATGCTTCCGGTACATCCATTTTGGTCGGTTACTGTGCATGTATATGTGCCGGGTGATAAAGTGTCGATACTTGAATTAGTGTTACTTGAACCTGACCAACTATAAGTATAAGGACTTGTCCCTCCATTAGGGCTAATAGAAGCTGAACCATTTTTTTGCCCGCATACTGCGTTGGTTGTCAATGCAGTTGCAGTGACAGATGGAGGAATAGTAATATTATTAGTGATTATGGTTGAATCGCAGGGGCTGACAATATTTACTTTAACAGGATAGGTTCCGGGAGTGTTCCAAGAAATGCCTGTAGGGTTTTGCCCGGATAAAGTTGCCGGGGTACCGCCCATAAAACTCCAGGAATAAGTAGTGCTGGCAGTATCACAAGAGGAATTAGTTAAATTAAAAGTTACCGACTGCCCCTGGCAAGGTGTTAATGGAGTATTTTTAAATGTTGCTGTAACTTTCTGCCCTCCTGCCGTATCGCATGAATAGCTGCATAGCTTAACAAAAGCAGCATCCCCTAAAGCGCCGGTACCTCCATAAACAGATTGGAATGCACCCGGTGTTACCGGCAAATTTCCCTCCGTGGTTCCATTCAGGTAAGCCCAAACCCCATCTACAGCAATGCTTCCGGCAGTGAGGGGGCCTGTGGAACTATTGTTTACAAAAGTGGAACAAAGGAGTTGGCAATTTTGGCTGAATTTTGCCAGCCCCATACTGTTACCATTTCCTATCATTATTGACTGGAAAGAACATGCAGTAACAGGAAAATTATTGCTTGAAATATTAGAACCAACAGAAATATTATTGTTTTCATCAATGGCCAGCCCTGAAACTTCATCTGTTTTATTGCCTCCGAAATAAGTTGCCCAAACCCTCATGCCCGAAGAGGTAAACTTAACGATACCTCCATCATAAGCACCTCCAGGAAACACAGCTTGGTAAGCCCCGGGTGTTGATATATTAGCATTTGAATTAGTATAAAGCCCGAGGAATACATCTCCCGCCTTGTCGGTAGTTAATGCGGTTCCCCAATCATCTCCGTTACCGCCATAATAAGTTGACCAGTTCGGAAATCCATTAGCTGTATTTAACTGGACTAAATATCCATCATCCGCTCCACCACCATAAACACTTTGGTATGCCGCAACGGTTGGAAAATTTGCAGAGGAAGTTTTCCCGCATATATAAATATTATTAGAAGCATCGGTGGTGAGTGCCCAATTTTGCTCGGCCCCGGTTCCTCCATAGTATGTTGCCCATTGTCTTACACCCTGGTTATTAAACTTTACTATATAAGCATCAGCCGACCCTTTTAAATTTGGCTGATAGGCATTTAGTACCGGAAAGTTTGCTGAATTGGTAGTTCCTCCCATAATAATGTTCCCTTGCCCGTCAATGGCAATGCCTGTTCCCCAATCACCTACAGAACCTCCATAATAAGATGACCAGGTCAATGTTCCGGCGGGGGTAAACAATGCAATATATGCTGTTCCATTATTAGTTGCGCCATTGGCAACTTGCATATAAGCGGCTCCCCATGGCTGCAGAGGAAAATCGGTTGACCACGTTACCGAAGTAATGTAAATGCGGTTACTGTCGTCAATAGCCACACCTCCACGAGCTTCATCCTTAGCACTACCACCTAGATAGGTAGCCCAGATTCTGGCTCCTCCCGGAGTAAATTTTGCCACGAAACCATCGCTAAATCCTTCTAAAGTAGTATGAAAGGCACCAGGTGATACAGGTAAATTGGGTGATTCAGTATATCCTTGAAAAATAACATTATGTTGGTGGTCAACTGCGAGGCTTGCGCCAAAATCTTCTTCATTGCCACCAAAATATGTTATCCATGTGAGGGGGTCAATTATCAAAGGATAATTCTTGTTGTAATTACCGATCTTAAAAGTAACTATATTTTTATCGTTCCTTTTTAAAATATACCTTGCATTCACAGGTACTTCTTTTCCTTCCAAAATTTGGTAAACTTTCGGTAAAGATTCATAAAACTCATGCTCTCCCTTTTTAACTATCAGTTTACCATTTTTATCAATCTCCATAGCATCAAGGCCGCTCCAATGTAATTTTACATCATTTACATTCCCATTCGGGTTTACAACTATATCATATTTAAATGTTTGCGAACCGGTTCCATAATATGCTACATCAATGTTATTATAAATGTTTTTATACATCACTTTATTATATTCTTTAACATTAACTATTCCTTTTGGACACTGGGCTAAATAATAGTTGGTATAGCTTTTAGATTCATCTTCATTAACGGTTTCAATATGATCATTGCAGCCGATAAAATCCATGTCAATCCTGTAAATAGTACAATTTTGTTCCTCACCACTTAGCTTGGTAAATACGTAACTTACTCCTGCCTTTCTCAAGTAAATATCAGCTCCGGGGCTCTTCATTTTATATAAAATATCTGGTCGTAAATGTCTGTCCATATCTATAAATTGGCCCTTATTAGGGATGAATGTCAGTCCGCTATTGAGTGACATTTTTTTATAATCGGTTTGGGCGGAATCCTTATCACCGGCAAAGCAGGCACCTGGGTGAAAAAAAAGATTTGACCAGGAAATTACCAGGGTAATTATAAAGTTCTTAATAAACTCTTTTTTAGAAACAAATGTACTTTTAGGTAGTTCTAACACCATGTTATTGGGTATAAAATTAAGGCTATTTAAGTATATTTTAGAGTCTTTTCAATAGGGCAAACGAATGGGCTGACTTATTTGTTGGGTATGGGCCCGCAGGGTACGGGATGATAATCCTATTTTAAAATCCATTTCTTAAATAAATTGTATCTTGCCATTTTGTTTCGTAATATAAGGTAAAAAGTGTTGGTTTTTTGTTATATCCCATAACCAAAAAACGAAATCTAAAGTGAAAAAAGTACTTTATGTAAGTTGTTTTTTGCTCGTTTTTCTGCCATTTAAAGCAGCTGCGCAGTTTGTATTAAAGGGGAATGCTGTAGTGGCCCAGTCCCAATGCCCAGACTCTACCGCAACCTATCAGATAACTGCTAATGTTGGTAATGAAGTAGGCGCCGTTTGGTATCCAACAACCATTAGTTTAAACCAATCTTTCGATATTCAATTTGAATTATATCTGGGCAGTAAAATATACTCTGTTGGTGCAGACGGAATGTGTTTTGTTATGCAGCAACAGGGCATTAGTGCACTGGGAATGGGTGGGGGAGATCTTGGTTTTACGGGTATTTCACCTTCGATAGGTATAGAATTCGATACATATAGAAATGGCTATGATCCGGTATATTGTCATACTGCTATTGAAAAAAATGGAAATGTCGATCATACAAATCTTGCCAATACCCTGGCAGGTCCTGTACAACTTTCTCCGTCTAATCCTAATATGCCGGACGGTAATTGGCACCATATCGAAATTACATGGAGCCCGGTTTCTGATTCGCTAAGCCTTTATTATGATTGTGTTTTCCGGTTGGCTTACCAAGCAAATATTATAAGTGGTGTTTTTAACAATAACCCCAATGTTTATTGGGGGATTACTGCCGGCACCGGCGGTAGCGAGAACTTGCAGGAAATATGCCTGTCCCGGGTATATTATAACAATCTTAGGGACACAACGGTGTGTGAACACAATCCGGTTTATCTGAAAGTTTCAGGGGGAGTTTCGTACAGATGGAGCCCTGCTAAAGGATTAAATAATGACTCAAGTGCTGCCGTTATTGCAACACCCGATACCACTACTAAGTATATTGTTACCATAACTAATAGTTGCGGTCGAATTAGTAAAGATAGTGTAACGATAACTATCTATCCCGCTGCTAAAATTGCTATGAGCAGCCCCCAGAATGTATTGTGTCATGGTAATAGTAATGGAATTGCTCTGGCTACTGCATCTGGAGCGGTAGCTCCTTATACCTATTCCTGGTCATCCCCGGGTGGGACTAAAGCTACATTAACCGGGTTGTCTGTTGGAAGATACACGGTTACAGTAACCGATGCTAATGGTTGCGTGGACACTGCATCAATAGCTATTACTCAGCCATTGGTATTGGTAGCTACTGCTACGCCTATAAATACTAAGTGTAATGGGGGAGGGGGAGGCGCTGTTGCTAATCCTAGCGGCGGCACAGGGCCTTATACCTATCTATGGACACCCGGCGGAC
>JABDAL010000087.1 GCA_013289165.1 Bacteroidota bacterium
TCCTCCATAATAGGTTGCCCAAGCTACACTTTTGCCTCCCGGACTTAGCTGAACTATAAAAACATCGGTATTAGGACCGGAACCTGTCCCATTAAGATTTGGTTGATAATAACCGTTAAACTGAGATTGGACAACTGGAAAATTGGTTGAATTAGTGTTCCCTGTGACATATACATTTCCTCTGAAATCAACCCCAATACCCTTTGCACTATCTTCTTCACTCCCTCCATAATAGGTTGACCAGAGCTTCCAATAGGAAGTATTGAACTCTGCAATCACCGCATCATTGTCCCCTTTATTTTTCGTATAAACACCATTCTTAACTGGGAAATCGGCAGCCGTAGTATAACCCGTAGTATAAATATTTCCTGCATGGTCATGGGTTACTGCTTTAAATGTGCCTGCATCACTTTGATTAGTTCCACCGCAAAAGGTGCTCCAGCAAATATTTTTATTGCAAGAGTTACTGCGGGAAATATTTTTTCCCCTGTCTACCTCTATCACCAGTGGCTCAGCAGTATTATATGAACCTGTATTAAAACGTACTGTATTGGAATTAACCGCTATAAAATAGGCTTGCCAGCTCTTAGCTTTCACAATGCCAGCCGAGTCGGTATATGCAAAGCCGGGGACAAAACTGAGCGTTCCAAAATCTGTAACTACTTTCAATCCACCGCCACCGGTAACATTTACCGAATTAGCTCCCCTAAATTCTAATTCAATATCGGCTGGGTTTCCTCCCCCGCTTCCACCTGTACCACCTCCACTACCGGGGTTGCAAACGAAATAGAGTTTGGTTCCCTCATTATTGCTATATACGTGCATGTCTATATTAGAATAAATATTCTTATACACTAACCTCGAATATCCGTACACATCCGTAACCCCGTTGGGTACAAAACCAAGAAAATAATTCAGGTAGCCTGCACTGGTATCTTCTTCCATTTTAAATACTCGTTCCGGTGCCTGTACATAACTCCCTGTAGGAACCATGTCTACCCTTTGAAAGGTGTCCATTAATGAAGGATTGGGATGCGTTTCGCAATACACAAAAGATAGAAGGGAATCGGAACAATATAATGCAGGCCACGCATTATTGGCATAGGTTTTCATATCAAAGCGGGAAATACCATTCATATCCTGAATCTGTCCCCTGTTTTCATAATTTAACTGGGTCATAGAAGGAGGTTCTGCCGCCGAATCATTCGGCACAAAAATAGACAGGGTACGAACACCCAATTGAAAGCTCCATCGCATACTCGCATTGCATTCTCCATTTGCATTAGGATTACATCCCGGCATATTTGCCTCCGAAGGTGTGCGTGCCGCACGTACATAATACGTATTTCCTATTGTCAAATGCGAAGCATCAATCCGTAATTCGTATGCCCCGTTCATATCGGGCAAATGTTCATCCTGTAATATAGTCATTGAATTATTGTATAATGTAAGCCGGTGGACGTGTGGTGCGGGAACCCCCATAAATACCGATTGAGCAACTATCTGGTCATTGGAATCCGAAGGAACAAAAGAGAACCACACTTCGCTGTCTAATGTACTATATGAAGACAGGGCGCAACTGTTTATAGGTGTAAGACTAATCGCATTCGCAGAACTGGAGCCATTTCCACTTGGGTTTATGGTTACTGTATAGTGAGTAGTGTCCTGGCATCCAAAACTATTTGTTCCTCCCACTGTATATGTAGTAGAACTTAGCGGATTAACTATTATTTGGGATGTGGTAGCTCCCGTACTCCACAAATAAGTGGAGGCTCCTGAAGCAATCAGTGTATCGGGACTTCCCGATGAAATGGGGCTTAGCGACCCTGTTACGTTCACGTATGGAAATGGTAACACTGTAATACTGACAGAAGATGTCGCATTGCAGCCATTAATGTCTACAGTCGTTAGCGTGTAAGCATTGCCAAATGGGAAGGTCGTTAAGGTAGTGCCACAAACGGAACATGATAAATCGCCATATACACCTGAGTTCCATGTATAGGTATAGGGAGATGTACCGCCACTTGCTGCGGAATACAAACTTACTGAATTTCCAGGGCAGACAGTAGAAGCGGAAGCAGAAGCAGTAGTACCCAAGGCAGAGGAAGGCTGGGTAATCGTTACAGACGCTGTAGCTGTATTACCCACATAGTCGGTAACAGTTATGGTATAAGCTGTGGCGGTCAGTCCTGTTGCGGTAGAATTAGTTCCACCCGAAGGCGACCATAAATAAGTATAGGGCGAAGTTCCGCCGGTGGCGGTAGCAGATACAGAGCCATTGCTACCACCGTAGCACGACACATTGGTAACAACATTAGCAGTTACGCTCAAAGAGTTAGAATACATAGTTAATGTTCCAAAAAGGAACAATGCAGAGAATAACAAGTGTAACTTTTTCATGGGATTTGGAATTTAAAGATTAGTTTTTTGAAATGATATGAGGAAAGGCATTTTGCCTTTATATGCAAGTAATAATGCCAAAGGGAAAAGCCCTTTGACCTAAAAGATAGATTTTGATTCATTGCCCATACAGTTAGTAATTGAATATCCTTTTTTCAATCCTATCCCACAAGCTATCGAGAGAAACCGCTTCCTTGAGAATTTCCTTTAACTTGAAAACAAAAGTAAATAAAATTATCTTATATATCCAAGAAAATATGTTATTATTTTGTTACCCTACTCGTTTGAAAATAACTATATATATTAATTAGTTCCATTATTTGTATTTATGGTTTTTCTTCCAGTTGTCATACCACATCCAGTCTGGACGAGAACCAGTTGTGACATATTTTAGAAAAGTATTCTTTCTTGTATGGCCTTTAAATGTAGCTCGAATTTCTAACCCAAATTCTTTATCAACCTGCTTATCTACATATTCTTTATGGTTTACGTTGAGCCTCTTTAAAATACCATCCTGTAATAGAATTAACTTATGAAATCTATCTTCCCAATCAATAAATTTCTCTTGAGTCAATGGTGCATTTTTAGGGTTATAGTTTGTAAAACCAAGTGATTGATAGAGTATGTAAAATTGTGAGTGAGCGGCGGCATTCCTGATTTGGGATAGATAAATGTCTTTTAGTAACTTATAATATTTAGGGCATACATTTTTTATTCCATCTCTAATCTTTTCCCTTATCAGTTCATGGCGGGAATCATCTTTAGTAAGCAAAAATTGCCAGTCATAACTCTTATTTTGTGCAAGACGGGAAAGTTGATACAGCCTTTTTAGAGTTTGTTCAGATTCCCAAAATTTAAGATACACCATTAATTCGATATGAAGTAGAAACCTATATTCTGCCTGTTTTTTATCATTTTCATCGTAATCCTTAAAGTATTTATCTCTTGGTGTTTCATTAATTGTACCCCGATAACTATCATAAAAAAAATATTGGTCTGAATCAGCATAATAGGACCATCCTCCAGTTCCAAAAACAAACGGAGATAACTTACCATTCTTTTCTAATGATTTTTCGTAAAACCCATTAATGATTATTAATAGTAAATCCTGTTCATTTTGTTGGTTAGACTTAACCACATCAAATAACTCATCTAAGGTCTTGTCAATTTCAGGTTTTAGTCTTAAAAGTGTTTCCCAAAACAGCATTTGAAAAGATTTATTTACCAAATTATTTTCACCTCTTTGAAAATCCTTCTTATATAGGCAATGAGTAACCCTCTTGTTTAGCCCCGTTATTCAGTTGCGTCACTACCCCTATGCTTGTTAAGACTCCAACCATTCATTAGGCTTTTTAATGATTATCTAATACCATTTATCTCATCGCCTAACGGATACTTTAAAGGATCCATAGATCTAAAAGAATATAAAATAGGTATATAAACATGCCCTTTAATCAATTGCTCAAGCTCCTTATATATTTTGTCATCCAAAAAGGAAAGGTCAATTTTATCTATTAAATTGTCCTTAGAGACCTCGCCTTTCAATTGTAAGCAAACCAAAAGACATATTCTCGCATAATTTACAATTTCGTGCGTGTATATCGATAAAAACTCGAGCGCATTATCCTTTAATTCAGCACCATGGAGAAGTTTGCTCCTGATATCATAGGCCTTTTTCATTTTTTTAAATACTTTACCAGTATTGAATCCCAAACATCTTAAGATTCCTGCTACATGAAGGCTGATCTTATAGGTTATTTCAACAGAGTCATTACTTAACAGTGCCTCCATGCAAGAGATTGCAGAAACCATTCTGTTGACATTGACTTCAGAGCGGAGTAAGGAATCTTTGTACCGATGGAAAGCTAAATCCAGATAATTTCCTTTGAGATAACTTTTTGGTGATATATTTTTAAGAATTGGTTTAATTTTTTCAAAAAAGGTAAGAAGTAAAGGTTCTTCCTCAGGCGTGATTAAGTAATTATAGTTACTTGTTTGATCATGTCCTATTTTATCTTTCCAAGATTTATCAAATGGAGATTCCGGCGATTCGGTATTACCATGCTCAAATACAGAAATAGGTATAACTGCTTGATACATTATAGTAATATTACCAACTTTAAAAAGACGAAAAAT
>JABDAL010000088.1 GCA_013289165.1 Bacteroidota bacterium
GTTGCGTATTAATAACAGGGGAGGGGAGAGCCTTTTCTGCCGGGCAGGACCTTAGTGCTGCCATTGCCCCGGGTGTAGAGATAAAACAAATTGTGAGGGAACAATATAATCCCATTATTTTAAAAATACGTCAACTGGAAAAGCCTGTTGTATGTGCCATAAATGGGGTGGCTGCGGGTGCAGGAGCGAATATTGCCTTTGCCTGCGATGTGGTGCTTGCTTCTTCTTCGGCGAGTTTTATACAGGCATTTAGCAAAATTGGATTAATACCAGATAGTGCAGGTACATTCTTCCTGCCACGCCTGGTGGGCTTGCAAAGGGCAACTGCACTGATTATGCTGGGTGATAAAATTACGGCTCAGCAGGCCATGGAATATGGGCTAGTATATAAAGTGCTGTCTGATGAAAACCTTATGCCCGAAGCTGAAAAAATAGCCACCCAACTGGCCAATATGCCTACAATGGGGCTTGGTTATACCAAGCGATTATTAAATATGTCACTTTCAAATAATTTGGAGCAACAACTCCAAATGGAAGAAGAAATGCAGGATGCTGCGGCCAAAACATACGACTACCGGGAAGGCGTAAAAGCATTCCTGGAAAAAAGAAAACCTGTATTTAAAGGGGAGTAGTAATTGGAAAGATACACTTAACATTTCGTTTTCTTTCCACCCCGTTCAAATGAATATCTTTGCCCTTTATAAAAAAGGACTGTTGTGTGCGGAATATGCGGTATAATTGGTATTCAGGATAAGGAAGCGGCAGAGAAAAGCATTTCCCAAATGAATGCAGCTATTGCTCATCGCGGCCCCGATGACGAGGGTTTTTTTGTGGAAACAGGGATTGCTCTCGGGCATCGCCGCCTTTCTATTATAGACCTTTCTAAAAATGGCCACCAGCCCATGTTTTCGGCTGATGGAAGATTTGCTATTATATACAATGGTGAGCTGTATAATTTTAAAAGCCTGCGCCTCGAATTACAAAGAGCAAAAATAGGGGACACCAACGCCGTTTATCCATTCCGCACCCAGAGTGATACGGAGGTGATACTTGCAGCGTACCAACGTTGGGGAACAAACTGTTTACAGTATTTCAATGGTATGTATGCTTTTGCCATATGGGATAAGCAAAAACAGGAATTATTTATTGCAAGAGACCGCCTCGGTATAAAGCCTCTCTACTATTGGCAGGGCGATAATAAAGTGGTTTTTGCCTCGGAAATAAGAGCCCTGCTGAAAAGTAATCTTGTTCCAAAAAAGCTTGACAAGGCTGCTGTTGGCGATTATGTTGCTTTTCAAACCGTACACGCCCCTTCTACTATATTGGAAAATGTAAAAATGTTGTTGCCGGGGCATTACCTGCTCATTCGTAAAGAGGAAATGAGTACTCCGGTAAAGCAGAATAAATATTGGAGTTTGCAAGATATTGCCGTTCAATCGCCTGTAAAATCGTACGAGCAAATATGCAAAGATGTCAGGGAGTTATTCTTTGCTTCAGTGGAAAGAAGACTGGTAGCGGATGTTCCCTTTGGTGCATTTTTGTCGGGAGGTATAGATTCGAGCCTGGTAGTGGCGGTTATGTCAAAACTGATGCGGGAAAAGGTGAGGACCTTCTCCGTGACTTTTAATGAAGCTGAATTTAACGAGGCTCCCTATTCTGACCAAATTGCCAAACAATATAATACCGAGCATTGCGATATAAAACTTAGCCCGCAACAGTGTCTTGCCAAGCTGCCGGAAGCATTGGCAAGCATAGACCATCCGAGTGGTGATGGTATCAATACATATATTGTTTCGGAGGCTACCAAAAATGCCGGAATCACTATGGCTTTGTCGGGCCTTGGTGGAGACGAGCTTTTTGCGGGATACCCATTATTTAAAAGATTACATAAGCTGGAAAAATGGAAGTGGGTATCGGGCTTTCCTTTTAAGTCAGCGCCATTCCATGTAATGAAAATACTAAGGCCCTCGCCTGCTTCCAATAAGTTGTTAGAAATGGCAGGTTTGCCTGACTGGAGCCTTAAAAATACTTACCCGGTTACGAGAGAAACGTTTACTGAAAAGGAATGGAAGGGTTTGTTAAATGGAGTTACTCCATTGGAAAGGAATTTGTTGCTTAATTCCAAACACGAAATTCTATCTAAAATTTCGGTTGCAGAATTAAGTAATTATTTGCCTGATGTTCTGTTACGCGATACTGACCAGATGAGTATGGCACATGCTTTGGAGGTGAGGGTTCCGTTTTTAGATTATACGCTGGTTGAATATGTACTTGGTTTACCGGATAAAATTAAATATCCTCATACTCCCAAAAAATTATTAACCGACTCAATGAAAGAACTGTTGCCGGAAAACATTATCCATCGCAGAAAGATGGGCTTTACCTTTCCCTGGACTATATGGATGAAAAAAGAATTAAGAACTTTTTGTGAAGAGAATATTAACAGCCTTGCGGAGCGGCCATATTTTAATAAAAATAATTTGCAATCTTTGTGGAAAGGTTTCCTAAACGAAAAGCCACAAAATCCCTATTATAAAATATGGCATTTGGTAGTGCTTGAAAATTGGATTAAAGAGAATAAAATAGATGCCTAAACCGAAAATATTATTGTTTAGTGATTGGTTTTATCCGGGCTTTATGGCAGGCGGGCCTATCCAGTCCTCATTTAACCTGATTAGCCACCTGAAAGATTATTATGACTTTTCGGTAATAACAAGAGATACGGACTATACCGATATTGTTTCTTATAAGGGCATTAAAAGCGATGAGTGGAATATATTGCCAAATGGGATGAGAGTCTATTATTTTTCTGAAAAGAAACTTAGCTTTCCTGCCATGAGCAAGCTTATTGACAGTGAGGAGTTTGATATTGCTTACCTCAATAGCATGTATTCTCCCAGGTTTACTATAATGCCTTTATTCATATTACACCGGTTGGGCAAAAAAGTAATATTGGCTCCCCGTGGAATGCTTGCTCCCACTGCCATTGCCATAAAAAGCTGGAAAAAGCGGCCTTTTTTGCTCTGGATAAAAAACAGCAGGATAATTAAAAACATGAGATTCCATGCGGCTTCAGACCATGAAGCAGAGCATATACGACAAGTGTTCGGGAAAAAAGTGGATATATGTATAGCTCCGAATCTGCCGGGTAAAATAGAAACCCCCGTATCAATAGAAAAAAGAAAGGAACCCGGTTCCGTGAATCTTATCAATGTGGCACGCGTTTCGCCTGAAAAAAACCTGCATTATGCGTTGGAGACTTTGCAGGGAATAAAAGGAAAAGTGAAGTATGATATTTATGGCCCTGTATATGATTATCCTTATTGGGAAAAATGTAAGGAGTTATTAGCAAAACTCCCTCCTAACATTAAAGCTGAATATATTGGGCCTATTAGCAAAGAAAGTATCCCACAAGCGATGAAGGATATGCACTTTCTTTTTTTGCCTACGCAGGGTGAAAATTTTGGACATACTATTTTAGAAGCTATGATTTGCGGTTGCCCGCCAATTATTAGTGACAGGACACCATGGATAGGGTTGGAAAGTGCTAATGCAGGTTTTGATTTACCCCTGGAAGAACAGGAAAAGTTCAAAGAAGTGTTGGAAAAGATTGTTGCTATGGACTCGGATGAATTCAAAACCTGGTCGGAAGGGACAAGAAAGTTTGCCGCCGAGTTTATTAATAACCCGGAATTATTGAAAAAAAGTATTAATCTTTTTGCTTAACCCGTTTGCTTAAAATAAGTATCATAACTGTTTGTTTGAATAATGTTGATACGATTGAAGATACCCTCAAATCGGCGCAATCGCAGTCCTATCCTTCTATTGAATATATTGTTGTAGACGGTGTTTCTACGGACGGGACATTAAGCATTATTGAAAAATACAAACAGATAATAAACAAATTTGTTTCTGAAAAAGATGCTGGGATATACTTTGCTATTAATAAAGGAATTTCCATGGCAACTGGCGATATTATTGGTGTTTTACATGGTGATGACTTCTATATGGATGGAGAAGTAATTGCAAAAGTTGCCCATGTTTTTGAAACATCAGGAACCGATTGCCTGTATGGCGATTTACAATATGTGGAAAGGAATAACCCGGGAAAAGTAACCCGCAACTGGGTATCGGGGGAATATAAACCCAATATGTTCCGCAAGGGATGGATGCCACCCCACCCCACATTTTTTATAAGAAGGGAGTGTATTGTAAAATATGGAAATTACAATACTACTTTGCGCCAGGCAGCTGACTATGAATTTATGCTTCGTATGGTGTATAAAAATGGTATAAAAATGCGGTATCTGCCGGGTGTGCTTGTAAAAATGAAGGTTGGCGGTGCCAGTAATAAATCAATTATGAATAGGATAAAGAACAATTTGGAGGACCGTAAAGCTTGGAAAATAAACAACCTTAATCCGTCTTTTTTTACCCTGTTTATGAAGCCTTTAAGCAAAATTGGCCAGTTTTTTAAGTAAGGTTTTAACAAAAGCTTCTTCCTGGTTACAATCAAGGATT
>JABDAL010000089.1 GCA_013289165.1 Bacteroidota bacterium
GGTGTGGTGAGGCCGCTTTTAAAATGGGAAACAGTTAAAAAGTGAATATAGATTCTGCATTGAAATTGCGAAAACTATCTGCATGAAATCAATATGTTTTTTTTGCAGTTATTACAATGAGGAAGAGATTCCTTATTATGTAAAGTTTTACCTGGAAGAACTAATGAAGCATTTCGGGGAAATTATTTTTATTACAAATGAAAAAAAATTATCCCCGTCTGATGAGGCGTTTCTAGCGGCGCTGACTATTCAGCCGATGCTGGTTAAAAATGAGGGCTATGACTTTGGGATGTGGTATAAGGCCATCCGGAAATATGATGTTTCCGGATACGACAGGATTGGGCTTGTAAATGACTCCTGCATATTGTTCCGCAGCCTGGATGGTTTTTTTAGCTGGCTCGACCGGGAATCTCCCGATTATTCCGGCATGACAGATTGTGATCTTCACAGCTACCATGTACAGTCCTATTTTATGATATTCCACGGAAAAGCGATCCACTATTTAAAGAGTTATTTTGAACAAAATGGCCTTCTTACCGATTTACAACAAGTGATTAAAATTTATGAAATAGGATTGAGCACCTATCTTGTTAATGCAGGGGTAAATGTGAAAGCCTATTTTTCTTTTAAAGATAGTGGTACTATTGGCAATCCTTCTTGGATGCAGGCAAAAAACATGATTAAGAAAGGGTTCCCGCTTGTCAAAAAACGAATTGTTGCGCGCAATTATGGGGAGTCTGATTATAAAGGTTTGGTAGCAGTGGGTTTTGACCCCTATCCCTCCCATTATATTAAGCTAATAAAGAAGGTAACGGGGAGCAATAAAATAGATGCTATTTTTTCAGGTATGCAAACCGGGAAAGGCTTTTGGGGAGAGTTGAAATTTCAAGCGACTTGTATCATTGCAAAAATATATGGAACCATGTTGAGATACCGTCTTACGTATGTCATGGTGCGTATCCCTGCCTGGACCTATTCTGCATTGAAAAAATCGGGGAAAGTAAAATGATAAGCATTTGCATACTGACATGGAACCGCCCCCAATTCCTGGAGATGTGTGTGGATGATTTGCTGAAGAAGATGTTTTATGTGGATGATTTTGAAATTGTAATAAAAAATAATGGGTCTGCTGAACAAACGAAAAAAGTATTGGAAAAGTACAGGCAGAACTTTAATATCAGAATAATTGAGAGCAAGAAGCATAAAGGACTCAATGCATATAAGGAGTTGTTTAATAAAGCTAAAGGAGATTATATTATTGACGTGGATGATGATGTATTGGAATTTCCACTGCATTTTGATAAAGCCATGGTTGAATATATGAAAGAGTATACCGATTATGGTTTCCTGGCGCTGAACGTTCTTCAAAATGAATATACCAATGGGGCAAAGCCCAGTGATTCAAGCTACGTGGAAGATGCAAGAGGTGGCAACGTTGTTCAAAAAGGTCCTGCCGGTGGCTGGTGTGCCTGCTTTAGAAAGAGGGACTATCGCAAAATTCAAATCTTTTTTAATGTGGCTTCACTTAGTTTTAAAAATGGGGAAGATGCGATGCTTGCCTCATTGTTCAGGAAGGTTCTTAAACTAAAATCAGGAATAATAAAGAGCCAGGTTTGCTTTCATGCAACAGGCGCATATTATGCTAAAAAATATGGGCATCTGGAGAGGGAGATTGAGAAGTATTCCAGCAATCAATTGGATTCGCTGGCGGAACATTATAAATCGTTTCTCGATAATTAAAACAAGCATTGAATAAATGAACACTACTTCTCCATTAGTCAGCATTTGCATACCTACATATAATGGTCGCCAGTTTATTAAGGAATGCCTTACTTCAGCAATAGGGCAGAGTTATAAAAACATAGAGATAATTTTCCTGGATGATGGCTCAACAGACGACACATACAACACTGCTGCTGCTTATGCTGAGAAAGATTCACGGATAAAATTATTCCGTAATGAAAAAAACCTGGGATTAGTAAGTAATTGGAATAAGTGTATAGAGTATGCCAATGGAGAATGGATTAAATTTCTTTTCCAGGATGATGTGCTTGAACCGGACTGTATAGAAGTAATGTTGAATGCGCTAACTGATGAAGATAGAATAGTTGTTTCTGCGCGAAAGTTTCTTTTAGATGAATCCGCTGATGAAGCTACTAGAAAACATGTATCTAATGAAATACTTACGTTTGAACGGCTGGGAGTTGTTGCACAGTCGCCCATTTTTATACCTGCCGGAAAAATAGCCGCACTGGTGGCTGGGAATATATGTATCAATTTTATTGGAGAGCCAACCGTTATTATGTTTAAAAAGGAAATGACAAAAGAGTTGGGTGTTTTTAATCCCGATTTGGTACAGATATGTGATTTGGAATATTTTCTTAGAATAGCCTGTAATTATGGCATTAAATATGTTCCCCGACCTCTTGCTTATTTTCGGGTTCATAAGAATTCTACAACACAATCGAACCTAAGTGAAAAAATGTTTTCAATGTTATACATTGACCCGGTTGTTATGGCTCATGAGTTGCTTTATGGAACTTCGTTTAAACGTTTTAGGGGGAATCTTTCTATGGCTCTAAAGGTAAAACTCAGATTGTTTTTTGAGGTACGGGTGAATGAATCGTATGAAAATTCTATTCACTCAAAGCCTGAAAACCTCGAAAAGTTTAAGGTTATTGCAAAAAAATATCCTGCTATTGAAAAGTATAGCCGGGGAACTTTTTTGACCCGTATATTGCTGGGAGGAGTAAGGATGAGAAGGTCATTAAGGTAATAACAGTATATACAGATGGTGAAGATAAGTATAGTAATTGTGAGTTTTAATGTAGAAGAGTATATTAAAAAGTGCATAGATTCTATATTGCTTCAGCAGGATGAGGCCGTAGAAATAATAGTAGCTGATAACAACTCGAAAGATGGAACGGTAGAATTTATAAAATCAAAATATCCGTCTATAAAGCTTATTTGCAATTCCTCCAATGCCGGATTTTCTGCTGCCAATAATATGGGAATTGAAGAGGCCTCAGGAGACTTACTATTTCTTTTAAATCCGGACACTGAATTAAAAGTTCCGGGCACTTTACAAGAGATACGAAAGTATATGGAAATAAACCCTGGGACAGCTATATTAGCCCCTTGCCTATTGAATACAGACGGAAGCTACCAACATTCATTTTGGCAGTATAGCCCCGTGAAGGATACGCTTTTTGCTCTCTTCAATATACATGCAAAAAATACTCTAAATCCTCCTTCTGCGCCAATACCCATCCAGGTGGCATCGGGTGCAGCGCTGGTTTTTAGAAGAACACTGTCAGATGAAATAGGAGGATTGGATGAGAATATGTTTTGGATGGAAGACATAGATTTTTGTTACAGGGCATGGAGATTGGGGAAGAGAATTATTTTTAACCCTGAAGTAAAAATAATTCATCATGGCGGGAAAAGCTCAGTAAAAAATGAAGCAGTTGCTATACCTAACCAAGTGCTAAGCAAAATTAAATTCTCGCAAAAAAATGATACTAAACTTATATTCTATGCAGTAAATAGCCTATACCTCCTCTATATATGCAGCAGGTTTTTTGCTTCTGCACTTCTATCTATAACAAGCGAAAAATATGCTGCTAAAAGAAGAGCATACGGAATAACATTCAGAGCGTATTTCAACTTTAATTTTCGGGACAAAAAAGATATCATAACCTAAATCTATTTTAAACGGGAGTAAGCTTCTTTAAAGGATTCTCCCCAAGCATCCCAGTTTAAAGAAAGATCGTATAATTCCCTTGATTGCCGGGATAATGAATGATATTTTTCTTTATTCTTAAAAGTCTCTGCAATGACTTGTGCATACTCTCTGCCTGTTGCATAAACAGGTAAAAGGAATCCATTTTTGCCTTCTGTAACGGCCGAAGATACCCCACCTGTATCAGTAGTAATAGAAGGAACACCAAATGCAGAAGCTTCGCAAAATACAATACCAAAGCACTCTTTCCGCGTAGGGAGAATAAGAAAGTCAGTATAGAAAAATAAGTCATCCAGTTTTTCTTTTTGCTCCGCATTATTTTTATCAAGAAAGGGAATTACTGTTAGCTTGGGATGGGTAAACTTCTTTGGGGGAATACAGCCACAAACAGTTAGCTCCGCATCAATCCCCATATCATTAAGCTGAACAAAAGCGTCAAAAGCGATATTGCCTCCTTTTCTGTTCCAATCAACTCCCAAGAATAATAGGCGGCAGGTATCACTAATTTTTCTTCCCGCTATTTTTTCTTTATTGGGGGCTTGTTCAATATTGGCTCCAAAAGGAATGGTGAATACTTTCTCGCGGGATATATGAAAATCATGGATGGCTGAATTGCTTGCCCAACCAGAGGA
>JABDAL010000090.1 GCA_013289165.1 Bacteroidota bacterium
CAGGAATCTGTTCCCTCGGTGGAATAGAAATATAAGTGCCTTCCATGGAATGAGCATTGAACTCAATCCAGGGATAAGCCTGTACATTTGACTGGCCTATTGAATTAGTTATAGCCTCTAAGGATTTGGAACGTTCCCTCACCGCTACTTTAGTTCCGGCTTTCAGGGTATATGACGGAATATTAACCACTTTACCGTTAACAAGAATATGGTTATGTGAAACCAATTGCCTTGCACCGGCACGTGTGGGAGCAATTCCCATACGGTAAACTACATTATCGAGCCTCGATTCTACAAGCTGGAGGAGCAACTCGCCTGTTTTACCTTTCGTGCGTGAAGCCTTGCCAAAAGTCTTCCGGAATTGTCTTTCTAAAATACCATAGGTGTATTTAGCTTTTTGCTTTTCAGACAGCTGTTCAGCATACTCTGATTTCCTGCCACCTCTTTTCTTCCCAAAACCATGCATTCCCGGAGGATATGCTTTTTTCTCAAGCACTCTGTCAGGACCAAAAATAGGTTCCTTAAACTTACGTGCAATCCTGGAACGTGGGCCTGTATATCTTGCCATTTATTTTAATTAGAAATTATGTTGTATTATACTTTTCTCTTTTTAGGGGGGCGGCAACCGTTGTGCGGCATCGGGGTAATATCTACTATCTCAGTAACTTCTAACCCGTTAATGCCGATAGAACGCATAGCAGAATCTCTTCCTGAACCCGGCCCTTTGATGTATACCTTTACTTTACGCACACCGGCTTCAAATGCCTTTTTGCTGGCATCTTCTGAAGCTAATTGGGCAGCAAACGGGGTATTCTTCTTTGCCCCACGGAAACCCATCTTTCCGGCACTCGACCAGGAAACAGTTTGACCCTTTTGGTTCGTAAATGTTATGATAATATTATTAAAGGTGGCATTAATGTGGGCTTGACCTGCTAAATCAGCCTTTACGGTCCTTTTCTTCGTCGTTTTTGCAGCTTTTTCAGCAGCAGTATTTTGTTGTTGCGGTTTTGCCATTCTAATTCAATTATTTAGTAGCCATTTTCTTATTAGCAATCGTTTTACGTCTTCCTTTACGGGTACGGGCATTTGTTTGCGTATTTTGTCCGCGAACGGGTAAACCCATACGGTGGCGCATACCACGGTAAGTTCCGATATCAATTAAACGTTTAATATGAAGCTGTACTTCCGAGCGTAAAGCTCCTTCCACCTTATAGGTTTCAGTAATAACCTTACGGATAGCATTTAGCTGGGCATCAGTCCATTCTGATACTTTCATAGTCGGGTCAACGCCTGCTTCTTTCAATATTTTGCGGGCATTGCTTCTTCCAATGCCATAAATATGCGTAAGGCCTATTTCGCCTTGCTTGTTATTCGGTAAATCTACGCCTGATATACGTGCCATTTTCTATGTCTTTTATTTTAAAGGGGTGCAAAGGTAATAATTATTTTAAATATGAATGCTGCAAATTGAATTATTTTAAAAATTCCTAGATTGCCATGCCACGCTCACAATAACGATAGTTGCCAGTCCAGCTTTATACATCAAAAAAAGCCCTGCAACAGTTAGTTACAGAGCTAATATTGTACTTGCCAGTCCGGCATCGGACATCAACCTCCTTTCTGGCGTTGTTTAAACTTTGGGTTCTTTTTGTTAATAACGTATAGCCTGCCCTTGCGGCGTACAATTTTGCAGTCGATGCTACGTTTTTTTAATAGATGTTCTTACTTTCATGGTTTTGTTTAGTTATCAGTGGTCCGTACTCAGTTGTCTTCAATCTTAGATTTAATATCTCATAATAATTCTGCCTTTGCTAAGGTCATAAGGAGAAAGCTCCAGTTTAACCTTATCGCCGGGCAACAGTTTAATATAGTTCATGCGCATCTTACCCGAAATATGAGCCGTAACCATGTGGCCATTTTCAAGCTCCACCCGGAACATAGCGTTCGACAATGCTTCGGTAATGGTACCATCCTGCTGTATGGATTGCTGTTTGGTCATATTTCTATAGTTGCGCCGCTTTAGTTTGTTCTATCAGTTCAAATGTTGTCAGTATCTCCGGTTTTCCTTTTGCAATAGCTACAGTATGTTCAAAATGCGCCGATGGTAAACCATCTTTAGCTGTAATTGTCCACCCGTCATCTTCCTGTATCACCTCTTTCCTGCCCATGTTAATCATAGGCTCAATCGCTATTACCAGTCCCCTCATCAGTTTCATACCGTTGCCTCGCTTGCCGTAGTTTGGAACATCCGGTCCTTCATGAAGGCTCCTTCCTATTCCGTGTCCTACCAGTTCTCTCACTATTCCGTACTTGTACTTCTCTGCATATTGCTGCACCGAAGCACAAATATCTCCTAACCTCCCCCCTTCTACTGCCGCTTCCACTCCCAGTTTTAAAGACTCTTTCGTAACCCTTAGCAATTGTTTAGCTTCTTCGCTAATCCTGCCTACTGCAAAGGTATATGCCGAATCTCCATAAAAATCATCTTTCACCGCACCACAATCAACCGACACAATATCACCTTCCTTAAGTTTATACGCTCCCGGCATCCCATGTACCACTTGTGCATTTACCGAAATACACAAGGTGAAGGGAAACCCTTTGTAACCTTTAAAAGCGGGCTTCGCACCCTGCGAGATAATATAGCTTTCGGCTATTTTATCCAGCTCGGCTGTACTAATTCCCGGCTCAATGGACTTACCCACTTCTGCCAGCGTATTTGAAACATTCAAAGAACTTTGATGAATCTTCTGAATCTCGTTTTCGGTCTTATAATATATTGCTCCCAAAACAGCTGAAATCTTTAAGCAGCAGCAACTCCCGGCCCGCTTAATGACGTTCTGCCTTTGATTCTGCCTGTCTTCATCAATCCATCGTAGTGGCGCATCAGCAAATAGCTTTCTATCTGCTGGAGGGTGTCCATCATCACACCTACTAAGATGAGCAATGAGGTTCCACCATAAAATCTTGCAAACTGGTTATCTACCTTGAACAGCATAGCAATAGCGGGAAGAATAGCCACAATTGCCAGGAAAACGGAGCCTGGCAAAGTAATGCGCGACATAACAGAGTCAATATGTTCGGCTGTCTTTCTGCCCGGTTTTATTCCCGGAACAAAGCCCCCGTTGCGTTTCATTTCCTCTGCCATCTGGTTTGAGTTAATGATAACTGCTGTATAGAAGTAAGTAAAGGCTACAATCATTAAGCCGAATGTCAAATTATACCAAAAGCCTCCGATATTGGAGAAGGTTGCTACCAGCCCCGACATAGCTGTAGATGAACCGGAAAGAGATGTAAATAAAGTTAATGGCAGGAACATAATTGCCTGTGCAAAGATGATAGGCATAACCCCGGCAGCATTCACTTTTAAAGGTATGAATTGCCTTGCACCTCCATATTGTTTATTACCTACAATACGTTTGGCGAATTGCACGGGAATTTTCCGCGTGCCTTGCACGAGAAGTATGGTTGCCATTACCACCAATACAAGGAATACAATTTCAACCAGGAATACGATTAATCCGCCACCATCTGATTTCATGCGGTTACCCAGCAATTCTGCCGTAAATGCGAAGGGCAGGCGGGCCAGGATACCAATCATAATAATGAGAGAAATACCATTGCCAATACCTTTATCAGTAATCTTTTCGCCTAACCACATTACAAATACGGTTCCGGCAACAAGGATAAGGGTGGAACGTATATAGAAGAATACACCCAATGGGCCATTAGCATAAGGAGCTATTTGCGATGCGATATACCCCGGAGCCTGGAAGGCAGTTACAAATACGGTCAATATACGGGTATAGCGCTCAATTTTCTTTTGTCCGCTGCTACCTTCTTTTTTGTAGTTTCTGAAAATAAGGAACTGCAATACCCATCAACTGCATCACGATAGACGCGGAGATATAGGGCATAATACCTAAACCGAAAATAGCAGCACGGCTAAACGCACCACCTGCAAATATGTTTATTAAGCCCAATATACCACTGTCTCCGTTGGCGTGCCCCCTGGCAAGTGCTGTAGCATCAACCCCGGGAAGCACAATATAAGAGCCTACCCTGTACACCAGCAAAAAGCCAAGCGTATTTAGTATCCTTATCCTGAGATCCTCAATGGCAAAGATGTTTTTTATGGTATTGATTAGATTTTTCACTATTCCTTATGCCCGAAGGCCATTTTAGTTGTTATTTACTTTCAGACGTAACAGCAGTTA
>JABDAL010000091.1 GCA_013289165.1 Bacteroidota bacterium
TACCCATTATGGATACCGATAAAAATGAATTTATTGATTCAACCTATCTGACTATTGATAAATCGGAAGTAAAAGGAACAGGTTACCTAAAAGCAATGGGATACGAAAAGATACAGGTAGGAAGGCAATTTATGAATTATGAAAACAAAGAAAAGCAGGATTTACTGCTTGACCTCTTACGAAAAGGGAATAACAAATTCAGGATAGATAATTCCTCTTTCGATAATTTAGAGGACAGGGACAAAGACTTAGGCATCAACTATACATTTGAAATTAACGATTATCTCCAGAAAGAGAATAAGGATATATATATTAATATGCAATTGGAAAAGGAATACCAGAATGATCTTATTGAAGCAGACAGATCTGCTCCTATAGAATACGAGTATAAGAAAATTGATAAGAGCACATGTCTTCTTGAAATACCGGAAGGTTACAAGGTATCTTACCTTCCTTCAAACAGCAGCTTTTCCAGTCCTGAATTTGGATTTAAGATAAATTATGAAGTAAAGGATAATAAAATTATTTGCAGAGACTATATTTACATTAATACTTTAATGCTGTACAAAAGTGATTTTGATAAATGGAATAAAATGATTCATCAACTTACCAAAGCATATAATGAAACTGTAACTCTAAGTACCCCATAATTTTTGCACCATGTTTTTCAAAAAATATATATTTCTATTTATCGCTATACTTGCCACTACCGGCATATTCGGACAATTGCAGGCAACTACAACCGAACCTGACCCTGAATACAAAAACTATCACTGGGATAACAGCCCAACCTTGCACGAATTGCCTGCCGATGAACAGAAGATGGGAGTTGTTGTAATTAAGGACAAGCGCATAATTGAGTACTATTCACAGAACAAAGACATTGTGATGTACATCACGCACCATATGATTATACGGGTTAATTCAGACAAGGCTATTGAAGAAGCTAATACAGTTTATATTCCGGCGCCCGAAGGTGTGGTATTGGAAGATGTTCAGGCCCGCTCCATTACAAAAGAAGGGAAAGTAACCACTCTTAATTCAGCGAATATTAAAGATGTGGATAATTATGAAAATATGGGGCACTACAAAATATTTGCCATTGATGGAATTGAACTGGGCAGCGAGGTAGAATTTATGTACACTCTGATGGAACCCTCGCGGAAATATGGAACAGAATATGTCCGAATAAATAGTTTGGTGAAAAACTTACGGGTTGATATATACTCTCCTCCGGCATTTATTTTTGACGCTAAAAGCTATAATGGGTTTCCGGATATGCAAACGGATACTACAATGACAGCCAAGCACCATATATTTTTTGATGGAACGGATATTAAAGGTTATGACAGGGAAGAATATTCTGGAGAGAACGGAGCACTTATGAGAATGGAGTATAAATATGCTTACAACGCCAATGGGGACCCTGGAGAAAGGCTTGACACCTGGAGTGATTTCTGCAGGGGAGTATATGAATCATTTTACCATGAGATTACGAAAAAAGACAGGAAAGTGGCTCAAAACGTGATAGACACTATGAAATTAGCGGGTTTAACGGAAGAGGAAAAAATCAGGAAGATCGAAAGCTGTATAAAAACCACTATTTCACTGAAACAAGACGTATTAGGAAAAAACAACAGCACCTTAGAAACTATATTGACAACCCATGTAGCCGATGAGACAGGGATGCTGAAATTATATGATCAACTATATAGCGACGCCGGAATAAAACATGAAATTGTGCTTACTACAGATCGCTTCGATAAGCCATTTGACGGAGATTTCGATTCGTGGGCTTACCTGCAAAAATACCTTATTTATTTCCCGGGACCGGGTAATTATATAGCTCCTATGGAGCCCATGTCTCGATATGGATACGTGCCCGACGACTGGGTTTGCCAACAAGGTATATTTATGCACCCGGTAACTATTGGGAAAGATTTTCATACGGGCGTGGGACAGGTGCGCGACATATTTTGCAACGACTGGAAACAAAGTATGAATGATTTGTATGAAAATATCAAATTTGATTTGGATATGGGAATGGCTAATATTCATTTAAAGGAGACTTTCAGCGGATATGAAGGCTACCAAATACAACCCATCTATTCCTTCCTGTCGGACCAGGATAAAAAGGATGTTATAGACCGGATTGTAAAAATAATTTTTCAGGATGCCAAGCCAACGAATGTAAGCGTAACAGGGTACAAGGAGAATGAATTATTCCGCCAGCCCTTTATTGTGGAAGCTGATTTAAGCACCAATAGCGCACTGGAGCAGGCAGGGAATAAGTTCTTGTTTAAAGTAGGGCAACTAATTGGCCCCCAGAGCGAATTATATGATGATACGGTAAGACACACCCCGGTTGAAAACCACCACAACCATGGCTATCACCGTGAGCTTGCATTTGAACTGCCTGACGGATATATAGTGACTAATTTAAATGCTGTAAATATGGATGTGTTCCATGAAACAGGAGGAGAAAGAGATATGGAATTCCATTCCTATTATAAAACGGATGGGAATAAAGTAACTGTTATCATTGATGAAAACTATAAACAAATCCGCTATCCTATTAGTATGTATGAAGATTTTCGCAAGGTAATAAATGCGTCAGCAGACTTTAATAAGGTGGTGCTTTTTATTGAAAAGAAATCAAATCCTTAAGCAGGATGCCCCGTACAAAGAATATACCGTTCCCTTTTATACTTGACTACCTGCTGCCACTGGAGCCTCATATGAAACCTTTCTTTGGCTGCTATGGAGTTTATGTGGGAGAAAAAATTGTCTTTATTCTTCGCGATAAAACCTCTCATACTGACTGCAACGGGCTCTGGATTGCTACCGAACACGAGCATCACAAAAGCCTGAAAAAGGAATTTCCATCACTTACTTCTGTTTCTGTATTGAACGAAGGCTTGCGGCCGACAGCGTGGCAAATGATTCCTGCCGATAGCGATAATTTTGAATCGGCTGCTATCAGAGCCTGCGAACTTGTTTTAAAAGGTGATAAGCGTATTGGAAAAATCCCCAAACTGAAAAAGAAGAAAAAAAGGAAGCAGTAAATTTTGCCACTTATCCTCCTTTTCATCAAATCTAACACTATATTTCTATCTTTGTTTTATTATAAAATTTGAATATGAACCTATCTAATAATACTATATTAATTACCGGAGGCACATCGGGTATAGGATTAACTTTTGCCGAGGAATTTTTAAAGTCAGGAAATACAGTAATTATCTGTGGCCGCCGGGTTGAGCGATTAGATGCACTGGAGGCAAAACATCCCGGGCTAATTACTATTACCTGTGATATTGCAGACACTAAACAACGGGAAGATTTGTGCGACCACGTTCTGAAAAATTATCCCGAAACAAATATTTTGATGAACAATGCCGGAATACAGTTAGTAGCCGACCTTACAAAACCTGTTGACCTCGAGAAAATAAGAGAAGAAATAGAAACAAACCTGGTTGCCCCTATACACCTGGGTTCTTTGTTTGCGCAGCACCTGGCCTCTAAAAATGATTCTGCTTTAATTAATATTTCCTCGGGACTTGCTTTTGTGCCTATAGCTTTTATGCCCATATACTGTGCTACTAAAGCGGCTCTTCACTCACTCACCCTATCGTGGCGGCACCAGTTAAAAAACTCTTCCGTAAAAGTATTTGAAATAATCCCCCCTTCGACTGATACAGAACTCGGCCATCAACGAAGAGCGGACAAATCTCAATCACATGGCGGGCTTCCATTGAGTGAGTTTATTACAGAAGCTATGGAGGCGCTGAAAAATGATATACTGGAAGCTCCAATTGGCTATGCAAAAGGACTGAGGGCAAAAAGAGAAGAAATGTTTAACGTAATGAACCACTGATGAGTACCATAAAAAATACGATTATAGAGTTCGAACAGATACTAGACGAAACCTCCGATAAACTCCTTAATTATTCCGAAGATAAAGCAAGCAAAAAGCCTGCACCTGATAAATGGAGCAAAAAAGAAATATTGGGGCACTTGATAGATTCTGCTGCCAATAACCACCAGCGGTTTATAAGAATGCAAATTGATAATAATCTCAAGTTGCCCGGTTACCAGCAAAACGAATGGGTATCGCTCCAGCATTACAATACTATTGCATGGAATGAACTTATCCGG
>JABDAL010000092.1:0-2366 GCA_013289165.1 Bacteroidota bacterium
ATGGGCCGTGACCTGGATTTGAAAACCTATACGGCACCCAGAGATGAAAAAGCAACTATGATTCGTGCTAAGTTTACTATTGGACAATAGGAAAAATAACGGTGAGAGTGCCCCAATTAAGAGTGTGAGGAAAAGGGAAATCTTTTTCATGAGGGTGAATTTATGCAATCAAAAGTACCCTCACTTCATTAAGGAAATATTAATTTAATATGAATAAATGAGAGAAAAATTCTCCTATTTGCCGGTAATCTTGAACTCTGTACGGCGGTTTAGTTGCCTGCCGGCATCGGTGGCATTACTTGCAACCGGGTTAGCAGCACCAAATCCCTTTGCCGTAAGCCGGCCAGGCGCAATTCCATGAGTTTTCAAATAATTAATTACTGACTGTGCCCTTGAGGTGGATAAGGCCATGTTATAATCTACAGCACCTTTATCATCGGTGTACCCATCAATTTCAATTTTAAGAGTAGGATACTTATGGAGTAAATCAATTATTCGCACCAACTCGCCCGCTGATTCCTTCCGTAATGAAGATTTATCATAATCGAAGAAAATATTTCGCAGGGCAACGTGGCTTCCAACTTCCAAAGGCTGCATGGCAATATTTTTTACAATCTCATGGTAATGTGTAGAGTCTGTTAAATCGAGATTAGCAGAATAGAAAAGATGTTTGTCGGCTTTGACTGTTATGCCATAGTTAACACCCGATACAAGGGTAACAACATATTTCCCGGTAAGGCTGTCAGTATTAAAATGAGAGACCGACGTGTTTTTTTTGTTGTCCACTAACTCAATCGAAGCAAACAGGGGTGTATGGGTTTCTGAATCAACCACTATGCCGCTGAGGATCGCCCTGTTAGCAAGCGGTACTGCTACCGCTTCGGTGCTCATTACGTCAGCGATATGAGAAGTAATACCTGACAAGGTATTGGGGGTGGTACTCACCATCATGGGTTTTTCAGCACCAAGAAAAGTAATCATATAAATATCCATATCTCCCGAACCGGATCTTAAATCGGAAGAGTAATAAGCATGTTTTCCATCGGAAGGCATTACGAAAAATATATCATCGCCGGGTGTATTGACAGGATAGCCTAAGTTTTCAGGAGATGACCAGTGCCCGCTATCATAAACAGTTTTGAAAACATCATATCCGCCCATCGTGTTGTGTCCCGTCGAGCTAAAATAGAGGGTGTTTCCATCCGGCTGAAGGAATACTCCTTTTTCATCATATTGGGTGTTAATGGCAGCTCCTAGGTTTTGAGGGTCGCTCCAGTTTCCTTCGCCGTCAGCAGTTGATTTATAAATATCACCCATACCATATCCACCCAAGCGGTCACTTACGAAATACATTGTTTTCCCATCCCGCGAAAAAGTGATAGAAGTTTCTTTACCATCAGAATTAATAGGCTTAGCCATTTTTTGGGGCTTGGTCCACTCATTATTATCTAAATGGGTTTGATAAATATCTCCATTGCGTGAGGAATGATATATATATAAGGTTTGTCCATCGGGTGAAATGCCTGCAGCGGCATTGTTAGACTTACCCTTATTTACCGGAGTACCTAAATTTTCCGCGGGGCTCCATTTTCCATTCTTATAGTACGATATGAAAATGTTTTCAAAACTTTGCCCGTCTTTTTCGTCAATTGATTTTTTGGAACCGTTAGGGATACGTGCCGTATAAATCATTTTGGAGCCATCGGAGCTTATTTCCGGGCTATATTCCGGGTATTGAGTATTGATGGTAGTGCCCACGTTATCTATAAAAGCACGGGTAGGAGATTGGGAAAGCAGTTTGCCATTATTACATTCATCAATTTTCTTCCTTACATCCGTTATTTGGCGGGTTTGTTCTGGGGTAAGTGTTTGCAGGTAAGTACTGTATTGTAATTTGGCTTTATCCCAGTTCATGGTTAAATGGTAAGCCCGTGCAAGGCAATAGTGGGCATCAGGAGCCACATCGGCATTCAGGCTGATAGCTATCTCAAGATAAGTAGCAGCATGGGTTTTCATAGATGAATAGATCATGCATTTCCCTATTTTATAGTTTATGGTTGCACTGTTCGGATTAAACTTTTCCGCACTCATATAATAAGGGATAGCAAAGTGATAGAAATGTGCTCCGAGCAGGTAGTAGGAGTCTCCTTTTTTAATGGAGTCCATAGCTTTCCTATATCCCTTTTTATCGTCTTTAAAATTCTTTTTAACGAACTCCTTATCCTGTGCCCAGCCCAATAATGCAAAGCTTACAAAGCAAAGAGTTAAAAGCAACCTTGATACTTTGCGCGAATACATCTGTTGGGAATAAACCGTATAACTCATTCTCATTTACAATTTTTGGTATAGTTGTCGGCTACTGCCAC
>JABDAL010000092.1:2376-4053 GCA_013289165.1 Bacteroidota bacterium
CCACTCCATAGGTTGATGCTTTTTGCCAGTCGCTGCAAGCATCTTCACTTTTCCGCATAAGTTCTTCCACTATTCCCCGGTTGAGATAAGCGTTTCCGTATTCGGGATTGATTTTAATTGCTTTATCGCAATCGGCTATCGCTGAATCCAAATTATTCAGTTTATATTCTGCCAAGCCACGGTTACAGTAAGCATAAAAATAGTTGGAGTCAAGCTGCAGGGCTTTATTAAAATTAGTTATTGCTTCCCGGAAATTTTGCTTGTCAAGATAAACTGCACCTAAGTTATCATATGAACCGGGCAGTGTAGGATTTAAGGCAATGGCCTGCTTAAATGCTCCAATTGCCGCATCGTCGTCTTTGTCTTTAAGTTCTGCATTGCCAAGATTGTTATAGCTTTCGGGTGTTTTCGTAAAAAGGATAGTCTGCCGGTAATCGTCAATAGCTGCTTTATAATCCCCTAACTGGTAGTTGCAGGTACCCCTGTCATTATATGCATCTGTAAGATTAGCATTGGCAGTAAGGGCATTGGTAAAATCAATTGCTGCATCTTTGTAGTTGTTGTTAAGGGCTTGTTCCTCGCCAAGGCAATACCAGGCATCAGCATTACCTGAGTGTTTCTTTACAACATGCATAAAGGTGTTTATAGCTTCCTCCTTGTTCCCCAGCATTGCTTCACTTCTTCCTAGTCCGTACCATGCTTTGTCATCGGCAGTATCGAGGCCGGTAGCTTTTTGATAATCGTATATCGCATTTTTGTAGTCTTTTTGTTTAAAGCGTGTATTGGCACTACCGAGGTAGGCAGGTTCAAATTTTGGATTATCAGCAATAGCCTGGTTAAACTTGAGGAGTGCAGTTGAATAGCTGCCTTTTGAAAAATCTGCCAGCCCATTATTATAGTTTAGCTTAGCATTTTGTTCGGGTGAAATAGTAATTGTTTTAACTGTATCTTTTTTTACAGGAGTTTGCGCAATAATATTTCCGGCTATGGATAAGAAAGATATAATAACAATAATCGTATTTTTCATGTTACCAGTTCTTCATTTTTAAAATCCAAACAACCTGATTCCTGTAGCCACGGAGAAAACGTGAGTGCTGTTGGGGTCTACAAAGTAAAGGAAGTCGTTCGTGGCTGCATAAATTTCAAAGTAGCCTATATTGAGATAAACTCCCACCGGCACAAGGTTTCCAAACCCTTTTTCAGTAGCAAACCCTACGCCGAAGTTAAATACACCAAAAAAATGTATGTGTGCTCCTACTGCAAAATAAGGGTTTAAGATATTTCCTTCCACACTGTTTAAGGGTGCTACATAATCAGAAGAAAGCTGGATTCCATTTGTAACCTGGTAGCTTATACCACTGCGGAATTTGGAAGGTAATTGGGTAGAAAAATTCGGATTGCCTCCCGTTTGGTTATAATTTACAAACGAGTTGAATATTTTAGTTTCACTTTTGCTGACACCCTGTGACTCGGCACTGTCTAATGAAGGGAAGTAGAGGGTAGAAGCACTGAACTGGTTATTCTGCCATTCTATTTTGCCCAAATCTATTACTGACACGCCTATTTTCCATTTCCGGTAGGTGGCGCTTAATCCAAAATCATACCCGAAACCCCTTCCATTAGCTTTAAAAATAGTAGACATAGGATGTTTAAAATATCCCGGGTCGGTATAAACAA
>JABDAL010000093.1:0-149 GCA_013289165.1 Bacteroidota bacterium
CTTTTAATTTGCTACCCACTTTTTGCTTATTCAGTTGATGTGATATTTTGCGCTGCACCTCCATCAACCTGCCTGCCCGTTCTTTCTTTACCTCTTCCCAAGTGGCTTCCCTATGGATGCTATAGATGCCATTCGCAACTGTTCCAATA
>JABDAL010000093.1:159-3904 GCA_013289165.1 Bacteroidota bacterium
GCAACAGGTCATCAAAATCATTTTCTGTTTCCCCCGGGTAACCCACGAGGAAAGTAGTACGGATAGCAATCCCCGGGACTTTTTCGCGTATGGTTTCGAGCAGGCGGGTAGATTTTTCTTTCGTAATACCCCGGCGCATCGCCTTCAACATATTATCTGATGCATGTTGCAGGGGCATGTCAAGGTAGTTACAAATATTGGAACAGTTGCGAATGGCATCTATAGCATCCATAGGGAAGCCACTTGGGAAAGCATAGTGTAAACGAATCCATTCGAGGCCTTCCACATCGCTCAGTTTATATAGTAACTCGGAAAGGGTGCGCTTGCCATAAATATCTAACCCATAAAAAGTGAGGTCCTGGGCAATGAGCATTATTTCTTTCACCCCTTTTTTCACCAGATTTCTTACCTGCAAAACCAGTTGCTCTTCGGGAACGGAAATATGGTTGCCCCGCATCAAAGGGATAGCACAAAAAGAACATTTGCGGTCACAACCTTCGGAAATTTTGAGATACGCATAATGATGAGGCGTAGTGAGCAAGCGCTCACCCACTAACTCGTGCTTATAATCGGCTTTTAACGTTTTTAATAAGCGGGGCAGGTCCTGTGTACCAAAGTAGCCATCCACCTCGGGGATTTCTTTTTCCAGTTCGGGGCGGTAGCGTTGGCTCAGGCAGCCTGTAACGTACACTTTATCTACCCTGCCATCCTGCTTGGCGTCCACGTAGCGCAGAATGGTATCAATGCTTTCCTGCCGGGCATTATCAATAAAACCACAGGTATTGATAATCACAATAGAGGAGTCCTCTTCGGCAGACTCATGCTCCACGGTATAATTATTAGCCTTCAACTGGGTCATCAGCACCTCCGAATCGACCAGGTTTTTGGAGCAACCGAGGGTAACAACATTTACCTTGTTCTTTTTCAGTGTCTTTGTCTTCAATGAATCCTTGTCAGTGTTTAGTGAACGGTGGCAGGTAATGACCGTGCCAGTTAATAAAGGCGTGCAAATTTACGCTAAATTCCGGGAATGTTGCCCCCACACTATCCCTCTCTATGTGGGAAGGTACATTTGTTTGCTTCTATGCTATATAATAAGCCAAGTCTACCATATAATAAACGAAAGCCGCCGTTTAAGACTTTTTTATCTGTTTTTTGTTCATTTTCAAAATCCGTTATGTCACGGTTTTTCACGAAATGGGCAATGTGACATAAGTGAGTCCTATCAGATTTTCAGTTACTTAAAATCGATTCCCAGCATGGCACTATCTTTTGTATAACGTGACATATCTTTTTGTCGCGCAAGTATATAGCAATTGCGTAGCAAATGAGGTGGCTATAAACCATAGATAAACAGGGTATAATAAGCCTTTAAGATACCTAGTTTGAATGGGTAAATTATAACACGGTTATGTCACGCTGTTTTAAAAACCGTGACATAAAACCAACAAAATAATGGCTTGTGATTTGTTACAAGAATATTGCACCATGACATATCCCTTCTTTTTTATTACTATATTTACACATCGAAACCACTCTTAAATGAAAAAGTTATTCCTATTTTCATTTTTTATTTTTAGCTTTTTACTTTCCTACTCCCAATACATGCTATATGGAACAACTTACGAAGGAGGAACCCATAATGATGGAACTATATTCAATTATAATCCTATGACTAATAAGCAAGCTGTGCTATTTAGTTTTAACGGGACGACAGATGGATTCGAACCTGTGTCCAAATTACTCTATGTTCCGGATAGCTTATTATATGGAACCACTAATATAGGGGGAGCTAATGATATGGGAACTGTGTTCAGTTTTAATTTAAAAACCAACACCGAAAATGTGGTAATTAATTATGACAATACAAATGGTTATACAAACAGTGGCGGTAATCTATGTTACTTTTAAACCATATCCTAATACCGGGCCTAATGATGCAAGCAGCGGGCTTATCCATGCGAGCAATGGTTTGCTTTACGGAATGTCCGAGGGGGGTGGAAAATTCGATTCAGGAACTATTTATACGTTTAACACACGTACGGGTGCTATAAATGTGGTTTACTCGTTTGGCGGAACACATGGGGATGGGGCATATCCCGATGGTACTGATTTGTTACAATTATCCAATGGCGTACTTTATGGTGTGACCTGGGGAGGAGGAGATGCTGCGGGAGAGGGAGTACTTTTTAGCTTCAACCCTGCAAACAATACCGAAAAAGTATTAGTAACCTTTAATGGTACGGATGGCAGTTATCCCTCCGGGTCCCTTATCCGGGATCCGGATAAGGGATTGCTATACGGTACTACCATTTATGGAGGAAGTGCGGGGTATGGAGTACTTTTCAGCTATGATGTAACCACTAATACCTATACCAAATTACTTGACTTTACAGGCTCCAATGGGTCTTATCCGGTAAGTTTAACGTTGGTAGATACAGCCATTCATTTAGGGGTCAATACTATAAATATTCCCTTAGGCAGTATAAAGGTATATCCCAATCCAAGTAATGGATTGTTTACATTCCAGTTGCCAGGTGTCAGTAGTCCTTTATCAGTAGGAGTTTATAATGTGATGGAGAGCGGGAAGGCAATAATTACGCGTTAAATCGTCTCTGCGAACGAAAGCCACGTCCCGCATAAATGCCAGGATTCGCTTGGTGTTATAAATAAAACTTACTTAGCCTTTGGAGCAGCTTTAGCCTTGTTAGCTCTCTTCATGAGCTTTGACTTAAGGTTAGAAGCTTTGTTTTTGTGAAAAACGTTCTTCTTGGCAAGCTTGTCAATGGATGAAAGCAGCTTTGTAAGGTCCTTCGCGTCTGAGCCTTTAGCTTCTGCTTCCTTCTTCAATAAAGTGCGGACTGTTTTAGCCTGGTAGCGGTTGCGCAGTCTTTTAGCTTCGTTGCCTCTTGTCCTTTTAATAGCTGATTTATGGTTTGCCATTGGTGTGAATTGTATTTAAGATAATTATTTTACTCGTTCGCAATAAGCACCCGTGCGGGTATCGATTCGTATTTTGTCGCCTGTATTTACAAACAGGGGCACATATACTTCGCTGCCTGTTTCCACGGTAGCCACTTTGGTAGCATTGGTAGCGGTATTGCCTTTTTCGCCCGGTTCGGTGTAAGTTATTTCCAGTTCAACAAAGGTGGGAGGCTCTGCTAAAATGGGAGCATCGCTCTCAAAAGCTACCTTCACTTCCATGCCTTCCTCGAGGTACTTAGCCCCTTCGCCAAAAAACGATACGGGAACATGAACCTGTTCGTAGGATTCATTATCCATACAAACAGCAAAATCACCTTCCATATATATGAATTGCAGGTCTTTAAACTCCACTCTTGCCACATCAACCGATTCGCCGGACCTAAAACGATATTCTATTACCTTGCCATTCTTAAGGTTGCGCATTTTAGCCTGGTAAAATGCACGGAGGTTGCCGGGGGTACGGTGCTGGAACTCAACAATAGCACATAATTCGCCATTGAAACGTATGATTGAACCAATCCCTATATCTTGCGTACTTGACATTTTTCTTTTTTGAGGGGTGCAAATGTAGCATTTTTCCATTAGATTTGTAATTAAGCATAGAATAACATCATAAAAAGCGAGTGAACTACAGTTTTTGGGAAGGAGACAGCTTTACGGACGACATTGACGTAGCCATAATAGGAGGAGGCATAGTGGGCTTAAGTGCCGCTATTCATCTTAAAGCGGAAAGCCCCGGATTGAGGGTAGTTGTTTTGGA
>JABDAL010000094.1 GCA_013289165.1 Bacteroidota bacterium
TTTTTAAATATTTCCAGTAAGCTTTGCTTCTTTTCAAATTTCATAAAAATGAATAGAAACAACCCTCCAAATAGTAAGAGGAAAACAGCCTGCTGTTTCATTAAAAATGCCATGCCGAGCATCAAGCCGCAGAGAAAGGTTTTGGTTGTTTTACCCGATTTCATAAAATCGGCAAGAAACACAAGGGCTATGGAGCTGTAGAAACAAATAAAATGCGTTGCATGGGCAGCAAAGCCGTCAAAAACAAGCCCGATGGCCATGAAACCATATACGGTTGCAGTTGCAAGGCCTACAAAAGAATTAAATATCTTTTTAAAAGCATTATAAAGAAAGTACATGGTGGCGGCATTCACAAAAAGAACACCAAAGTGAACCCCTCTACTGGTATGCCCAAAAATGAGCATAAGAACGGCATACATAAAGGAAGTCCCCGGTAGTTTCATAGAATAGGCATCCTTAAAGGGGGGCACTCCGTGTAACATTAGGCTCCCTATGTACCCATATTCACCTTCATCCCTCTCAAAAGGTACATTAAGAAGCCGGTAGCGAATAAGGCTCACCGCCACAATAATAACCCAAAGCAATATGAGATGATAATCTCGCGTGGGCTTTGGAGGAGCCGCTACCACCTTTTTAGGTGGCTGTTTTATGGGCTGTTTCTTTTTATTATTCACTTTACCGGTGTAAGTGTTGCAAATGTAAAAATATTCTGGTGTCAGTTCAGATGAAAAACTAGTTAACATCGCCCGGTGGAAATTATTACAGCCTCTATAAACTATACATTATGCTCGTTTTTTGTAATTTGGCAATCCATTTATGCTTCATCTTTAAGGATTCATGACGAATATACCCGATATAACTGCCCTTACTGCTGTGTCTCCCATTGACGGAAGATACCGAAAAACGACCGAAGTGCTAGCCGACTATTTTTCCGAATATGCCCTTATCCGTTACCGGTTAAGAGTAGAGGTAGAATATTTTTTGGCATTATGCCGTATACCTCTTCCGCAGTTGGAAGAAATTGATGAAGCTGCCATTTCAGTAAGCCTGAGAAATATATATACCAACTTTACCCAGGAAGAAGCAAAGCACATAAAAGAACTGGAAGCCATTACCAACCATGATGTAAAGGCAGTGGAATACTTCCTGAAAGGAAAATTAGACAGTCTTCATTTAGGAGACAGCAAAGAATTTATACACTTCGGGCTAACCTCGCAGGACATTAATAATACTGCCGTGCCCCTTGCATTGAAGGAATGCAAAAGAGACGTTTTATTACCTGCCCTGGACAATGTTTTACTCAGTTTGAAGAAATCAGCCGAAGACTGGAAAGATGTGCCTATGCTTGCCCATACGCACGGGCAACCGGCATCCCCGACCCGCCTTGGTAAAGAAATAATGGTTTTTGTAGAAAGGCTATCCTCGCAAATAGATACATTAAAAAATATCCCCATATCGGCTAAATTAGGAGGAGCAACGGGCAACTTTAATGCACATATAGTTACCTACCCTTCCATTAACTGGAAAGAATTCGCTGACCGCTTTCTCCACGATGAGCTGGGCTTGGTGCGGCAACAATATACCACGCAGATTGAGCATTATGATGACCTGGCTGCATTTTGCGATGCAGTGAAACGCATCAATACTATATTGCTTGACCTTTCAAGGGATTTATGGACCTATGTTTCTTTTGATTACTTCAAGCAAAAAATAAAAGCCGGTGAGGTAGGTTCTTCAGCTATGCCGCATAAGGTTAACCCTATTGATTTTGAAAATGCAGAGGGGAATTTGGGAATAGCCAATGCCCTTTTGGAGCATCTTTCAGCAAAATTACCTGTCTCAAGGTTGCAGCGCGACCTTACTGATTCTACCGTATTGCGAAACCTGGGTGTACCTTTTGCCCATTCACTCATAGCCTATAAATCATTGTTAAAAGGTTTTGGCAAACTTATCCTGAACGAACCTGCTTTAAACCGCGACCTTGAAAATAATTGGTCGGTAGTGGCAGAAGGAATACAAACTATTTTGAGGCGGGAAAACTATCCTGCTCCCTTCGAAGCACTGAAAAACCTTACCCGTACTAATGACATTATTACCCGGCAGGGTATGGAAGAATTTATTGACTCGTTGCAAATAAGCAACGAGGTAAAAGAGGAATTAAAAAAAATCACACCTTTTAATTATACCGGAATTTAAGTTATGAAGGTATCGGGTTTTACTATCATCAGGAATGCGCTAACCTATGATTTTCCTGTGGTGGAGTCTATACAATCTATTCTTCCCTTATGTGATGAAGTGGTGGTAAGCGTGGGCAATTCTACCGACAATACCCTTGAACTAATTAAAAGCATCTCATCACCGAAAATAAAAATTATAGAAAGCATTTGGGATGATTCCCTTCGTAAAGGAGGCCTGTTGCTTGCAAAGGAAACCAATAAGGCATTGGATGCCGTTTCACCTGATTCGGATTGGGCAGTTTATATTCAGGCAGATGAGGTGATACATGAAAACAACATACCGCTCATCCGCGAAGTAATGCAAAAATGGAAGGATAATAAAATGATAGATGGTTTGCTTTTTAATTACCTTCACTTTTATGGCTCTTATTCATTTCTTGAAGATTCCAGGCTGTGGTACAGAAAAGAAATCCGGATTATACGAAACGACAGGCATATCCGTTCCTTTCGCGATGCACAGGGCTTCCGCAAATATGCCCAACTTTCTCCAACCGACGATGAACTGCTAAACGGAGGTCGTAAATTGCGGGTAAAACATTCCGGGGCAACTATATTTCACTATGGATGGGTGAAACATCCGCTCATTCAACAAACAAAACGCAGTGCTTTTTATAAGTTATGGCATGAAAAGGACTCCGTTGAAAAAAATCTTACTCAACAAGAGGAATATGATTATTCGGTAGTTTGTGCCTTAAAAAAGTTTGAAGGCACTCATCCCGATGTAATGTATGAAAGAGTAAAAAAGCAAGACTGGAGATTTGATTTCGATACCCGCAAAAAAAACCTTAGCCTGAGGGAAAGTATCGTGCGTTTTATTGAAACAAAAACAGGATGGAGGCCGGGCGAATACAAGAACTATAAACTAATTTAAGCATGTTTTTTCTCATTTCAAAACTATTGAGTTTTCTTATAACGCCTGTTTTCTGGATTATGGCCATATTGCTTGGGGCTATTTTTACCAAAGACGACCGCAAAAGGCGGAAGCTCCTTATCATTACATTTTCCGTATTTTATTTTTTTACCAATAGCTTTATCCTGGATGAGTTTATGGGCCATTACGAAACTCCTGCCATACGAGAAAGTGCAATACAAGGGAAATATGATGCCGGTATAGTGTTGGGCGGAATGATAGCATATGACCATCTGCTTGTCCGTGTGCAATTTGACCGGGCAGTTGACAGGCTTATGCAGGCAGTAGCGCTATACCGTGATGGCAAAATCAATAAAATATTTATTAGCGGAGGTTCAGGCAGCATAATCGAAAAAAACGTATTGGAAGCTGCTCTGTTGAGGAATTACCTGGTGAAGCTGGGAATCCCCGATAGTTCTATCATAGTGGAAAAACATTCGAAAAATACGAGGGAGAATGCAACCTTTTCTAAACCTATTTTGGATAGCCTAAATAAAAATGGAAAATACCTGCTTATTACCTCTGCATTTCACATGCCACGTGCCATACGATGCTTCCGGAAAGTGGGTATAGATGTAACTCCGTTTAGCGCTGACCGTTATTCAGGCCCGAGAAAATTTGTATTCGACCATGCATTTATTCCTAATATTTATGCTTTGGAGGGATGGAATGTCTTAGT
>JABDAL010000095.1 GCA_013289165.1 Bacteroidota bacterium
GTCCGTTATTCGGATTCGGATAAACCAATATTCTGCCAGTTGGATTACTTACCTCACTTATTCCCGTTGGATTTTCACAGCTATCGGTATAGTTACCGCCTACCCATTTGGCAAGATAGCTTATAGTATCATTTGCAAATATGGTAAAGTCACTACCTATATATAATGTATCCTTGTAAACACATGCTGTAGAAATGCCATTTTGGATTCTGCCCCCAAAACTGCACCATTTAGAGCCATTCCATTCGGCAATGTTATCGGCAGAAACCCCTCCGGCTACAGTGAATTGTCCCATAGCATATAATTTACCATTATATACTAATAAGTTTTCTACTTGATAGTCTGTTCCTCCGCCTACATCACTCCACGATGTACCATTCCATTTTTGAATACAATTACCCACATTCCCATCTGATTTATAAAAATATCCCCCTACATACAATTCCCCGTTATATACTGCCATCGTATTTATCCAATCCATTGTGCCTTTAATTCCTGTATCTACTGAATGCCAATTTCCAGCACTGTCTAATCTTATTATTTCACCTATTCCACCATTGTTTCCGGCAAAATGTCCGGCAGCATAAATACTTCCCTTATACTCACAAATAGAACTAATCAATTCAAAAGAAAAACCACCGGGAAAATTAGGGCTGCTCCAGTTGGTATCATTCCAACAGGCTATACCTATGCAGCGTTTTCCCGCAACGGTATCAAAATCCCCTCCCATATAAAGTTTGTTGTTGATTACTGCTAATGCAAAAACATCTTCATTTGTTCTCATAAGGCTATAATTTCTAAAAGGCTGTACTTTTACCGTATCCCATACCGTGCCATTCCATACTCCTATGCCGGGTGCATTCAAATAACCTACTGATATAAACTCTCCGCCTACATATAGTTTATGATGGTATAGAGTCATAGTTGAAACATGGTTTGGGTTATAAGAAAATGTATCATACATGATTAATCTATCAATTCCCGCCCCCATAGAATCCCATTTTATCCCGTTCCAGCGGGCAATGCCCTGCATGTGCATCTCCTCAATAACATGAAACCTGCCAGCCATATATAAATAGTTGGAATCACCATAAATCACGTCTGGCCACAAGTCATAGTTTAGATGAATTTCTGTTCCCACGGAATCCCAATGGTTTTGAGAAAAAGCAGGAGAAATGCTAATACAGCCAATTAAAAAACAGAGCCAATTTAATTTTTTCATTATGTATAAACTACTGCAATTTAACTATTTTATTGTAATAAGTGTCGTTTCTTGTTTGGGCTTTTATAATATAGGTTGCACAGGGTAAAGAAGATAATGGAATCTGTTGCTGAAAAATCCCCTGTTCGCCTTTATAGGTTGCTGTAAATACGGTTTCTCCCAACAAATTCATTACAGAAACCTGCACATCTTCGTTTTCCTGTAGGTTTAATTGCAGGGTTGCTATTTGCAGGGTTGGGTTGGGATATACCTCCATATTACCCACCCGGTTATCAACAACAGGTATCCCTGCGGGACCTATTATAGTGTCTATATCAAATTGGGAAATAAATGAAGTTCCTTCGAATCCCGTCGGCTGTTGATTGAAATAGAATGTGTCTTGTTGATAGGCGCCTTTGGGGAACACCAAAGGAGTATGCCCGTTTCCCCCTTCCCCTACTAAATCAAGCCAGTAATGCCCTGAATTTTGAGTAATACACATTCCGGTAGCTAAATTGTTGCCAAAAAAGGTTCCCCAAACATAAAGGGGACTTGCATCGGCATTGCTAAAAGCAGCAACAAAGCCATTGTATGTGGTCTTACCACTCACAAATGTTTGCTGGTTATAAGCACCGGGCGGATTGCTTCTCGGCCAGGGAATACTACTTGCTTTGTCCCATCCTGTTACATACAAATTATTATAGCCGTCCGTAGTGATGGCTTGCCCGGCTAAACTACCTGAACCTCCAAAATAGGTTCCCCATTTCAGGGTATCTACGGAACTAAACTCAGCAATATATCCATTTCCATTAGTAGGATTACTTCGCTGGAAGAAACCGCCACTCAACCTTTTTGTCTGTATTCCGATTCCCCCACCAGAACTGTCAGAAGTGGATACCCCGGTTATATATACATTCCCGCTTTGGTCAACCGTTATCGCTCGCCCATCCTCCCCGTAATTTGAGCCATTCCCACTTCCTCCATAATAAGATGACCAATCTACATTATTATTAGCATTGAATTTAGTAACCACTGCATTAGTATATCCACGCGTATAATTAAAAGTAAGTGTGGCAGGGCTTGTATAACCAAAATCTGAAGCATATCCCGTTACATAAAAATTATTACCGGCATCTGTTGTACAGCCATATAAAGCTGAATTTTGGTAACCAATATCATGGGAGGTATCTCCTATCCGGGTTGCCCATTCTCTTGTGATACCCGTGGGGTTATCAAAAGGATTACTTGCATTAAATTCTACAATAAAACCCTGTCCATACGTGGAATTATTATAGGCTCCGGCATGGCTGCTGGTCTTTACGGGGAAATAGCTATTTACGGCTGCATACACTCCTCCTCCAACCATATAAATATTGTTATTCCCATCTATGGCTATATGCTGGCCTGCTTCATAACCTCCTCCTCCATAATAGGTAGCCCAATAGGTTTTTGTTCCATCATTGCTGAACATCGTAATAAATGCGTTATAACCAGTTGGATTAAAGTGGCTAACAAGCGAAGGCTGGACATAATTACCAAGAGAGGAAGGATTGGATGCAGGAGGAAGATTAGTTGATTGGGTAGACCCCGTTATATAAACATTACCGCTTGCATCAACAGCTACTCCATTTGCAGCTGTTATACTTCCCCCATAATAAGTAGCCCATACAAGGCTATCATAAGGTGCAATACTAAACTTGGCAAGGGCAGCAGAATAACCGTCAATCAAAGCACCCTGAACAACGCCCGATGTAACAGGGTAATGTGCACTTTGTGTATATCCCGTAGCATATACGTTTCCATTCTTATCGGAGCACATATCATTAAATACAGACTGTTCATCAGTCCCTCCAAAATATGTGCTCCAATCAAGGTTTCCTATCCTTGGGTAACTTTGAGCTACGTTATGCCCTCTATCAACTTCTATAACCAAGGGTTCTGCTGTATTATACGAACCTGTATTGAATCGTACTGTATTGGAATTAACCGCTATAAAATAGGCTTGCCAGCTTTTAGCTTTCACAATACCTGCCGAGTCGGTATATGCAAAGCCGGGGGCAAAACTCAGAGTTCCCAATTCGGTAACCACATTTAACCCTCCACTACCAGTAACACTAACCGACGAAGCCCCTCTAAACTCAAGTTTAATATTAGCAGGATTGCCTCCACTGCCGCCCCCGCCTGTGCCTCCTCCTCCACTGCCGGGGTTGCAAATAAAGTAGAGTTTGGTTCCCTCATTATTGCTGTATACCTGCATGTCTATATTGGCATAAATATTCTTATAAACCAATCTTGAGTAGCCATAAACACTATTAATTCCATTGGGCACAAGTCCAAGAAAATAATTTAAATAGCCTGCCCCTGTATTTTCTTCCATTTTAAATACTTTTTGGGGTGGCTCTGCATAACTACCTGTAGGAACCATATCCACACGCTGCAAGGTATCTACCCCCGATTCTTTTGTATGCCCGTAAACAAAAGATATAACGGAATCGGTAGAATAAACGCGGGGCGAACCAATATTTGTATAGGCTTTAATATCGTAGCGGGGAATAT
>JABDAL010000096.1 GCA_013289165.1 Bacteroidota bacterium
ATATCGGCCTATTTGGCAGCTATCAGCAAATCGTTGTCAGCATCTGACGGGCACGATGAAATTATGGCTGATATTGAAGCCCGCATAGCTGAAATACTCCAGCAAAAAATTAAAGATAGCCAACAGGTAGTTACCATTGCCGAGATAGATGAAGTTATCAGCATTATGGGAACCCCTGAGGACTTTAGCCCGGGAACAGGCCAGCAAAAGCAACAATCTTATAGCTCTTCAAAGGAATATGGAGCCTGGGGCAGGAGACGCATTTACCGTGATGCAGACGAAAAGGTAATACTTGGGGTATGCTCAGGGCTTTCGCACCATTTCGGGATTGACCCCATCTGGCTGAGGCTTGCTTTCGGGCTTTCTATTTTCCTGGGTGGTTTTGGCATAATTCTCTACTTTTTATTGGCTGCTATTATGCCCAAAGCGAGGACTACTGCTGAAAAACTGGAGATGCGCGGGGAGCCTGTAGATATTAATAATATCCGCAAGTCTATAGAGGAGGAAATGGAAAGCATCAAAAAAAAAGTAAAAGGTTTTGGAGATGAAATGAAGAGCGGCAGTATGAACAACCATGCGAGGGAATTTAGCAAAGATTTAGGTGACTTCTTTTCCTCAGCAGGGCACGGGGCGGGTAATTTAGTGGTTGGAATTGTGAAGGCTATACTTATGTTCTTTGCTTTTTTACTTGCCTTTATATTTGGTATGCTGCTTATAGGGCTTATTGTATCCTTCACCAGCGGTGTTAACGTAATTCATATACATAACAACGGGCATTGGTTTCATTATTCCATGCAGAGCCTTTTTGATTTACTTTCCATATCAGGAAATATGAGGGTACTGCTTCTTACCGGAATATGTTTATTTCTCGGCATACCTTTATTAGCTTTAACAGTGCGCTTTGGAAGAGCAGCCCTGGGCAGAAAACAGCCTTTCCAATGGTTCAATATTACAGCTTCCATACTGTGGACAATAGGATTAATTTTAATGCTTATTGGAGTCTCATCTGTTTTCAGTCATTTTTCTGTAACCGATTTTACCCGGAGTTCTAAGGTAGTAAGTACACAATCAGCCAAAATGCTGTATGTTAAATTGGATGATGACAGGGTAGGGGAGAACGTGCTTGAACTGGACTCTTTGAATGTTTACATCTCCGACCAAAATGAATTGAGAGGAAGTCCCTCCGTGTGTGTGGAACAAAGCCCCGACTCAAACTATCACCTGGTGCTTGCTAAAACGGCGAGGGGTGTAACAAGGCAGGAGGCGGATATGTTTGCCGATGACATTGATTACAATTTCTCCAATCATGACTCTACACTTGCCCTTGAGCCATATTTTGGGCTTGAAATGAACAGGGGATGGAGGAAACAAAAACTGGAGCTGTCGTTACAGGTGCCATTGAATAAAAGCGTTTCATTGCCTGATGGCATAGATTATATAGCATGTAAGGCTATGCGCAAAAAAGGCCAGCACCTTGGTGGCCAGAAGTGGACAATGACAGGTGCAGGGCTGGTTCCTCTCCAGAATTAAAGGATAGTGTATTGGTTTATTCAGGGCGGAAAGGTATTTATATATCTTTGCGCCCTGATTTTTTAGGAGAGTTGTCCGAGTGGCTTAAGGAGCACGCCTGGAAAGCGTGTGTACCCGAAAGGGTCCCGAGGGTTCGAATCCCCCACTCTCCGCAGAAAGTGATAAAGGATATTTCTTAGAGTTTTCCCCATTTTCATTTTGTCTGGAATGCTCTGCTAATTCAACGATTAAGGAAAATACGGAATTAACGGTATTAGTTCGAAATCCCTCTTTTACCTTATCATATACTATTCCTTCGGGAAAAACTAAATTTTGCAACTTTTCTTTTTTTTCAGATGTGCTGGATGTCCATATTTCAGGGAGCTTGGAAGACATTTCCAAAGACCTATCAATGTAATTAGACAGGTTCGAACTATTCCACGAACCAACTCGTACCAACTGTTCCGAAATCAACCTTTTTTCTGCCTTCAATTTCCCTATTAACTTTTCAAATGTTTCTTTTTCCATATCCCCGGCAAGAAAATATCGTTCTTCCACTTTCTCAATCGCCTTTGTCAATTCCGACAATCTTTTCTTCATGGAAACTTCTTCGCTTGCATGTTCCTTGGTTACTTCATGAAAATAATGCTCCATTTGATATTTTAAAGGCTCCAATATGGATTTATCCACCTGATAGTGACTTAGTAGTGTTTGAAAGTCATTATGTGCAGTATTTGCACTTCTATTGTACCGGAAGTAGAAACAATACTGTCTACTATACCGGCAACCAGTTTAAACTGGCCTACTGAAATACCGTTGGCGGATTCTATATAATTTGCAAATAGACTTCCGGAATCTACCACATTTCCAACAACCTGCAGGGGATAATGCGGGTCTATCGTACCTATGCCTACATTACCATTGGCCAATATTGTCATAACCTGGGAGTTATTTGTCTTAAAAACTAAGGGTTGGCTATTAGTAGTTCCTAAGAAATTGCCGGCAGAAATAGAATTTCCACTGGTAGACCATTGCCCAAAGCTAGTTTGAGATGACAGAATTATTCCAAATAGTAACAGTGTTGATTTTAGAACTTGAGCAATATTTTTAATATAAATAACTTCTGTACTGTCAAACAAAATAGGAGTAAGGCCTTCACCTATTGCATTAATTACTTTAGCTTCATGACCATTTCGGCCATAAAAGTTTCCAACATCATGAACTTGAATAGCATTTAGTAAAAGAAAAACTTCTCTTACTGCCAATGGGCATTGAGTACCATTGTTTAATAATTGACTTGCTCTCTCTATTACAGTTTTTATATGTTCGGGACCATGGTCATTTAGCCAAATTATTTTATCTACATCTATAGACTCCTTTATTTCTTGATATATAGCCCCTTTAGTAACTTCATTATGAAGATAGTTATCCAAATAATTTTTAAATGTATCATATTTAGAATAATATGGAAAAGTATCGCCACCAATTTTTTTTGCCTTTTTGGGAGGTTTTCTTAACCATTCAACTAATGTATCCTTTATTTCCATAAAACTAAAGTCCTATAATATTCTGAAAAACAGCCTTTGCCAAAAGAGGTGGTACTGCATTTCCCACCTGCTGTTGTTGGTGGGTTAAAAAACCTTTAAATTCAAAACCATCGGGAAATGATTGCAATCGTGCAGCTTCTCTAACAGAAAGCCCTCTGTTTTCTGTCGGATGAATAAGCATATTCTTTCTGTAATTACCTATAACAACAGATGGTTTATCTTCAACTAATCTATGGTAAATACCGCCATGACATCGGGTGCAATCCTTATAGTTTTTCATTAAGGATGAAGGAATATCTGCCCAATTACCTCCTTGTGGAATATGATTGTACCTCTTAACTACAAGTTCAGAATTTCTTGTAACATAGTTATTTTTTGATTTTTTCTGCTTCCGCCTGAGTGCTTTTGCGTAATTGCTTTCAGCTTTAGCTTTATAAGGTAACTCATATTGTAAAGAGCCGTTTTCAAGAGTTGGTAAATCATTCAATGCCTCCTTTACTGTTATTTGCCTGATTCCCGCAGGCCTAGGAAAAACAAAATTTACTCCATGGCGTGAACCAACAATAAACAATCTCTCTCTCTTTTGTGGTACTCCGAAATCAGCAGCATTTAAGAGTTGATAATTGTTTGTATAGCCTAACTTTTTTAATTGTCGTAATATTTTTTCAAGAAAAAATC
>JABDAL010000097.1 GCA_013289165.1 Bacteroidota bacterium
TATTAATCAAAAATAATGGCACCTTAAAATCCTGTTCTTGCCATTTAAATCTTTTTTTACTATTACATCTGAAAACCCTTCCTCACGCATAAATTCACTTATTTCATCTCCCAATTCTTCATATATTTCAAAATAAAGAAATTTACTTTTTGTTTTCTTCGCATAACGGGCAATAGACTTATAAAATAGTAAGGGAGTTTCATCGGGGACAAATAATGCCAAATGAGGTTCATACATAAACACACTTTTTTGTACATAATCTTTACCTGAACAAGGAATATATGGGGGATTGGAAATAATAATATCGTACTGTTCATTATTCATGTCCTGCTCCATATGTAATGCATCGGCTTTTTTAAAATCAATTTCCAAGGCGAGGTTCTCCGCATTTTTTTTTGCCATACATAAGGCTTTGTCCGAAACATCAATAGCGGTTACAGCCGAGCCTGGTAAATGCATTTTAAGGGCAAGTGCAATACATCCACTACCTGTACAAACATCCAGTATTTTTAATTGCTTTCCTTTGTTATCTTTTATCACCCAATCTACAAGCTCCTCCGTCTCCTGCCTTGGAATCAGTACATCGGGGCATACTTGCAACATCATACCATAAAAGTGCGCCACTCCCAATATATGTTGAACGGGGATGCCTTTTTTCAGATCTTTCAAAAAAGAAAGTACCTGCTCCTCCTGGGCTTTACTTAATTCATATTGTGGTTGGGCAAGGATAACTACCTTTGGGATTCCAAGTGCATCTACTAATATGTAAGTAAGAATAGTTTGTAATTCTTCTGTGGAATATATGTTTCCAAGCTCACTATTGAAAATATCCTTTAGCTCCTTTAACTTCATAGTTGTAATCTGCCTAAGCAGATATATACGAAAATAAATAGGGTAGGGTTTGGGTACACACGAAAAACATATGAAACTTTGCCTTAAGCTGGCTATCAAAGGGTTAGGCAATGTGGCTCCTAATCCAATGGTTGGCTGTATTATTGTTCATAATGAAAAAGTAATTGGGAAGGGGTATCATAAAAAATTCGGGGAAGCGCATGCTGAAATAAACGCCATCCGTTCAGTAAAAAATAAGGCTTTGCTCAAAGATTCAACTCTTTATGTATCGTTGGAACCCTGTTCACATCATGGTAAAACTCCGCCATGTGCTGATGCCATTATAAAATGTGGAATACGGCGAGTGGTTATTGGAGGTATTGACCCAAACCCTTTAGTGAAAGGCAAAGGTATTGCTAAGCTTATTAAACATGGTTGTTCCATTATTACCGGGATTTTAGAAGATGAGTGTATGGATTTGAACAAGCGTTTTTTTACTTTTTACCTGGAAAAGCGTCCATACATTATATTAAAGTGGGCTATGACTCAAGATGGTTATATAGACAAGCACCGGACGGAGAAAGAAAATCCCCTGAAAGTAACAGGTAAAGAAGCTTTAGAACTCTCTCATAAATGGAGGAGCGAAGAACAGGCAATAATAATTGGTACGAATACTGCAATTATGGATAATCCTATGCTTACAACCCGCCGTGTTAAGGGGAAATCACCTGTTAGAATTGTATTGGATAGAGACCTTAAGATACCCTTAAATTCTAATATATTTAATAACTTTGCTTCGGTTATTATTATAAACGGGAAGAAAAACCACAAGGAGGGAAATATCGAATATTTTAAAATTAACTATACAGGAAACACCTTGGAGAAAGTACTTGCCAGTTTATATAAACACCATTTTCAATCCGTTATAGTGGAAGGAGGCGCAACTCTTCTAAATACATTTATCCATAGTGGATACTGGGATGAAGCGAGAGTGTTTACCTCTGATAAAAAAATTGGAAAAGGCATAAAAGCCCCTGCATTTAAAGGAATCCCCAGTGATACACAAAAAATAGGAAATGATAGTTTAAACATGTATAAGAACCCGGCTTGAAACCTACAGGAACTATGAAAAAACTAATTGGTGTTTTATTTTTATTTATTACGATTACCTTGCCGGCACAATATGTAAGGCCGAGTGAACAAGGTTCTACTGTATCTCCTGATCATACAGCCCCGGTTCCACAAAAAAGTATTTGGGATAACCTGTCTTTGGGTGGAAGTTTTGGTTTGCAGTTCGGCTCTATTACCTTTGTTGAAGTGGAACCGCTATTAAATTATCATTTTGGCGAAAGTTTTATGATAGGTGTTGGGCCCATATACCAATATGTAAATGCACAGGCCCAGGTGTATGGTTTTGAATATACAGCAAGCACTTATGGAGCCCGTGTTTCGGCACTTTTTTTTCTTCCCGATGAGTTATCTAAAATATTTATAATGGGAGAATACGACGTTCTTAATGTTCCGGAATTGAATTCTTACAATTCAATTGACCGCGGTAATCTTACTATACCTTTGGCAGGCATAGGATATAGGGATAAATTATCAGATAAATTTTCCTTTTTTATTTATGGCTTATGGAATTTCAATAATTCCATTTATAATCCCTATACAAATCCCACTATTAATGCCGGGTTTGATGTCGGGTTGTGGCATTGAAAAAATTAGCACCATTCCATTTTGCTGATAAACCGTAATTTTGCACAAAATTTAAGAACAAGTAATGAAAGTAGCTGTTATAGGAGCCACAGGTTTAGTAGGCAGGACTATGCTCCGGGTACTGGAAGAGCGGAATTTTCCGGTTGATACTATTATTCCGGTTGCATCTGAAAGGTCAGCAGGAATGGAAGTAACTTTTAAAGGAAAAAGCTATAAAGTAATTTCATTGGCTGATGCAGTCAAAGCCAAGCCCGATATTGCTCTTTTTTCTGCCGGGGGAAGTGTATCCCTGGAGTGGGCACCACGCTTTGCAGAAGCAGGTACTACGGTAATTGATAATTCCTCGGCATGGAGAATGGATAAAAGCAAGAAACTGGTGGTTCCGGAAGTAAATGCCCATGTTCTTACTTCTTCCGATAAAATAATTGCCAATCCCAACTGCTCTACTATTCAAATGGTGGTGGCTTTAAATCCTCTGCATAAAAAATACAATATAAAACGTATAGTAGTGTCTACTTATCAATCTGTATCAGGTACGGGACAAAAAGGAGTTGCCCAAATGATGGAAGAAAGAAGTGGTAAAAATGGAACCAAAGCATATCCTCACTCTATCGACATGAATGTTATTCCTCATATTGATGTTTTCCTTAACAACGATTACACCAAAGAAGAAATGAAAATGGTGAACGAGACTAAGAAAATAATGGGAGATGATACCATACGAGTTACTGCTACTACGGTTCGCGTACCTGTAAAAGGCGGGCATTCGGAAGCTGTAAATGTAGAATTTGAAAATGATTTTGAAATAGACGAAGTAAAGTCTCTCTTAAAGCAAAGCCAGGGCATTGTTATTATGGATACGCCTTCACAAAACATTTACCCCATGCCAAAAGACGCAGAAGGAAAAGATGAAGTTTTTGTAGGACGTATACGCAGAGACGAGTCCCAGCCTAAGACCTTAAATATGTGGATAGTGGCAGATAACCTTCGGAAAGGAGCTGCCACTAATGCCGTTCAAATTGCAGAATATCTTGTAAAGCATTCCCTCACCGGAGGAAAACTCCATTCGGCTACTACTG
>JABDAL010000098.1 GCA_013289165.1 Bacteroidota bacterium
CCATTATACACCGCAGGGACTTAAAGGAAAAACTAAGCCTGGCAATAGGATTACTGGCGCCGGATAGTGTCAAAGCTTCCTGAAAAAATATCTATCCATTTAGCAAACGCTATCAGCTTAAAAATCCGCCCGTCATCGGGTTTTTGGGGCTGGTTAAAGAGGAGTTCATAGTCACGCAAAATCTTCTTTGTATCCAGGATACTTGCAAGGATGGGGTTCTCAAATAAATGCCTTACATCATTCCGAATATCTGCAATCCACTGCCGGTTTGGGGTCACATAGCCTTTTTTATCCTGCCTGTCCAGTATGGCATTGGGAGCAATGCCGCGCATAGCCTTACGAAGAAGCCACTTTAATTCGCCATTCACAATTTTTACCGATGACGGCAGCGTAAACCCATATTCTATCAAATGTATATCATCCGAAAATGGGGTGCGCGATTCTACCGAGTGCCACATAGAGCAACGGTCTTCACACTTCAAATAACATTTAAGGAGCGTATTGTTAAAATCGTGATGGAGATAGCCGTTTAAGCTGTAGTTATCTTTTTCCATTTTTAAGCGTCCCATATTTCTATGTAGGAAATCCTTATTAAGGTAATTTAGTTCAGGGTGGGCACGCAACCGTACAGCCACTTGCATCGAAGGAGGCAAACTGCCTAAGTATTTTTTTAAAGCAAGCTGCATAAAGTATCGCTTCAATTGTCCAGTGGAGCGGGCTTCCGGTATAAATGCAGATATGCCCTCATGCTTCAATATATCGTGCAGGTAGTAGAAATAGTATCTGCCATAGCCTCCAAAAAGTTCATCGCCTCCCTGGCCGTCAAGCGCTACTTTAATACCATTTTCATGTATCAGGCGCATAACCCTGAACTGTGCATAGGTACTGGTGCTCCAAATAGGTATATCCTGGCAATAAATAAGCTCATTTAAATCTTCCAACATCTCAGCTGAAGACGGAAAAGTGTAATGCGCCGTTGAAGTAGTATAATCAGAAACAATTTTTGCCCAGGGGCTCTCATCAATAAGGGCATCATTAAAGGAAACGGTGAAGGTATGCAGCCCCTTGCCCGTGAGTTTATGAATAGCGCTTACAATGGAGGAGCTGTCAATCCCTCCGCTCAGGCACGATGCCACCTCCACATCGGAGCGAAGCCTCAGCCTCACCGAATCAAGAAAGAGGGATTGGATTTTTTCGGCACTTTCTGCCAGGTTAAAATTGGCATCCGTATACTTATCCGAATAGGGCAATGTATAGTATTTCCACTTTCTAAGTTCACCTGTTTCAATATCCAAAATAAAAGAATAGGCTGGGAATAATTCATATATCTCTTTAAACATTCCCTCTTCTTCCTCTTCCATAGTGGTGAATAACCAGTAATCAAACACAGCCCTCTCATTGGGTAAAAAAGGTACAACCTTGGCTGCTACCAGGGCTTTTTGTTCGGAAGCAAAAGCAAAATGGGTATCATTTTTGCAGTAATAAAACGGCTTCACCCCAAACCGGTCGCGGCTGGCAAATAATTGTTTTTTATTTGTATCGTAAATTACAAATGCCCACATACCATTAAAATGGTTAACGCATTCGTAACCCCATTCGGAATAAGCTGCCGAAATCACTTCCGTATCAGAAGATGTGTGGAATATATGTCCCTTCTTCATCAACTCCTCCCGCAGTTCAATGTAATTATATATTTCCCCATTAAATACAATCCACAGAGTTTTTGCACTATTGCAAAGAGGTTGGTGCCCAGTAGCCGTAATATCAATTATACTTAATCTGCGGTGGGCAAGAATACCTTTCAGATTAGCACTGTTTTCAGTAGGTTGAACAGGTTTATGCAGAATAGATGACTGAATAATCGGTGGAGGGGTATCTTTCCCGAAAGCAGGTACTGCGGAATCTTCGGTAAGAAGCAAATAGCCTTCCCCATCTGGACCACGATGACGCATGGTATTGTTCATGGTACGAGCCATCCCGGCTATATCTCCACCCTTATTATTAAATGCAATTATTCCCGCAATACCGCACATATTCTACTTCTTTAAAACCGTATGATAAACCTCCATTATTTTTTGTGCAACATTATCTTTGCTAACCATATCTACAACAGATTTTCTTATTTCCACTGAATTGTATTGAGCCCTGTTTTTCACCATTTGTATCATCGCATCCGCCAATTGCTTTTCATTGCCTATCTCTACCAATAGCCCGTTTTGGGAGGTAACATATTCTTCCGGTCCGCCACATTTGGAAGAAATTACAGGAATACCACAACACAGGGCTTCCAGCAAAACAATTGACTGGCTCTCAAAATTACTGAATAAAACCACCGCACCGGACTTTTGCATTAACCTTGCAATCTCCTCATTTGATTTATAACCAATAAAGCTGACCGCATTACCTATACCCAGCTTTTCGCTATGCTTTTGTAATAACACTTTATCTTCCCCCTCACCCGCCATTACAAGCTTTGCAGTAGGAAATGTTTTGTTCACCCGGCTAAAGGAATTAATAATCCCGCTTATGTTTTTCTGCTTTTCATTCAATAACGAAACATGCAAAAAAGTAAACTCATCCGGCATGGGGGCATAATCCTCCGCAACATTGAAAACCGTAGTATCTACGACATTAGGAATAATACGATAGTTAGATGCAAGGCCTGCTCGCCGCATATTTTCCACCAAGCTTTTCGAAACTGTAATAACAGCTGAAGAACCACGCACCCCAAAAGCAGATAGCTTTTTCAAAAGAAAACCCTTGTATTGCCCGTCTGCGGGGAAATACCCTGTAAAATGTTCAGAAATAATATACGGAATACCCCAAATGCGCTTAAGAAAAGCTGCGATAACAGAAACAGGATATACAATATTAGCGTGAATGATATCGGGCTTACCCTTTTGACGTAGAAAAATTTTGAGAGCCTTCTTCCAGGCAAATAGGTAGCGGTAAAGACGCAAAAAATAAGAAAATGGGAAAATGAAATTTTCTATCCGCTTAAAATAAACAATGACAGTATATATGCCTCTTATGGTTTTTACTTCCACATTCTTTTGGGCAGCAGAACAAACATAAACGGTGGAAACTTCGCAGTAAGGGGCCAGTGATTCAGCCTGGCGTTGAACAAAAATGCCATGAAAAGGCTTCCCCTCTATAGGGTACCACGATGTTAGAAATAATACTTTTAGGGGAGTAGTTGGCGGTGAACCATGCGTCATAGGCACAAAACGGTTTTATAAACACTCATAAACTGTTTTGATACGGCCGCGGGGCTTACTTTATCAACCACCATATTGCGGATTTCAGAAGGATTATAATTCGCTAAGTTAGTATATACTTTTTGCATGGCATCCAAAAGTTGTTCCTCATCCTTTGAATCAATTAGCACACCATTCTTTTCATTAATATATTCAGGCACATCGCCCACTTTAGTGCCAATAACGGGGACACCGCAGCAAAAAGCTTCGAGCATTACGCAAGGCAGGTTCTCATAATTGCTGAATAATAAAAAAGCATCTGCTTTGCCAAAGGCACTTGCCAATTGTTTGCCTTCCGTTCTACCCTGTAA
>JABDAL010000099.1:0-969 GCA_013289165.1 Bacteroidota bacterium
GCGATATACCGGCTATACCCGGGCTTAATTACTCCATAGGAATTGTAAACGGACTTAATTCGGCAGGTTTTTCTATGGATCAGGGTATTGGAGAAGATGGACTCTTTAATGGCAAAAATGCAACAGCTTCGAATATTGCAATTACTGGTTCTTTATTATATTATATTGGCAATTTCAGGATACAAGCATAGGGATATTATGGCGGAAGTGCAGGTTTAACCAAACGCCAGGCCGATAGCTTGCAGTTAAACTATGGTCCTTTCGGCACTCCGGTGGGATTGGGTGAGTTTGACTTTCAGTATTTTACTAAAGCATTTACATTTAAAGCCCTTGCCACTATTGTTAGTATTCCTGATGCATACCAAATAGACCGGGCTTATGCTAATAACACGCCACAGCAAATGACAGGAGCTTATGCGGAAGTAGGAGTTAATTTATTATATATTTTTAATAATAACACCCAACGCAATTTCACCCTCTTCGGAAGATACGAGTATTGTAACCTGGATACACAAACACCTTCAGATGGCATAGCCAATGGTGCCGATAATCAGCAATATTTTGTGGGAGGATTATGCTATTTCCCCATAAAAGGTATAGCTTTAAAATTAGATTATGTGCTGCGTACATCGGGGCAGCTTAATCCGGCGCTTAACTTAAATCCTTTTGGTACACAACCCATATATTATACCTCAAACGGATACATAAATCTCGGTATTGGATACAGTTTCTAATATGGACAGGAAAGAATTTATACGAACCAGTTGTACCTATTGTTTTGGAGCCCTTGTTCTTGGAATTACGGTAACAGAACTTAGTTCCTGTGCAAGCCTGCCTGTGTATAAAACACAGCTTGCTTCAACCATAGAAGTTCCATTAAACTCTTTCATGCAAGGCAATTTAGTTATTGTCCGCCAATCCGAAAGTGAGTTTGACATTTTATTGATTAAAAAAAACACCAATGAATAT
>JABDAL010000099.1:979-3511 GCA_013289165.1 Bacteroidota bacterium
ATATTCATTGGTGTTTTTTTTAATCAATAAAATGTCAAACTCACTTTCGGATTGGCGGACAATAACTAAATTGCCTTGCTTATGAAATGTACCCACAGGGCTAATCCTCTTACTGCCACTAAAGATGGCTTGTATTGTCCTGCACATGGAAGCCGTTTTGACCTTAATGGGAATGTAACAGAACAGCCTGCTACGGAACCACTGAAACAATTTAAAACGAGTATTAACCAAACATCTGTAATTGTAAATACAAATTCATAGTATATGAAATCCTGCCTACATATTATACTTTCTGCTTTTGTTGCAATGTGCTTGATTACGGGATGTAAGAAATCTGACAATCCCATTATTCCTAAAGCACCTCCAAGCGCTATTCTTACTTCTGAAGCAAATGTGGTTATTGAGCCAACTTCTATTGCGGTTGCTAATTCTACACTGCTTTTATACCAAGGAGCATTACAATTTCAGACTACTCCGTCGCAACAAAATCTGGCTAATTGTAAACAACTTTGGTTAAACGCCACACAAAATTATGAGCAATCTTCTGCCATGCTTTTTGGCCCCTTTGGCAGTTTAGGCGCTGACCCTATCTCCCTGATTAATACTTATCCTATTGATACTGCAGGCATCAATACCGTCATAAAAAGTTCTGCTGTTTTTTCTCAAAACTATATAGATAGTTTACCGTCCTATTTGATAGGGCTTCATGGTATAGAATACGAACTGTATGGAGTTAATGGGAACAAAGCAGTGTCTCAATTCACAACCCAACAACTTTCTTATATAGCTGCCGTATCACTGAATATAGCATTACTTACAGCACCACTTGACAGTGCCTGGAATCTTTCCTATCCTGGTAATTACAATTACCAGTTTGCATACGCGGGAAGCGGGAGTACTATATATCCTGACCAAAGAGCCGCTTTTTCAGATTTGATAATGGCAATAGCTAATATTTGTGAAACCGGTGCGATATACAAGTTGAGTGGCGCATTTGCCAACAATAATCCTCTATTACAGGAATCTCCATTCGCCAATAATTCTGTTCAGGATATTGAGAACAATATTGTTGGTGTACGCAATATCTACCTAGGGGTATATAACAACCAGACAGGTACTGGTTTGTCGCAGTTTGTAAGTCAATATAATCCTCCTTTTGATTTGAAGATAAAGAGTGATATCAATAATGCCATTGTAGCATTAAATAAAATTACAGTTCCATTAAATCAGGCCATTGTATCTCAGCCTGCACAAATACATAATGCCATGAATATGTGTGATTCATTGGACGATGATTTAAAAAATGACCTTCAAATGTTTGTGGATAGATACGCACAATAATAAAATGAAAAAATATAGTATACCAGTTATAATAGTGCTTGTTTTTGTTGTCTTAATATACTCGTGTAGTAAGCCGGTTCCGCTTGCACCCGATACAACAAGCCTTTATTTATCAGCAGGAGATGAGACCATGTTTGACCTGAGTTCATCTGCTTTTGGAGATGATTTTCCAGTTATAAGTCCGTCTCTTGAACATCTCCATGATGTGGGAGAAGTAATTTTTAATGAAGTTTTCACTCCTCCTAATGACTACGGTAATAAGTATTATACCGGATTAGGCCCCATATATAATAATAACTCTTGCAATGCTTGTCATGGAGGTGTTGGAGAAGGAAATCCACCTCCTGGAGGTGGAACTCAACTGACTTCTATGCTATTTAGGTTAAGTGTAGGCAATTCGACTACTGAGGGGCCTACTCCTGTACCTGGCTTTGGCGGGCAATTACAAAATAATGCCATTGCAGGTGTTCAACCGGAAGGCACTGTAAATATAACCTATACTGATGTTAACTTCACCTTTGCTGATGGCGCACCTTACCAATTACAAGTTCCATCTTATCAAGTTGTACAGACATATATGGCATTTCCGGGCAATGCCATGATTTCTCCAAGGGTAGCACCTCGTTTAATCGGCTTGGGGTTATTAGAAGTTATGCCCGAAAGTACTATTCTACAGAATGTAAATAATGGACTTCCTGTTGGAGACACTTCTCAGATTAATGGGAAGCCTAACTATATTTATGATTACAGCACACAGCAAATGGAATTAGGGCGTTTTGGGTGGAAGGCTGAACAGCCTACTGTAAAACAGCAATTAGCTGCTGCATATCAACAAGATATGGGTGTGACCAATTCTGTTTTTCCCCAGGAAAGTAGCTATGGACAACCACAATATCAAGTTATTCCTGGTGATCCAAGCCCCGAACTCCCCGACAGTGAATTATTCGCAAATGTGTTTTATATACAAACATTAGGAGTGCCTGCCAGAAGAAATGTTACAGACCCTCAAGTTGTACGTGGATCTCAAATATTCCAACAGGCTCAATGCTCATCTTGTCATATACCTACAATGACTACGCCTGTGAATGTTGCCGAGCCTATATTATCTAATGTAATTATTCATCCCTATACAGACCTATTATTGCATGATATGGGGGAAGGATTAGCAGACAATCGCCCAACCTTTTCAGC
>JABDAL010000100.1 GCA_013289165.1 Bacteroidota bacterium
CGAAGTCATATTCTTTTCTTTCCCTGCCATGCAAAGAAAAGAACCAAAAGAAAGCTCACCACTGCCTACTTTGGAGTTGCATTTCTTGCAGGTTATACCCGTTTTATCTCTATATGTTTTAAAATGAGCCCTGCAGGACTCTTCCGTTGGAAATTGACTGAAAAATTGTTGAAAATTCATTTAACTTACTTGCTTGATTTTTGACTTTGTTGTATGAGTATATATTCCATGTAATTCTTAAGGCTACGGCCTTCTTTGGCTGCTTGCTTTTCTAATTTTCTGATTATCAGTTCGTCCAAGTGGACTTCTTTCCTGAATTTGTCTTCCTTTGTTTCCATTTTGTTGTGTTTTTAAGTTTATACGACAAATATACGTATAATATACGTAAAGACGAACAAATAAATGAAATATTTTAGATATATGTAAATAATTACTTTTGTATGAAAAATAAAGACAAAACTATGGATGTAATTACGAAATACTTTGGGTCAATAATATATCTAATAATAGCAACTATACCGTCTTGTATAGGCTTATTGGTATTTGACCATTCAATGATTTCAAAATCAGACCTTTTACAGACAGCAGGAATGTGGGTTTGGGTTGCAGTTTGTCTATCATATACGGCTGTATTTGTAGGTTTATATTTTTTGAATATGCCTCTTATTCATCCCCTTATATGGAGAAGAGTAAATGTGAATTATTCTCCTTCTAAGGACGATTGGAAACCAGTTGTAATACAAATGTTTATTTATTCCTTGATTGCTGGTTTAATTACCTACCATAAACATGGCAACTATTTACACTTTATTGGAAATAGTTTGATAGTAGCTGTTTCCGTAAATGTTTTCCTATTAATTTCGTATTATATGCTTGAAAGAATAACTAGAAATGAATAATAACAAAAAACAATACTTTTACTTATGATACCGCCAATACATGTTGATGAAATATATAGATGTGATATTTGTGATATAATATTTGACATAACCCAAGTAACTGCCAATTGGAAATGTCCACATTGTACCAACCCACTTAGTATAAAAGTTGAAATTGGTGACTATCTTAAGAATTGCCATAGATTGAAGCCCGAAGAGCTTAAAAAAGGAGATCTTACAACATTCAATAAAATTAACAGCCATAGAATACTGAATATTACTCTTATTGAGGACAAATATAGAGTTGAATTAGGCCAACATGGAGTTGAGTATTATAATAAAAACGACTTTTTATTGGTAAGTGATGGTGCCTGGCATGAATAAATCATTCTTTTGGTGCAAAGTTCCCGATAGTCAATTAAGATTAAGTTTTCCCCTCATCACATCCCCTCTTTTCAGTGAATTTTCGAATTTGAGTATTACGTGAAGCGAAAAAGGGTTTTCCAAAATATTGGGCTCCTTTTCGTAAATTTGCAGCCCTATACGGAAAAAAGGTAAAAAGGGTGTGGTAACGTCTACAGATACGAGGCCTTCAGCGGGTCAGCCCGAGCCTGAAGTTTTAGGCCAAAGATGCACCCTAAAAAAAGTGAAAAAAATCTGAAAAAATATATTGTGGTATTGAAAATTGTCCTATCTTTGCGCCCCTTTTGAAAATTACTAATACAAATTAAATAACAACCCGATGGCAGATTTAAAAGCATTCGCAGAACAATTGGTTGGTCTTACCGTTAAGGAAGTCAACGACTTAGCAAAAATTTTGAAAGACGAATATGGTATTGAACCGGCCGCTGCCGCAGTAGCAGTTGCAGCAGGCAGCGGAGCTGCCGCTGGAGGAGCAGCCCCGGCAAAAACCACTTTTGATGTAATCTTAAAGAGCGGAGGACAGGCAAAGCTCCAGGTTGTTAAGGTGGTAAAAGAAATTACCGGCCTCGGATTAAAAGAATCTAAAGACTTAGTGGACGGAGCACCAAAACCGGTGAAGGAAGGTGTATCCAAAGAAGAAGCTGAATCTATTAAAGCAAAGTTAACAGAAGCAGGAGCTGAAGTTGAAGTTAAGTAAGCGAATCTCTATACAGCGCTATTCGATGGACAATGTTGCCCAAAACAGGGCAACCTTGTCCGTTTTTGTCGTCCTCCAACGTTCTTTTTAGTTATTGTTATAAAGTACCCGCAAGGTATCCCTTGCCGGTTGCTTAAATTTCTTAATACATCTGCACTATGTCTTCTATTACAAAGAAAAAACAGCGCATCAATTTTTCTACTACGCGGTTTCATACCGATTATCCCGATTTCTTAGATATTCAATTAAAATCGTTCCAGGATTTTTTCCAGCTTCAAACTACGCCTGAAAACCGTAAGACCGAAGGCCTTTATAAGGCTTTTATGGAGAATTTCCCCATTAGCGATGCCCGCAGCGTTTTTGAATTAAACTTTTTAGACTATTTTGTTGACCCACCAAGATACACCATGGATGAGTGCATTGAAAGGGGCTTAACCTACAGTGTTCCTCTTAAAGCTAAGATGAAGCTGCATTGTAATGACCCTAACCACGTTGACTTTGAAACTATTATACAGGACGTGTATTTGGGTACGATTCCATATATGACGCCTCGTGGCAGCTTTATTATTAATGGAGCTGAGCGTGTGGTAGTTTCGCAGCTTCACCGTTCACCGGGTGTATTTTTTGGCCAAAGCCGCCACCCTAACGGAACCAAGCTTTATTCTGCCCGTATTATCCCTTTTAAGGGTGCATGGATGGAATTTGCTACGGACATTAACAATGTTCTATATGCTTACATTGACCGTAAAAAGAAATTGCCGGTAACTACTCTGTTCCGTGCTATTGGCTTTGAAACGGATAAGCAAATATTAGAACTTTTTGGCCTTGCCGACGAAATGAAGGTTACTAAAGAAAACCTTCAAAAGGCAATTGGCCGTAAACTGGCTGCCCGTGTACTCCGTACCTGGGTTGAAGACTTTGTGGATGAATCAACCGGTGAGGTAGTATCTATCGAGCGTAATGAAATCGTTTTGGAACGTGAAACGGTGTTGGAAGAAGGCCATATTGACCGTATTCTGAATGCTAAGTCTGAATATATCATATTGCATAAAGAAGATAAGAAATCTGCCGATTATGCAATCATTTACAGCACGTTACAAAAGGATACTACAAACTCTACCAAAGAGGCCGTTCACTTTATTTATCACCTGCTGAGAAGCACTGAACCACCGGACGAAGAAACTGCACGTGGTATCATAGACAAGCTGTTCTTCTCTGACAAGCGTTATGACTTGGGTGAAGTAGGCCGTTTCCGTATCAATAAGAAGCTAAACCTTCAAACTCCGGAAACTGTACGAGTTCTGACCCGTGAAGACATTATAGCCATTATAAAATACCTGATTGCCCTTATTAACTCAAATGCCGATGTGGATGATATTGACCACTTAAGCAACAGGCGTGTAAGGACAGTAGGCGAGCAATTATATGCACAGT
>JABDAL010000101.1:72-3291 GCA_013289165.1 Bacteroidota bacterium
TTCCTCTAATTGAAATCATTGTATTTTCCCTTGAACTGTTATTGTACTTGGTCTATCAGCTTCCGAACGATTGGTTTCATCTTTAGTGTTATCAATTACAATCTGCTTTTCCGGAACACCTTGTTGTACTAATTTAGCTTTTATTTCTTCTGAACGCTTCTGTGCTAATTGAGCGCCGGTTAACTGAACATCCTTTTTGCCATTAATTTCATATCCTGCTGTTACATCACTCTTTTGATTTGTTGAACTGCTAATTGTAATCTTTATATCCGGGTTCCCAATCGCAACTTTTGCAACTTCAGCAACTTTTGCATTTTCGTCAGCTTCATTAACTGCTTTATTTTCCCCTCCTTTAAAATTTACTTTATAATCTTTTTTAATATCCAAAGCGTCAGGAATACCACTTTCTTTATAATAAAAATTACCTTTTGTTCCTTCTCCTTGTCCTTTAACTTCCGGATGTTTTGGGTCGTTGTATGGTTCAAAAATATATCTTGCTCCACCAGGGGGAGTTCCCTGTTTTCCTTGTGTGGTATAATACAATTGAACTGCTTCATAATCCGACTGCTTAATTTCAGCGTAACCAGGCCTGTTCTTGTCCGGAGGTGTTGTAACGTATGGTGAATTAGGATTGGCGGGATAACCTTCTAAGCCGTCAAAATCAATATTTGATATAGGGTTATTGCTTGCATATTGGAATGGAGATAATCCAGCGAAATTTCTTGAACTTGGGTCAGTACAAAAAAATCTTGACAATCTCGAATCATATATTCTTTTTCCATAATCATAATCTGTTCCTGTAAACCCGGTAATTTCATCAACTTTCTCCTTACCATTAAAACCGTAGCGGTAATTCGCAGAGTTGAAATTTCTGCCCGGTTCATACCATCCGAAGGGGTAATAGTCGTTAGAACTTATTACATCAGCCTCGTAATGATTAACTGAATCCACAGCAGAGTTTGGTCTTGGGATTTTGCGGTCAGAAACTATTGTTAAAGAATTTCCCAAAAGATTATCAAGTTCATATTCTTTGTTACCAAGATACCGTTTAAATGTATCAACTTTTAATGCCTGTCCAAGTGTGCCAATTAACTGCACAGGTGTCTTTTCAGCTCCAACTCTTTCCTTTCCGTAAATGTCTCTTTCTATTTGAGTATAGTTCATTGACATTCCAACGCCTTGTTTAGTATAAACAGAAAGAATTCTTCCTTTTGCATCACGAATATAATAAGTAGTTACAGGATTTCCGCTGGCTGGCTTATATTCTTTAAGAACCCGGTATCCTTTTCCATCATAGGCAAAAATAAGACTATCTCCTGTGTATTTCTTGATTTTCCATACCTTACCCTGATTTGTCCAAATAATTGTATCTAAACCTCCTGCACTGTCCTTTGCAAGTTGTCCGATTGAATTATATCGGTAATTATTTTTCAAATTTATTTGCGCTTCGGTAGTATCAAATGTTCCCTGGTCTCTGATATTGTTAGTAATGCCATCTACAGTTCCGGAAATTGCATTGTTAACAAGGTAAAGTCTGTTTTGCAATGTTCGCCCACCTTCAATATTATACCGGTAAGTTAAGGAATCAAATACATTTCCATTTTGGTCTGCTCGCTTCTGCGTGAGTATGTTTCCATTTTCATCGTAGGAAAGCCAGTTGTGGTAAAGTCCGCCATAAGTTCCGGAAGTTCCCCAGGTATTCGTTGAAGTATCCAAATTCTGAAACGCTTTCATTTCAACCATTCGGTTTAGCTGGTCGTATCCGTAAGCGGTTCCCTGTGGAAGAAGGATAGCTGATTGAGTAGGAATACTTTCTGAATAAGCCTGTGGCTGTTGAATGTTTGTAGCCATCGCAGTTATATTGCCATTGAACAGGTCTCGTCTGTAATTTGTCAGGTCGCTTCCATACGTATATGCTTCAAATCGCTTGGTTACATGGTTCCAGGTAGAAGTATCAATCGCATCATAATCTCCTGGGAACTCTCCTCCGGCAGGGTTCTTGGTATGGTCAAAATATTTCAACGTGTATCCCATTGCATCCCTTGCAAAGTACCGGTTCAGATTGGAACTGCTCTGCTGTGCATCATGTCCCATATCGTTATTGGCTGTCAGTTTATCGCTGTTAACGCCTTTAATCCAACCCTGTAAGGTATAAGCATAATCCATACCCTGAACCTGCTGGTCTCCAAGTTCTACTCTCGCCAGTTTATCATGCGCATAATAAAAATAATTTGCATCATTATCCCAGTTAACACTATCCTTTGAACTTTGAACCTGCGTTAAACGGTTATCTGCATCCCAAGTGTATTTCTGATGGTATTGGTCTAAACTATCATTTTGATAATCAATTTCATTGATGTTTTGACTGATTAAGTCATATTGGTAATCTATGCGCTTATACCTCTGGCCCGTACCGACGTTATACACTGAATCATCTTGTATTAAGGTTTGTACATCTCCATGAACATCGTAGCTGTAAAAAGTTGCATATTTATAAGAAGAATCCGCCCTTGCTGTATCCGTATATGTTATTGCAGAGACACGGTTTCTCAACTCATTTTGGACAAGATAAGCCGTAGGTAATCCATACTGAATATCATAATAATTATGAGTTACCTCTGTTCGTGGCCCGGTATTGTCATTTATCCAAGAAAGGAATTTAATCGGAGAAATTACGGAAGGGTTAGGAATAGAACTCAAAACAGTATCTCCAAATATTGTGCTGAATTTTGTACTGCTTGTATTTTCAGTTTTTTGTCCTGTTTCTGCGATGCGGTTGAGATTATCGTATAGAGTGTAGCTATATGCCTGCCTTTTATAACCGTGTTGTTTCGTATTTTGACTTATTATTAAATGACCGAGTGGGTCGTACCACAGCAGTTTTGAAAAAAGTCCTCCATTATCATTAATAATCCGGGCGTTCGGATAGTTGCTTGTATTGGTAAAAGTTCCGCTATAACTGCCTCCAACAAATCCATGAGTGGGACTTGAAAATGCGATGGTATTATAGTTAACCTGGTTGGTATTTGTAATGTTAAATCCATCGGCAACCGGCATCTCAACCCAGTGAAAATCTCCGGAAGTGGATTGTTGAATGTTAACTGGAAGGATGACTTTCAGTATAACTCCCCCCTGATTACCAGCACTATCCCCGACCACATACCCAACACGGTCGTCCCTGAAATAAGCGTCGTTCCAGGTAAATGCATTGTAATTTCC
>JABDAL010000102.1 GCA_013289165.1 Bacteroidota bacterium
TCAACATATAAAGACAGGGAAAGCGATTTAACAGGGAAGATAAATGATTTAAAAGGAAAGGGTGCAGATAGCAGGCAGGTCAGCGATTTACAGAACAAATTGAATTCTGTAAAAAATATAGAAGACCTTATTAAGCCGTATTTGGAAGAATAAGTAGCAAACAGGCCTTTTATTGATCCCGGTTCAGATTAATTGCTGCTAATTTTCTTTCGGCTTCTTCATCATCACGTTTCATTAGAATAAAAATGGCACATAGGAAGAAAGGGAGATAAGCTATTTTAAAACGAATTAAAGCACCAAAATTGGCGGTGGAAAGTCCTACGCTAAAGGCAAAAAATATGGCGAATGAAAGAGAGAAAAAGAGAATGGGCTCCCGTATTAGTTTTTTAAAGAATGATACAATATTTGTTCGGACGATGGCGATAAGGGTAAGTACCAGTATTAACGTATTTTCAAGCCCTGACAAAAGCATAACTGCATTTCCACTTTCCCAAATAAAAGGCCTGAACATTCCCGCAATAAAAGCTGCGGGAAATTTCTTTAATACCCCAAGTGGGGTAGGGTCAATGGCTCCAATATCAAAGGAATGTCCGTGATAATAATCGCTTTTTAAATCGGATTGGGTAACTACTAATGTAGTTGTAATTTTATCTAAAGCAAATTTGCCCATATAATCACCAAATAAAGAAATAAAGTACATGCCTCCCCCAAGGCTGACTACTAATATTATAGGAATAATAAGTGCCTTCACCAGTGTGTTGTGTATCCTGTCTATGCTGCTGGACAATGACCACATAAGAAGCCCCGGGAAAAGGGCCACAACAATATAAGATTTGATAAATAAAACAGTACCCAGTGCTGTAAAAAGCACAACAATATACATGAGCCTTTTTCTTTTGAGGATAAATGCCATGTAAATGGAATACAGTATCCACCCTGTGCAGGAAAGCGTAATGGTATCTTTTAAGATTCCCGACCCCCAAAAAACAACGGATGGAAAAAATAGAATAGCCAGGGCAAACATATTTGACCTTTTAGGGTAATGTGCCGAAAACACTAAAAATAGTTTCCATATTCCGGCATAAGCCACCCAGTCCAGCAACACAGTGGTTAGCAAGTAACTATTGAAAGTAAATAGTAATAAGGGGCTTACTAATCGTACCACCATATAGGTTTGACGGTCAAAGTACATATATTCTAATGGGAAGCCTGTATGCGTGTTAAAAAGATAAAAGTGCTCCCAGCTTGCACCTACAAATTCATTTTGGAACCAGGATCCCGGGTCGGAGAGAAATAGATTATTCATTGCCATACAGCATTCAAAATAGGCAGTTGTATCTGCACCATGCCAATAAAACATATAAATAAGCACAAACCCAATTCCTCCGGCAATTTTCAAGAAAAGCCCCCATATATAAAACTTGTAAAGCGGATTTCTACCTATTTTTCTCTTCTGTATGGCATTAGAAATCAGGTATATGAAGAGTAGGTAAAAAGGCAGAGAGATTAATTCCCAAGGCTGAATATAAATATCTCCAAAATACTGGGTTTCAAACATGTATAATTATATAAACCTTGCTATATTTCACAAAGTTACTAATATAATGAAATGAGACAGCTATGCAAAATTGCTATCCAAAGATTATAATTTCTTATCTATTTCCCTGCTCAGGGAATTGAAAATATCTTCTATGCTTCCTGCTCCGTTTAGAAGGACGAGTATCCCTTTGTTTTTATAAAATGATTTTAGGGGTGAGGTTTCGGCATTATACACCTGCATCCTCTTTAAAAAAGTATTCCTGTCTTGGTCATCTACACGCCCTGATATTTTGCCACGTAATGAAATTCTTTTATATAATTCTTCCTCTTCTACTTCCAGTGCAAGAGTTATAGTTATTGCCAGGCTATATTTCGATAGGATGTTGTCCAGCGATTCAGCCTGGGGGAGTGTTCTTGGAAATCCATCAAAAATGAATCCTTTGCCGGAAAGGCTTTTACTGATTTTAGAATCAATCATTCCTGTTACTATTTCGTCGCTCACCAAAATACCCTTATCCATAAGGCTCTTCGCTGCTTTGCCCAATTCGGTTTCGGCTTTTACCTCCGCACGCAACAAGTCGCCTGTAGATATGTGTACCAGCCCATATTTTTCAGATAGCTTTATTGCCTGTGTTCCTTTTCCTGCACCGGGAGGGCCAAATAAGATGATATTTAACATGGCTTTTTTGACTTAATTACTGTTGCAAGTATACAAGTTTTATGGCATTCATTACGCCGGCAATTCTTAATATTTAAAGAATACAAACTTTTCTCCCGAAGTAGAATCTACTATCGTTTTTGAAATGATAGCATTGATTTCCAGAGCAAGTTGGGCATGTCGCGAGATGATGCCATATTGTATGTGGTACTGTTTTATAAAATCTAACTGCGATTGAGGAATAGATATAAATTCATTGTGCGTCTTTTGCTCCTCCACATATTTATAAAATAAACTGGAGGTTATGGCGAATTTTACACTATTATAAATGATGTTTGTTCCTTTATAGTAAATACTATCGTTGGAGTTTATAGGAATGTCAAAAACGGTAAGGCATACAGTATTAAAATAAGATTTCATAAATTTCATATAATTACCAAGCGGAAATCCGAGCGTATATGTTGTATAATAGGCAGGATAATCCGCTTGTCCTCCTTTAAAATATACCCCCATGGGGTTAAGCCCCGGAATACTTATGGCTGAATCTACTGAATTTAGATAGGTTTCTGAGTATGGTTTATCCCTGCTCCAATCTGCCCGTACGTTCCTATCAGTATATACATTGTAGCCGCACAGTAATGTAACCGATAAAAACAGCACGATTGTATAAAAATAATTTTTCGGCATTTCTGCCAAAAAATAAATTAACCCCCAGATTGTTAGAATATGCAGAAAGGGTATCACAATATTAAAGAAAAGCTGGTAGGAGTCGGTCATTTGGTATAAAAAACCAAGAGCAAGAATAGATACAATATAAACTGATGCCAGTAATTTTAAAAGGATACCGCCATCCTCCAAAGCTTTTTTCCTACGATAAAATAAGAAGATAAGGAAACCGATATAAACTAAGTTTATATAAAACAAATCAAGCGTTTTTGCGATAGATAATTTTATGCCATAGGTTGCCATCATTTTAAGGTCGCTGAATATTCC
>JABDAL010000103.1 GCA_013289165.1 Bacteroidota bacterium
TTTGTTGGTCGGCATTTGTTCCATTTTTGTTTTTTGCATCCTGGCTCAGCTGTTCCTGCTTATTGGCAAGCGAATCGAGCCTGCCTGCATTTTCTTGCAACTGTTGCTGGAAGTCAAGCCGCTTGAATAGTTCCAGTGTGCGCTCCAAATCTTTTTTGAAATCTTCGTTGTCGGCACTTAGTTTTTGCAACTGCTGCTGAACATTATCTTTGTTCATTTTATCGAGCATTTTTTGCAACTCTTCAATTTTCTTTTTAATGCTGTCGTTTGCCAGCTGGTCAAACAGCTTTTGCAACTGTTCCTGCTTAGCTATCAGGTCCGAGTCTTTCTTTTGAAAATCCCATTGCTTTTGGTTGTTCTGTTTATTCTGTTGGGCTATTTGCTCTGCTTTCTTTTGCAGGTCCAGTTGTTGTTGAAGCAGGTTATTTATTTTCTTTTTGTCGGCCCAGTTCAAATCCTCTTTATTATACAGGTCTGCCCGTTCCTGTTCCATTTGGCTTTGCACGGTATAAGCCTGTTGCAAGGTTTTACTAATGTCATTCTGTACATGGCTGTTATTGTCCTCCGTATTTTTTACAATATCTTCCATGCCGGGGACTTTGAAATACATAGGATTTGTCCGTGTTGCTTTAGGGCCATTCACCCCGTCATTGTCCCACACTTCAAAGTAATATTCCATCTGCTGCCCGGGTCCAATGGAAAGCGTATCCATGTTCCAGTAAAAATAAAAGGGCTGCTGAATAATGTTTTTGGAGATGCTTATATCAGTCGAATAAATAGTACCCGACTTGGCAGAAGAATCATCCGTATTGTAAATTCGGTAAATAAATTTCATGCGGCTAAAGCCATAATCATCTTTTATACTTCCGTTAAAATATAATTGCTTGGCCGAAGCTGAATCCTGCTTTTGCTCCACCTGTACCGAAGGATATAAATCAGGAATTACCTCTATGGCATATTTCACCGAATCGTGGTTAATGAAATATTGGTTGGATGCAGAAACTGAGTAATTTTCATTTTGCATAAACTTCCGTTTGTAGGAATAGGCATTTTCTGCCGAAGGCTTTAATACATTGGTAGAGTCATTAAATTTCAGTTGGATTTTGTCCGTATTATTGGTGCGAAAATCCCACTGTACCACTGTTCCCTGTGGAATAGATAAATCACCTGTGTTGTGCAGCACTTCATCTTTTTTACCCAAATAGGCAGGGTAGTGGAGGGTAATATCAAAGCCTGCTAATTGCGGTTCGGGCAATGCCGTCAGCTTATATCCCTTCGATTCATAGCCCGCAGCCTCGAAAGTAAAATTTTCATCATGCTGCACATTTCGGAAGGTATATTCAAAAGCAGTGTTATTGCTTTTATCCATTTTGAATGTGCTGCCCTCATATTTTATAAAAACATCCTGTGGCAACTGGTCTCCTTTCATTTTTAATTTCAGGGTAAAATCTTTTTGCTCTATAGCTTTCAAGTCATTGTTTTCAATCACAAAATCGAAGGGGGCAATTTTCGGGAAGCTCACATTATACCGGAACATCTGGTTAGTACCCTGTCTCAATAAGGACGGCACAATAACCCATGCCAAAAGAATTACAAACAACGGAATGGCTACATACGGAATATATTTCCTGTTGCGTGAAATATCAATAGCTGCCGGGAACGAAATAGGTTTTATTTCTTTTATTTTTTGCTCTATGCCGGCTTCCAGTAATGCTACGGTTCCTGCTTCCGTAAGCTGCCGGTTCAGTTGAAGTACATTCAGCAGTTTATCCTGCACCTCGCCGAAATGTCTGCCTATTATTTGCGCAGCATCCTCATAACTCAGCACATCGCCAATGCGGTATAATTTAAAAAGGGGAATAACAATAAACCGCCCGAGGATGAATAAAACACCCGCCGAAAATGAGTAAAACAAAAACATACGGACAGGTATGCTAAAATCCCCGTAATACTCAGCAATAACGATGCTAATGTAAAACGAAAGCCCCAGCGAAATGGTATATAATCCACCCCGCACAAGTTGGTTTTTGTAATACTTGCGGATAAATTCGTCCAGTTTCGATATTAATATGCTATACGAGGCAGTCATCGTAAACCTCAAAGGTAAGCCATAACGGGCAGAATAAACTTAATAAAATGTTAAAATTTCTTAGGCGTTTGGGGCTTGGAGCACTTCCAGTATCCTCTGCTCCACCTGTTCTTTCAGGCGGGGTATATCTTCCAGGGTCATATTTCCGGTGGGGATAGGCTCTGTCCAAACGGCTTTTAGGGTGCCGGGTTTTAATTGCAAAAATTTATTTGCAGGCGAAAATCCCCCGGAGTTCATAATCGTCAGCACAGCTATGGGTAATTTGGTGTCAATAGCCAGCCGGAATGCCCCATCCTTAAAATCAATCAATGGCTTAGGAGTACGGTTGCGTGTCCCTTCGGGGAAAAGCACTACCGATATATTTTCCTTCAATAGGGAGTCCTGCATTTTTCCAAAGCTTTTTACGCGGTCATCTTTATCTTTCCTGTCAACGGTTATGTAGAGCCTTTTCACCACATACCCGATTAAAGGGATACGTGTTACCTCAATTTTTGAAAGAAACCGGAAAGTATTTACACAAGCTCTTGCAAAAAGTGGTATGTCCAGTTGTGAACGGTGGTTGCAGACAAATACATACACCTGCTCCGGCTTAATAAGTTCCATGCCTTTTATGTCTATCTTAATAAAAAAACAGACAAACAGCAGCTTCGCCCAAAACCTCGATATCTTATGCGCCCGGAACGGGGCTCTGTCTTTTGGTGCAAAGGAAAAAATAAGTACATAAGCAGGTATAACAATGAAAAAAGATAATAGCACAACCAATACCGCATATACTCCAAAAAGGGTCATCAGGAATTGTACAAGGATATTGGGTTCTTTTTTCAAGCCTTACAGAATGGGATGCAAAGGTAGGTTGTTTCTTTAAAGAATAAGGCAAATCCCAAATCTGTTTTATCTTCGTACTCCCGTATTCAGATGAAAAAGCAAACGAAATATAAAAAGCCTAAGTCCATTTCTCAGAAGATTAAAGAACCATCTGCTGCATATAAACCTTCCGGGCAAAAAGAACTTTCCGTTTTCAATTCC
>JABDAL010000104.1 GCA_013289165.1 Bacteroidota bacterium
TATGCATTGCTTGTCCATTCTGAAACATTGCCCGCCATGCAATACAATCCATAATCATTCGGATTATAAGAATAAATCGGAACAGTATGAAACCCACCATCGTCAAAGTAAAGACCTCTCATTGGCTTAAAATTGCCAAGGAAACAACCCCGTGCATTGCGGATGTATGGACCACCCCATGGATATGGACTTAAAGCCAGATCCCCTCTCGCCGCCCATTCCCATTCTGCCTCTGTAGGCAAGCGGAAATCATTCACCATGGTACCCCCGGCATGCGTAAAAAAGCTATTTAATAATTGTGTTCTCCATACACAAAAAGCTCGTGCCTGCTTCCAGGTAATTCCCACCACCGGATAATCGTCGTAAGCAGGATGCCAAAAATACATATTTGTCAAAGGCTCGTTGAATGCATACGTATAATCATGCACCCAGCAAAGTGTATCAGGGTAAACGTTGATAATATCTTTAATAATGAATACGCTTCTGTCAACACCCTTCTTGGTTAAAGGCTCATAAAAACCATCCCCCTTATGAACTGTTTTTGTAACATTGTAAGTACCCAGCTGATCCCGGGCAATGGTTCCGCCATTAATAAAATCCTGCCCGTTCTTATCCGGACTTTTAGAAGGTAAAAAACGGTTTGATTTAGATGCCGCTGTCTTCAGGTCAATCCAATAATATTCAAAGTTAAGTTTTCGGGTGTCAATTTCCATCCTTCTGTAAAAACGCTCATTTTCAGGTAAATACATATCTACCAAAGCCTCTCTTACATCCTGCGCTTCCCAATCAACTTTTTCTTTCCAGTTAATTTGCGGAGGATCAATTTCCTGTTCATACTGATCCGTGCTTATTCCATTGTTGCCAATTCCATCTTCAATTAATTTTCTCCGGGCAATGGAATCCTTGACTCTAAAAACAAACTGCCTGTATTCGTTATTGGAAATTTCAGAATCATCAATATAAAAAGCCTGTACAGAAACTGTTTTTGACTTGGTGGTATGAGAAAAAGTAATGTCCTCATCGCTGGGTCCCATGTTGAATCCTCCCGGATGAATGTAATTCATTCCAAAAGGGTCAGGTTGAAACCACTCTTCCCTGCCAAGAACGCCGACAAGTTCTCCGGACTCTTTGTTACATGCAGTAACCACAGCCACGAACGAACCCAGTATGAGCAATTTTTTCATTGGAACCTCCTTAAGTTAGTACTTTTTTGTTGCTTATATATTAAATAATTAAACGCTGGTAAATTTAAATTATTATTCATATAAAAAAGAACGGATACAAAAAAAACAGTAAAACTAAAGTGGCACATTACGCACATTTCCATGACTTGCAGGAACGGGTGGCTTGAACGGTTTAAAGCAATAATTCAGAAATATTTCGTGGGTATCATTGCTGTAGTTTTTAAGGTCTGAAGTGGTCAAGTCAAATGAATAGCCTACTTTAAACCGGTTGATTTCAAAGCCAAGCATGAAAACAACTGCATCTGTGAGACGATAAGAAACTCCTGCCCAATACATCTCTTTCCAAAGCACGCGGCCATTGATATCCACCTGCGTAGAAGATCCGTCCGATTTAGCAAGGATAGAAGGAATAACCTTGAAATCAGGGTTTATACGGATCGGGTAACCAGCCATAACATAATAGTGGCGGGCCAATTGGTAAGCAAAGTTACCGGGAGGGCCGGTTGTCCCGTTTGCCTGTAATAATCCACCGTCAATGCCATTTTTACTGAAGGAAGTTTCAGGCAGATGCGTTGAAGATAATCCAAAAAACATTCCATTATCGGTAGTGTAATACAGGCCCAGTCCCATATCAAATGTGGTTGAAGATAAATTTGATTTCGGAATAGAAGGGTCATTGAGCGGATTGTCTGTTGCTATCCAGGTGCCATTCAAAGACATTTGCTCCAAACCTGCATTCAGTCCAATTCCCAGAACTCCGGTTCCAAGAACAAGATGATAAGAATAGGCAAGTTCAGCAATCGTCGTATTGGTAAATCCCAACTGATCATTGCAAATAGTTATTCCGGCTCCTCCTAAAATCTGAGGAATATAAGCGTCCACACTTAATAAAAAAGTTTTGGGGGCGCCTGGAAAACTGACCCACTGATCCCTGTATAATGCAGTTGCACAAATCGCCCTATTGGTACCCGCGTACCCTGGGTTCATATCGAGCTTATTAAACATCCACTGGCTAAATTGAGCATCCTGCTGCGCAAACGATACTCCGAAAATAGCTGAAAATGCAAGTGTCGTAAGGATTTTTTTCATAGAGAAAATATTATTGTTACCAGCAAATATTTCAGATTAAGACAGATTATAGGTTGCTAAGTTAAAAATAATATTGACAAAACACAAGGTGCATGTGTTTTTATCTTTAAAAGCTAAAAATCAACTTATTCAAAAATTGAAAATCAACCTAACTTTTGAAAAGTCTGCCACCACCGGTCAGGCATTTCATCCTTGCAGGCTTCCTGATATTCTCCATATGAACAGGGTACCCAGTAATGTCTTTCAAATTTCAAGCGCTTGTCAGGTGGATAGGGCACCTCCATCCACCAGCGGTCACTTTTATTACTTTTATAGAAAACCAGTTCATATTGGTTATCTTTTATAACAACCCTGAATTTGGTGTAATCTGTTCCGCTTTTGAAAGGAAAATCCTGTTTGCGGTTGCAAAAACCTTCAATGAAATACCTGTCTGACCTGCTTTGTCTCTTTTGGGATTAATCTCATAGAATCCAATGGAAGTTAACTTATCACTTAATCCGGCATACCTTGTTATCTGGCAGGCTTCTTCGCCATAAAACCCGTTGGGCGTGGTATTGTAAGATGCCGGAGCATCGCTTTGCCTGATCGAGGAAATATCAAAACTAAGCATGTCTGCATTCCTGACAATAGGTTCCACTTCTTCCATATTCGAATGCAATTGACCAAGCCTGTACACATCAAAATAGAGTTTTGTCA
>JABDAL010000105.1:0-204 GCA_013289165.1 Bacteroidota bacterium
TGTATAAATAGTTAGAGTCAAAACAGCATACTTGCCTGTTTATCAAAAGAAAAAAATCTATTTTTATCCCCGGTAAAACAAAAGAAGCAATGAGCAACATAAAGCTGTTTGAAAGCAAAAAAATACGTTCTTCCTGGAACGAAGACCAGGAGAAATGGTATTTCTCTATAATTGATGTCATTGAATCAGTACAAACTATATTAG
>JABDAL010000105.1:214-2961 GCA_013289165.1 Bacteroidota bacterium
AACATTGACTGGTACTGATCGCCCAAGAAAATACTGGAATGACTTGAAAGTAAAACTCCAAGCTGAAGGAAGTCAGTTGTCCGAAAATATCGGACAACTGAAAATGCAATCTACCGATGGTAAATTTTATAAGACAGATGTAGCCGATACTGAACAGCTATTTAGATTGATTCAGTCTATTCCATCTCCGAAGGTGGAGCCATTTAAACAATGGCTGGCACAGGTTGGATATGAGAGAATAGAAGAAACCGAAAATCCGGAATTGGGTATGGACCGCGCAATGCAAAACTATGTTCAAAAAGGCTATAGTAATTTAGTTACAACGCTAGGATAATTAAGACATTGTGAAAAATCTACTATTTCTTGTACTTATTATTTCATCAACGGATCTTTTTTCCCAGACTAATATAGTTTGTACTGATTCAATGACAGGGCAGGTATTATTGGGAAAGTATAACCCCCTTAATTTTCATGCAAGTATTATTCTTAACCGTCCAGATTCTATTTTTAACGGTATCAGCACAAGGATAAATCCGGACACACTTAAAAGTTACGTATTTAAACTTGCGACATTCTATAATCGTAATACAGCTTCCGATACTATTTCCCAAACAACTGGAATTGGAGCAGCCCGCAGATGGGTATATTCTAAGTTCCAGCAATACGGTTCAACATGTCAAAATCGTTTACGACCTGCGTATTTGCAATTCACCCTGAATATATGTACCGTTATGCAGCATAGGAATGTTATTGCTGTATTACCTGGTTTGGATACTACTGATAAATCCATAATCATTATAGAAGGGCATATAGATAGCCGCTGCGCAAATGTCTGTGACACCGCATCTAAAGCCGAAGGTGTGGAGGATAATGGGAGTGGAGCTGCTTTGGTGCTGGAATTGGCAAGAGTCATGAGCAAATACAGCTACAATAATACAATGGTATTTATGGCCACCACGGGCGAAGAGCAGGGATTATATGGTGCCAATGCATTCGCTTCTTATGCACTTCAAAAAGGTATTAAAATAAAAGCCGTACTTAATAATGATGTAATTGGTGGTATAATTTGCGGATTTACTTCTTCGGCTCCCAGTTGTCCCGGTTATGGTAATTTAGATAGCACCCAGGTGCGGATCTTTTCTCTAGGTTCATTTAATTCACCTCACAAAGGGCTTGCCCGATTTGTTAAACTGGAGTATAAAGAAAATCTTTTACCAGGTGCAAATGTTCCTATGCGCATCAATGTCATGGCTTCTCAAGATCGAGCTGGCAGAGGAGGAGATCATGAACCTTTTAATTCAGCCGGATTTACCGCTATCCGTTTCACGGCGGCGAACGAGGATGGTGATGCTGATGTGACTGATTCTGCATACAAAGACAGGCAGCATACAAGTGGCGACTCATTAGGAACATTTAAAAAAAACAGAACCAGTAGCACAATAGATAGTTTATTCGTAAACTTCCCATACCTTTCAAGAAATGCTATAATAAACGGAAATGCAGCAGGAATGCTGGGTATCGGCCCTAATCAGCCTGATTGTAATCTCACCTCCCTTGGGTCAGGCGCTTTGAGAATACAGGTAACCAAACAAACTCAGTACCCCGAGTACCGCATTGGTTTAAGGTCAAGTACAAATGATTGGGATTCAGTATACACGATGAAAGGCATCCTTATTGACACCCTGAAGAACCTTCCCAGCGGAACGTATTACGTAAGTATAATGTCGGATGATACCAATAATATAGAAAGTTTACCTTCCATAGAATATACTGCCGCGATTACGGGTATTGGTGAAATCACTTCAGTGCCTAAAGTGGTTGAGTTATTGCAAAACAAGCCAAATCCGTTTGATCTGGCAACCTATATTTCAGTCAAAGTAAACCAAAACGTGGAATATCAGGACGCCTATATTTCTGTAAAAGATGGGAAAGGTGTTGAAATACAGAGATTGCCTGTTAAACTTACAGTGGGGATAGTCGAAGCAATTTTTGAGCATGGTTATCATCCTACAGGTATCTATATCTACACGTTAGTTATAGATGGACAAGCTGTTGAAAGCAAACAAATGATATTTGCCAATTAAGTGAGCCTATATACGAGCAGATGCGGGTGAATACAATATTTATTATCCTTTGCTTTATTGGTACTTTTTACGTTTGGAGGAACGGTGACGGATCGATGGTTCTTGCGTACAGTTTTAATTCTGTAGTTTTAAATTACCATTGGTGGACACCAATTACTGCACTATTTCTTCACGGCAGCTCGCTGCATTTCTTTGGAAATGCTTTATTCATGGTTCTGTTCGGCTATCCGCTCGAAAAAATTCTTGGAAAATGGAAGTATACCGTTTGTTTCTTGACAGGCGGCGTTTTTAGTTTCCTTTTTAGCAGAATTATTTATCCTGCAGATATGTTGATGGTCGGAGCTTCAGGAGCAATCTGCACCATTATTGCAATGGTCATGCTTTATGATCCCTGGAAACTATCATTCGTTCTTATGGGGTTTCCAATGCCTTTAGGTGTTGCGGGTCTGTCTTACCTGATTTTAAATTACTGGCTATCCATTCGAAGTCAGGGGCTGCATAATCGGGAATCTTTTCACGTCGCCTATTATGCGCACATTTTAGGTTTTGTAGCTGGGATTTTCTTTTCAATTATCTGGAATCCCGAATGGAAAAAAAATTTGCTGGTAAGCCTATTGCTGTTTATTCTTTATTATGTAGGGTTGCTCCTTCTGATAAAATACT
>JABDAL010000106.1 GCA_013289165.1 Bacteroidota bacterium
GTGCCACTTTAGCAGCTTGTACAACCTGTTCATCTGTTACGTTTTTCATGCCGAATGCTATGTTATTTTTCACGGTGTCGTTGAACAAAACGGTGTCCTGTGTGACAATTCCCATCAGGTTGCGAAGCCGGGAAATACCTAGTTCATTTAAAGGAATACCATCAATGGTTATTACACCTTCGGTAGGATCATAAAAGCGGGGCAGCATATCAACCAGCGTACTTTTTCCTGAACCCGATTGTCCTACTATGGCAATGGTTTTTCCTTTTGGTATTTTCAAATTAATATCCTGTAAAGCATAACCTGAATCTCCCCGCTGGTAGGCAAATGATACATGTTTAAATTCTATTTCTTCATTAAAAGAGGATATAGAACGTGGGTTTGCTATTTCCTGTACCGTGACTTCTGCCTGTAATATTTTGTTTATGCGGTCAAGTGCATTGAAATAGGCAGTGGAAAAGGCTTTGGCAGGAGGAACCAGTTGTGAAAAAAGAGCCACGTAAACCACAAATAAAGGACCATCCAGAATGTGGCCGGAGCCATATACCAAGTGTCCACCCACGAATAAAAGTATAGCCAATACTATAGATACGAGTACTTCGGTTAATGGAGATGCAAGGTCGGTACGGCGGTAAACGCGGTTCATAATAGTAGTGTACTTATCGTTCTCTTCGCGAAACTTTGTATGGATTATTTTTTCAGCTGTGAATGCCCTGATAATACGGATTCCGCCTATGGTTTCTTCAATCATAGAAAAAAGCACTCCCATTGAGCCTTTCGATTTGGAAGAGCTTTTGCGTAATGTTCCTCCTACTTTGGCAATAAGAAAACCTGTTACGGGTAGCAGAATAATTGCCAGTATGGTAAGATGGGGGCTAAGGAAAACTAAGGTTACAATTATTACCAATATATTCAGAGGGTTGACGGTAATCATTTCAAGCGATTGCATCACCGACCATTCTATTTCTGTAAGGTCGTTCGTCATACGTGCCATAATGTCGCCCTTCCTTTCGGCTGAATAATAGGAGAGGGGTAATACAAGTATTTTATCATATATTTCATTACGCAAATCTTTAATGACCCCATTACGGATAGGAGCCATATTATATACTGCCATATAACGAAAAGCATTTTTCAGTAGCATGATAAGTACAAATGATATGCAAAGCAAAATCAAGGCATATTGAATTCCATATTGGTTCGAAAGGGCTTGTATGTAGTACTTGGATATATCGGATACCCATGCTCCACTTAAATGGAATGGAGGTTTTGTTGTAATTAGGGCCTGTTTGTCCAGGCTGTCTTTGGCAGGGAAAAGAATGTTTAAAAATGGAATCAGCATGGCGATGGAAAATATCCCGAAAAAGATAGACAGGGTATTACCAAAAATATTCAGTACAGCATATCTTTTATACCCTTTCAGGTAGCGAAGTATTTTGCCTATGCCTTTCATTTACTAAATAACGTTGAAATTGAAGTTGCTAAATTATCATTTTCAAAGACGTATAAGCCCCACAATGTTTTTGAAATGCAGATATTAGTTTAAGAATGGGAAAGAGATAGCAGGTGGCTTTATTATTTCTCTATCACCAGCTTACCTTCCCCAATTATAGTGGAGTTTTCATCAGTAAGTAGACTTCACCACCACTGTACCTATACCCTGATTTCCTGCAAAAGCGGAAATATTTCGCGCAAAAATGAAAAACTGAAAGTAGAAAATGAAAAACTACTTAATTTATTTTTGTATCACCAGTTTCCCTTCTCCAACAATTTGATTATTTTCATCGGTTACCCTATACAAGTAATTGCCATTCGCCTGGTTGCTGAGGTCAATAAAGTTATTGCCCTGCATCTGATTCAGAGTCTCCGTAAATATTTTTTGCCCCATCATATTGTATACTTCCATTGTAGTTTGGGAACCCGAAATAGATTCGGGATGACTAAAGGAAAAATTAAATTGGCCTTTGCTTGGGTTAGGATAAACGCTGATATCCGATGAATTGTTATTGTTACTAACGGTGTTGATTCCTGTGGGGTGCAAAAGAACAGGAACGTCAAATGAACAACCATTATTGTCACTTACAATGCATACATAAATTCCAACAGACTTATTATATATACTTTCTGATGTCTCTTGGTCAGGCATCCACAAATAATTGTATGGAGCTGTTCCTCCAATAGCTACAACTTTAGCTGTACCGTCATTTGTTCCTGTCATAGTGGCAAAATCTAACGAAGCGCTAAGGGTACACGGTGCACTTACTTTCCGGATAACATTATTATAAGAATCGGCAATATAGAGGTTGCCCAATGCGTCTAATACAATTCCAATAGGCCCGCCGAGTTTTCCTGATGTAGCATGTCCTCCGTCTCCGCTATAATCTTGTCCCGAAGAATTATCGCCTGCATAGGTAGTGATAGTTCCATAACGATCAACCTTTCGTATAATGTTATTGTCTAATTCAGAAATATACACATTACCCGAAGCATCCGCAGCTACTCCCACAGGGTAATTTAATTGGGCAGAAACAGCAGGCCCTCCGTCTCCGCCATAGCCATTTCCCAACAAATTATTTCCTGCAAAGGTGCTTATAATGCCCGATTTGTTGACTTTCCGTATAACCTGGCTCGTTTCTTCGGCAATATAAAGGTTGCCGGAAGCATCAAAACAAATTCCCCAGGGGCTTCTTATGGCAGCAGCAATAGCTGATTTTCCGTCTCCACTATATCCATAAGTATGATTGCCCGCAAAGGTGCTTATAGCACCTGATTTATCTACTTTGCGAATTACATTATTGCCTTCATCGGCAATATAAAGATTACCTGAAGCATCAAAAGCAATTCCGGCAGGTTCGTATAACCGGGCAGCAATGGCAGCACCGCCGTCTCCGCTGTAACCATAAAAATGATTACCT
>JABDAL010000107.1 GCA_013289165.1 Bacteroidota bacterium
TCTTTCCAGTAAGTAGCATTTGCACAAGCCATTTTTTGCGTTGCTCTTTTTGAGTAATAAGTGCAGTGGCTTTTTGTATTGCTTTATCCCAAGTATTGAGATAAGAGGCGATGGCTCTTTGTTCAGATAGTGGTGGTAGACAAATTTTAATACTTTTTAATGACTTTCTATCTATGTTTGGAAATGTTGAGCCAGAAGTCAGCAAATGAATTTTATTTACTACATTTTCTATTTGGTATTCTACAAAAGCATGGTCCGAATTCTTTCGTGCTCTTATTGCAGCAACCCCTCTTCCAATGCAATACACTTCATTTGCTATATTGAATCTTCCTGTTGAGCTTCCCCTAACGCAAAGTAAAATATCACCTTCTTTACAAGTTTTAGTTGGTGAAGTTGTCCATTGAACTTTAATAGGGTACCTTTCAGTAAATTCTGTTGGACCATTTATTAAAGCGACACCATTACCACTATTATTATATGTATTTCCATCAGGAGATTGTCCCATTATTATATCAGCAAAAGTACCAAATTCAGTCACCTCCCAATCCATAGGTATAGAACCGAGCAAGGATGGCTTGAAGCCAGGAGGAATATGTCGGGATTTCTTACTCATTTCTTTGTATATCTTTCTACAACCTGTTCAATCTTGTTCATAGCATCGTTTATAAGTTTAGTGGCTATTTCGTTATTTTCTATTGGTGTTAGCATTTGATGGTAAAGGCGCTCCACCGATTCAGTAGTAGAGTTATTAAGTATGATTTGGTATTTATGCTTTTCAAAATTTATCCGTAGTTGCTCACTTATATCAAAAGCTCTTATACCAAGTTTCTTTAATCCACTCAGGTAAATATATAAATCTATGTTTTGAATATCACCTTCACTTTGTATCCATCCGATTTCAATATTTTCAATCAATTCATTAATATTATCATGAACTCCACCACTACCATCGATATGATATGTAAATTTAGTAGATACAAACAACGGAGATATTTTTAATGCCTTCTCAAACACTTTTCTAAAAAGTGGCTCTATTACTTCTTTAAGCATCTCTGTCATTACTTCATTATTTTTAATTTTTTTAATGGGCTCATTCATTCCTGTAAGTTTGTAGTTGAGCAATGCAACTCTTTTATCAATATCATCAGCTTCCTCTATACTTTCGCCTTTAGCAGCCTTAATTGCAATATTCAATGACCATATAACTTGGTCTGCCATATATTCATGAAATGCTCCAATATCTCCGGTATCAGCTTTGTTAAGTGCTGTAAGATATTTTTCCTTTTCATTTGCCTTAACTATAATCGGAGGAGTTCCGAATTTCATAAGTATATAGTTGGCAATTAATCTCGCAACACGCCCGTTGCCGTCATCAAAGGGGTGTATTTCTACAAATTCATAATGGAATTTGGAAACCAGTAACAGTACATTATCCGGATTATCTCCCTCTTTCCTGTACCCTTTTAGTAATTCTGCCATTTTAAGCGGTGTTTCAAATGGAGAAGCATATTGGAATATCTCTCCATTTTTAAGCCGAACTGAGTTGGGGTGTTCTTTATATTCCCCCACTTTAATTAACCTGCGTGTAGGTTGTCCTTCCGCTGTAATTGCGTCCTTCCAATATGGTTGAACAAGAATTATCTTGTTTAATTCCCGGATATCGGCTTCCGTTAAATCCCTGCTTTTATTTTTTGCCCATTCTTTCACCATATGGATGGCCACATCATGCGCCTTCATTTCTTCGTACTCGCGTAGCTCATGGTCGCCGGTAGTTTTATCAAAAATGAGTAGCAACATAGTTTCGCCATAGGTAAGTGTATTGCCTTCAATATGGTTGGAGTTAAAGTTCCAATCCAAGCGGATTTTATCCCACAACCTTTTTTCGTTTTCTATCGTCATAGGCTGCAAGGCCTGCCATTGCGAGTTAAGGAAATTTATCTGTTTTAATTTATCAACTAATGCCATGTCCAATGTTTATATTAATTCTTTCAAGTATTTATTCATTTCAATCTGAACTTTTGCAAGTTCCTTTTCAAGCCTGTATATTTCGGCCTGTACCGCTTTAATATCCACCTCCTGTTCTTCTTCAAAGGTGTCAACATAACGCGGTATATTCAGGTTGTATTCATTTTTGACTATTTCTTCCGGTGTTGCTACATAACTGAATTTTTCTTCAATAACACCGGGTATTAATTTGCCCTCATTAAACTTTCTGTATGTATTTACTATGTGGTCAATATCCGATATGCGAAGTTTATTTTGGTTTTTACCTGCTTCATAATGCTGGCTTGCATCTATAAAAAGGACATTTTCATTGCTGGCCTTTCCTTTATTAAAAATCATTATGGCTGCAGGAATACCTGTTCCGAAAAACAAATTTGCAGGTAAACCTATTATCGCTTCAAGCATATTATCTTCAATTGTCTTCTGCCGTATTCTTCCTTCACTCGCTCCGCGAAACAAAACTCCATGAGGCACAACCACACCCACTTTTCCTTTGCCCTCATATGTGATTTCAATCATATGGCTTATGAATGCCCAATCGCCTTTGCTTTTAGGTGGAACACCCCTCCAAAAACGATTATACTTATCCGATGCTGCTTTATCTGCGCCCCATTTATCAAGGCTAAATGGAGGATTTGCAACTACTGTGTCAAATTTCATCAGAGCATCACCTTCTTTCAATTTAGGATTATTAATTGTATCGCCCCAACGGATAGTGGCATTA
>JABDAL010000108.1 GCA_013289165.1 Bacteroidota bacterium
TAACGATAAAACCCGTATCACCATTGAAAGGTGTAAGTTTAAAGGTGTGTTATCGTTTGGCAAGAGTATCCCGCAGTATATCTTTAAAAAATTTCACAACACCGCTACCATCTCCAACTACCTTGATCACATTTACCAATATGCCACCTGTTATTCAAACTTCCTTAAAAACAAATATGCTGAGGAGTATTATACACGCGATGATTCTATAGAAAATTTTATTCCCAGCACCCGTTTGTTATATAATGTGGAGGTGGTACATACCCGGGCATGTATTTTAGATTTGGCCAATGCCAATATGAAAGACTGTTCATTAGAAGATGTAGCTATAACTAAATGCCTGGATGTAACGGGCGCCGGCTTTTCATATTCTTCCACATTTATGGGCAAGCAAGCACTTGAGGATATTGATTTCCCTAATATGAACGGGGTTATTTATGCATCGTATAAAACATTTTCTGCCGAAGCTTTAAAGCTGAATATTTATCTGGAAAAAATAATGATACACCCGTTGGTACACAATTATTTTGACTCCACCTCGGACTTTGTACAGGATAATTCCAACTTCTATAACATGATTAAGGACTATGCCGCTAAAAAATTCACCAACGAGGGAATGGTAACAACCCTTAAATCGCGTTATGAGCATGAAAGGGCTCAATGGGAAAGGAGTTTTCATGGGGCTCATATTGCCCACAGCAACGGAGCGGGCGATTTTTTTACCAGTATTTTCCAGTGGACACTTAGCTGGTTTCTTGAAATTACAGTTTCTACAGGGTACAAAGGAGAATGGAAATTTGGCCTTTGGGTAGTATTTTTAATACTCTTTTTCAGTTGCATTTTTTATTTCCGCCATAAAGAGGCAGTAATAGATTATCTGAATGCAAAATTTAATGACATTACGGACAAGGCTGAGAATTACGAAACCCTTAAAGTTCAAAGAACTTTTGGCGGGTTCCGCGACTTTATGCACTGCCTTTGGTTTAGCTGTATGGTGTTTGTGGACCCTCGCTTACCCATCAGCTTTTTTAAGCTGCGGGTGGGCCTGTTTGGATTGGTACTTGCAGAGTGGCTATGCGGCTTAACAGCCATTTTATTGTTCCTTATTTTCCTGGCAAGTAACTATCCGTTTATACATAGTATAATTGGGATATAGCAAGTAACTCCCTCATCATCAGCTCTTAGTTTTTAGCTCTTAGCACTTTGTAAAATTTCTATATTTTTGCAGCCTAAAATCAAAAAAATCAATTATAATGTCCCTGAAGAAAATCACAGAACTGCTTGGTAAAGATGCTAATAGCCTCCTTACTCATAAAAGTAAAACTATATCGAAAGATATGCTCCATATCCCCGGACCCGATTTTATTGACCGCACCTTTGCATATAGTAACCGTAATCCCCAGGTTTTGCGGAGCCTGCAAAGCATTTATGGGCATGGCAGGTTAGCTAATACAGGCTATGTATCTATTCTCCCGGTGGACCAGGGTATAGAACACTCCGCAGGTGCATCCTTTGCTCCTAATCCCATTTATTTTGATAGTGAAAATATTGTTAAATTGGCTGTAGAAGGCGGTTGCAATGCAGTGGCATCTACTTACGGAGTACTGGCATCTGTTTCCCGCAAATATGCCCACAAAATTCCCTTTATTGTAAAGATTAACCATAGCGAAATGCTTACCTATCCCAATAAATTTGACCAGGTGCTGTATGGTACGGTGGAAAGTGCATGGGAAATGGGAGCGGCGGCTGTTGGCGCTACCATTTATTTTGGCTCGGACGAGGCTACCCGTCAAATTACGGAAATAGCTGAAGCTTTTGAATTAGCTCACCAGTTGGGTATGGCTACTATACTTTGGTGCTACCTGCGTAACAACGGGTTCAAAAAAGATGGTATAGATTATCATGCTTCTGCTGACCTTACAGGACAGGCGAACCATATGGGTGTTACCATCCAGGCTGACATTATCAAGCAAAAGCTGCCGACGAATAACGGAGGCTACAATGCCATTAAGTTTGGCAAAACAAGCCCCTTGGTATACGAAAAGCTTACTTCTGAAAACCCGATTGACCTTTGCCGCTACCAAGTGGCTAATTGCTACATGGGTAGAATTGGATTGATCAACTCCGGTGGTGAATCGAAAGGAGCATCTGACCTTGCTGAAGCAGTAACCACAGCCGTAATTAACAAACGTGCCGGCGGACAGGGGCTTATTTCAGGCAGAAAAGCATTCCAAAAACCGATGAAAGATGGTATAGAGCTCTTGAATACCGTCCAGGATGTATATCTTGCGAAGGAAATTGACCTGGCGTAAAGCTAAAACTGAAAAATGAAATTGAAGAATTTTCATTTTTAATTTTAAATTTTTAATTTAAGTATGGCTGATAGTTGGTTTCAGCGAATCAAGGAAGGAATCACCACCTCTACCCGGGAAAAGAAAGAAACCCCGGAAGGATTGTGGTATAAGTGCCCCAGCTGCAAAAAAATTATCCCTTCGGAAGAACACCTGGCTAATTTTTTTGTTTGCCCCAACTGCGATTACCATGACCGGATCGGCTCGGTAGAATATTTTTTTATACTATTTGACGATAATAAGTTCACCGAACTTAATGCCGACATTGCCCCGGCTGACCCGCTTCACTTTGTGGATACAAAAAAATACAATGAACGGCTGAAAGCTACCCAGGGGAGCACCGGCCTTACGGATGCCATACGTACTGCCGCCGGGCC
>JABDAL010000109.1:0-193 GCA_013289165.1 Bacteroidota bacterium
GAGTAGTGAGAGGTTGTTTGTGCATACTCTTTTCCCCGATTAGCTTTAAATAAACCAATAATTTTTTGCGGCTCCGCATTTTTTAAAATAGTAAGCGAATTACTCCGCGTCTTTTTTAAATTTCTTTTAGTCTGCGAGGAATACCCTGCCAAAATATCTTTATAGGAACCATTAAGATCGAGCAGATGTGTAA
>JABDAL010000109.1:203-2718 GCA_013289165.1 Bacteroidota bacterium
TATTTTGAATTGGCCTTTCTCCAACTGATTATTGAGGTTCAAATTCATTTCGATGTAACGGTATAAAGCAGGAATATGTGCAAGAAAATGTTGAACATCCGCTTCCGTAATTTCTAATGGGGAGAACAAGCCCAATTGCTGTGTATGCGGAGCGGGATAGGTATAGGAGAACCCGTATTTTTCAGCTGTTGGCAGTGGCATAACACGGCTATAGGTATCTTCTACCAACCCACACCAGCCTGGGCAAACAATATCAAGATACCAGGAATATGCATACACCAATCCATTGGGTGAATTGCTAATGCAAGCATCCCATTGTGCCTTGTCTATATTTTCATTTTTTACATATTGAATCAATGCAAACAGATTTAAACAGCCGATTCTATCATGCCTTCAAAAACCTGTTTCCAGTCCTTCCAATGGCCGCTTCCGTCGAGGCTGTGGTTATGTAAAATGGGGATAAATTCGCCATTGCATTTTTTTGTTTTCGAGATAATTTCTTCCATCATAAGAGGCGCATCCTGTGGAAGAATCCGCAAATAATCTTTTAACATGCCGTCCATTACTGCCGAAGAATGCACCTTAACAGGCAGCACCTCTTCTGCCTGCAAATCATAAAAGAAAAACGGGGTGCATATACTTGCCCTGAATCCCAATGCTCCCGCATGAATCATGGTATAGTCGTCGGTTATTCCAAGTTCCACGAGGCAGCGGTAGGTCTGGGGCAGGTTAATACGAAGGAAATGCTGGCGCGAACAAGTTATTTTACCGGGAATACTTTGCTCCACACTTTTTATTTCCTGTGCCACTATTTTAGCATTGCTTTCGGAACGATAAGAAGGGTGTATGCCTACTTCTGCATAGGTACTTAGTTTTGCCAGAAGCCTTTTCATCCTTGAGTTTCCTGAAGATATATTTTTATCATGCGCTCCCCGGATCTGTCCCGCAAGAATAAAATAAATCGGACGCAAATTATATTTTTGAAAAAGTTTTTCCTGGTAGCCGAATGTATCGTAAGGGTCTTTTTTAAGACGCAATAACACCAGTTTTTTTTCTATCAAAAATCTGAAATCAAATTTTGTTATAGCCTTTGCTATGGACCCTAAGGTAATAGCCAAACTCCTGCCCAAGTGGGCATAGGCTATATCCACATCAACAGTGGGGATAAAAGAATAGGTGCCATTTGAAAATGCCAGGGAAGGATATTTTGCAAGTAGTACTTTTTTCAGTTCTTCCGCCCACAGATTTACGAGGGGCACATCCAAAAAATGATTTTTATATGCGAGGCTGTTCTGGTGGCGGAAACGGTTATGCTTATCTTTTGAATATTGCACAAAATATTCTTCGTAACGGCTAACTAGGAAAAAGGAAGCAGAAAAAATATCAAATGGCAGGCTTCCTGCGCCGGACTGGAAAAAAATTTTCAGTGTGCCCCATTCCGAAACGTTGATGGATTGAGCCTTTATACCTGTTTCGGTAAGCAAGCCGTGAGGTACGATTTGCACTTCATTTTCTGAAAATACAGTAGCGGAATAATTCAGCTTAGGCCCGTCGTATGTCCTGAAAGCCTCTCCATCCGCAGTAAACAGGAATGGTGTCTTAATAATGGAATCAAAAAAAAGCTCCACGATATACTTCAGCCTGAGGCTAATTTCAGGAGTGTAAATAAGAAGGCCTGTCATAATTAGCGAAAATTACGAATAATTTCTTCACAAATAAAATGAGCGGCATTTCCATTCCCGTAAAAGGGAGGATAATTGTCCTGCTTCTTTCCTTTAAATGCTTTATAAGCTTCTTTAATACGCTTGTTATCAGCATCTGCGAGGATGGAATTTCCGCACTCCACCAATTCAACCCACTCGGTTTCGGAACGCAAAACAATACAAGGCTTATGCAGAAAAAAGGCTTCTTTCTGCACCCCGCCCGAATCGGTAATTATTGCAGAGCAGTGTTTCTCCAGCAAAATCATCTCGAAAAAAGAGGCTGGAGGTATTATTTTAAATAAGCTATTATTTTGTATTTGCTTAAATGCAGGATGAACTGTTTGAGCCAATGCAGTAGCCGTGCGGGGGTGCATGGGAAATACTACAGGCACATTTTCTTTTATGCTAATATCATTCACCGCATCCAGTATGGCATTCAGCCGTTCGGGAAAATCGGTATTGATGTCGCGGTGAACAGTGAAAAGTAAAAAATATTTATTCCTAAGTCCCATTTTATCTAATACATCAGAAGTTTTTTCAGCCACATCTGAAAAATAGAGTGTGTTATCATACATCACATCGCCGCAGTGAAAAACTCCCGGGTTGTTAATAGTAAAGGGAGATTCGTTATCCTGGTCGAATCCTTCGTGTATTAAATTGTTATACCCCGCAAGTGTCGGCGTGAAAAGCAAGGTAGAGCAGTGGTCGCAGATGATGCGATTCATCTCCTCGGGCGTATTTTTATTGAAAGAGCGCAGGCCCGCTTCGATATGCAGCAGGGGAGTTTTCAACTTGGATACCGCTATGGCAGC
>JABDAL010000110.1 GCA_013289165.1 Bacteroidota bacterium
AGCCTGGTTAAGTACCTGGGTAAACCCAAGTTCGTAGTCAGTAGTCTGTTGAGGTATCAAAGCAGGATTTTGTAAAACGCCATTAATAAAGCTTTGTATATATAAATACTGCGTAGCTTGGAAAATGTTATAACCTACGCCCGGGGGCCTTTGAGTAAGAATATCATAATGGGCAAAGAACATCGCTTTATCAGTAATAGGGAAAGAGAAAGCTAAACGAGGGAGTACTTCTGTTTGAGGTGTATATGTTGTAAAGGCATTAGAACTGATAGTTGTCTGGTTTGGATTTTCCAAAACCGGGTATATATTTCCCCCGCTACTTTCAGATGTCAATACACTTGGGTCAGTAGCATTTCCATTTGCATCATACCAGTTATCTCCGTTTCTAAATCCAATAATGGAACTGGGATGTAAAGCATTCCCATATACCACATAGTTGCTTCCAATATCAGATGGGATATGGCCTAATGAGGAACCTACTTCTGCCACTGTCTTTGCAGGATAGAGCAGATAGGGGTCTTTAAGTTCCGGCTGGTTGGCATTAAACTGTTCTACCCTTAAACCCACGTCAAAAACCATTGATTTAATATCAAAGTGATCTTGTATATAACCTGCCATATAAATGGGCCTGTATGCAGGCATAGGATAAAGCAGATTGCCATTGGCATCGCGTTGGTTAAAAAAGTCGTCTATGGAAGGATTTGAGGAATTTAAATTACCAAGGTAGTTATATCCAAAATAATTAACAAATGAACTGCCGTTATTTAACAGGTCTCCGGCACTGAACATACTAAGTGAATATTCGCTTGGGCCATAATTATCCGGCTGCACCCACTGTGTAGGAGAGGCTCCTATTTTAGCGCGGAAACTCTTGTCAAACTGAGATTGAGCAGCGGAATTAGGCAGATAATTATAATAATAATAATTATAGGTGCCTCCATTCCCAACTTTAATAGGATGTGCAGTATCTAATGTAGTTAACTGAAAATTAGCAAGTTGTCTCATCAATTGCCACAGCCCGGAAGCACTTACAGTAAAAAAGTTCAAATCGTTTTGCTCGTATTCAAATCCAACTTCTATAGAATTATTGGCAATCTCAGCAGAAAAGTCTGCAGAAAATCGAAAATGGTTATAGTCTTGTTTGGTATAATCCGGGAAGCCTTGCCCTACCGGGTCCCATAAGGAGTATATAGTTTTCGGTCCAATTCCATTTATCAACCCTTGGTTTCCCTCCAGGACGAGTTCATTAGTTATTGCTGTCGGACCCATTGCACTATACACATTATTTGTATAGTTGGCCTCTACTGCATTAAGGTTAGAAGGCTTGAATGTTAGCAGTGAATCATTATAAGCAGTCATATAATTGCCCGGGCCATATTTGCCATTACTTTGGAATGCATATACAGGTGTACGATATTGATAAAACTGCCCTATATAGCCGTAGTCAAAATAATTATCGCCAAAGTTACCATCATCTATTACAAAGTAGCGATGAGAATATTCTGCCTGGATAGTGTAGAAAGCATTTTTTATGAGTGCATTTTTATCCTTGCCGGCAGAGAACTTTTGGGTAAGTCTTACAAATCCTCTCTCTTCAGTAGTTTGGTCCAGCGGATTTTCAGCATAGTCAAACAATTGATAGTTAAAGGTTCCATATGTTCCATTATTTGCATCATGTTGGGTTTGGAATGAATATGAGCCACCAACAGTTAGTTTAACATTATCGGAAATGTGAAAATTTAATTTTGCACTTAATTGTAATATATCCTGCGCATTATTCAAATGCCAGGCTTGGGTATAGAGTTGGCTAGCACCTATGTAATCGGCTGAGCTTACAAAACCACCGTTCGGTTGAACAGTGACTGGGTTTGCATCTAATTGAGCTAATGCGGAGGGAGTGACATAACTTGGTTCTATAAAACTCGGGTTTGGATCCCTTTGATAAGAGTATTCCCCACCAAATATAAAATCTACCAAGGTGGTTTTATTTTTGTTACTATCCTTTTTTGACCATATCGGGCCACCCACACTCCAATTCACATCATTGTAGTGGTATGAATCAAAAAGATTAGAAGTAATCCCCGACACACTTCCAAAATAATGATCGGCGCCTGATAGAGTACTTATTTCAACTATACCACCTGTAGCATCGCCATATTTAGCAGGCACCCCTCCTACAATTACTGACTCCTGCTCAATAAGGCTTTGGGGCAGGCCTCCGACAACCTGATCAGGAGTAACTTTTTGTCCATCTATAATATATTGTGTAGCATCAGACCTCCCACCACGTATGTTGAGCGAGCCTCCTACGTCATTAGAATATACACCGGGAACATTTGCAGCTACTGTGTTTATATTTAGGTTCGCCATGTGGTGAATGTCTGAACTATCAAGGGTTCCACCAGAACGTGTATCAGGCGATACAAGGGGAATATGATAGGATACTACCGTTACGGCGCCTATAGATGTATCTGCAACACTAACCATAGGAACTTCCACGTGGGCCAGTACGTCCTGGTTAACAATCACACCTCTTATAATAAAGTCATGGTATCCGGTATATACAGCTCTCACGTTATACGTTCCGGGCTCGAGGGGTTTAAGTTCTGCATACCCGTCTATGTCGGCCGGTGTACCTGCCACCTGGCGGTCACCCTGCTCCACAACCACATTGGCAAAGGAAAGTGCCT
>JABDAL010000111.1 GCA_013289165.1 Bacteroidota bacterium
TTTTTCTTCATGTATCGTTGAAAATGGTCATCGGCACTGGGGATGGCATCACCACCATGACCATTAAGCATTTATAATTCGTGTTATAAAACCATAAGGAAATCACTGCCGTGAAGCCAGCAACCGGGATAATAAGATGAAGAATGTGGTCAGAAATTTAAAGATGCAGGAACAGCGGATTTCCTTACAGGAATATTTGAAAGACATGAAACAATAGCATGGGTGCTCGGAAGATACCTGATACGATAAAAAATATTATTACCCAAACCATGAATGAAAATGAGCACAAACACCATCGGATAGCCAAACTGGAACAAAACAAGGTTCATAATAATCAGCCACCATATTGGAAACGGGCACATCACGATTGGCGTTTTTGGGTTGGTTTGTCATTGTGCCTGATTGCAATTCTTTATTACATAATAAGTATAGACTTCTCATTACATCCCAGGTAGCAATCGACTCTTCATCTTCAGATTGAAGGTTCGGAGATGAGATCCCCTGTTATCGGTGCAACTTCCTCCTTTTTGCTTAGCATCAGGCCAATCATCATTGCAAGCACAGATAAGATTATTGTCTGAATAATGAGTGATTTGTTTACAATTGGAATGGATTGTCCGGGCAGAATGGTTAAGAAGAGCAAAATTGTAATAAGCCCTCTTGGTGATACAAACAGAAGGGGTGAGATATGGAGTTTTGATATTTTTAACGTTATCCACCGGATGATAATAATTGTTGCAACAATTGCAAATGCCCAGGGCATAGAATCGAGGTTAAGGATTTCCCTGGCCTCCATCAGAAAACCAAACAAGAGAAAGAACAATGCCCGTATAAGAAAAGTGGCTTCAAAGGTTATTTCCTTAAATTTTACCACCTCTTTTTCCAACTTCTCCGGTCGCAGCCTCTCAAACCATTTGAAACGCTTTAATTCATTGAGATTTCCAAGGAATAAACCAAATATAATGATGAAAATAAGACCTGGAAGTTCATACACCTTTGAAACTGCATAAAAGAGAATAACAAGCAAAATAATAGGAGAAAAAATGACGGGATGCTTAATCCGGCTCAATAAAAATGTAAGTCCTAACACCGCGGCGAAAGAAACAAGGATCAGTGCAAGTAACTGTAATGCGAAATGACCAAATACATCAGCGGTTATGTAATTATTCAGGGCGATAAAATTGAAGAATAAGACGCCGAAAACATCGGATAAGCTGCTTTCATAAATTGTAAATTCCTTATCGAAAGCCGAAAGGTTCCTCACACTTGGTATTGCAATTGCGCTGCTGATCACACAAAAAGGAATTGCATTAACTAAACCAATTTTAAAAGAGGTTTGCCCGAAGTACCGGAAAGACAGGGCTAAAACAATACCCAAAATAAGCATTGGAATCAGTGCCACCAGGAATGATTTCCTGATAATCGGAATTTTTGTTTTATCCAACTCAAGATCCAATGCACCTTCAAGGACAATAAGAATAAGTCCTATCGTGCCAAGTACAGGTAAAAGAGAATTGAGGTTCGGAACCTGAATTTGAAAAAAGCTACTTGCTTGCCTTACCGTCCAACCCAGCAGTAATAGCAAAATAACAGACGGTATTTTAGTGAATGTCGAACTGACGTCAATGGCCATAACGTAAAGTTATTAAATTAAAACCCACCTGTATTTCAGGCGGGCTTTAATTTTGTCCTTTCTAAACCACTTTATCCATGATTGGCGTTACCTTCCCTTGGAGTAACTTATGTTATTCACAGTTCAATGCCCATCTTTGGCATCAAGGATTCATCCGTAGCCGGATTATTATCCGTTCATTTGTAGCCACTTTAAAATAGCTGTATATAATGAGGGAAATAGAGGTAATTATCCCACAAGTAAACTATAAATTATATGAAACTTGATCTCGTACGCAGAACAAAGGGCATCTGGAAATCACTTGGACCGGGATTTGTCACAGGGGCGAGTGATGATGATCCATCAGGGATCGCCACCTATTCTCAAGCGGGTGCAGCTTTTGGTTTAACGACCTTGTGGACAGCACTGATTACCTTTCCGTTGATGGCTGCCATACAGGGAATGTGTGCCCGCATTGGAATTGTTACCTCCTCCGGGTTAACAACGACACTAAAGACGTATTACCCGAAGTTTTTGCTGTATATAATGATTCTTGTTTCTGTACCTGCAATTGTTTTAAATATTGGGTCAGATATTGCAGGCATGGGAGCTGCTGCAAATCTTCTTTGTCCTTCAATTCACAGTATCGTTTTCTCTCTTCTATTTGTTGTGATTCTGATTGTATGCTTGATTTATTTTCCATATAGGAAGATAGCCGACGTATTAAAGTGGCTGTGCCTGCTCTTGATGGTTTATGCGATTGTTCCGTTTCTTGTTGAACAGGATGGTTGGGCTATCCTTAAAGCTACCGTCATTCCACAATTCAAATGGAATAAAAGCTTTATTGCAATATTGGTGGCTATACTGGGAACCACAATTTCCCCTTACCTTTTTTTTTGGCAGGCATCGATGGAAAGGGAAGAAAAGTCAGGGAAAAAATATGCGGTAATGGTGGGAAAGGCTGAGATCACAGAAATGCGGTTCGATGTTAACATTGGAATGTTTTTTTCGAATATTGTAATGTACTTTATCATCCTTACA
>JABDAL010000112.1 GCA_013289165.1 Bacteroidota bacterium
TTACCAGGTGACAGGTACACTGAATGATCCCCTGGCATGGACAGAAATAAGGGAATGGATAGACTCAGCTAAAGTCGCCGGAATTATGAAAAAAAATAAACTAGGTGTTTTAGGTCATTATTACAATGGCATGCTGGATATCTATTCTGATCTGACCCTGCAGTCAATTGTTTTTGGAACCTATATCCAGCACATTGAAATGTGTGAATTGGCAGAGATCCGGTCGAAAATAAATGAGGAAGAGATTCTGGCAAAGAGAAAGCAAATAGACGGCGAATTCAATGTGCTACCGGAGTGTCAGGAAAGCGATTTGAATGCTGCGGCTAAAACATCTATTGCGCTGGATAAATTGATTGCCTTGTACAACCTGGGCTCCCTGGCCTATTATTATGAAGGAACCGAAAAGAGTGAATACGAGGACCTTATATCTACTGTGATAGCGGGCAATTCAATTTTAACTTCCAAAAATATCCCAGTCGCCGGGGAATACGAAATTAAAAATGCACAGGCCATGAAAATAATTGACTCATTTGGAGCTGGCGGGTCCTTCTCGGAATTTTACGCCATGGATTTTGATGAGGACGTTATTCTGCTCGGACACGATGGACCAGGTCACCTTGCCATTGCTGAAGGCAAGCCCATTCTTAAACCATTAGGCGTTTATCATGGAAAGCCCGGGAAAGGACTTTCGGTAGAAATGAAAGTGAAATTTGGTCCGGTAACACTGCTTTCGATTGCCGAATCCAAAGACGGGAGATTAAAATTTGTTATCGCAGAAGGAGAATCTGTTCGGGGACCGATTCTGGAAATCGGGAATACAAATAGCAGGTATAAATTTACTCCAGGGGTAAAAAAATTTATGGAACTCTGGTGCAGTCAGGGTCCTGCGCATCATTGTGCAATTGGTATCGGGCATATCGCAGGCAAATTGGAAAAATTGGGGAAAATTCTGAATATCGAAGCAGTGAAAGTCTGCTGAAAGAACTGAACTTATGTGGTGGCTATTGGATAAGGCACGAACCTACTTTCAGAAGCAGTCCCTTTCCATTAACACGCCATAGTTTTAAGTCCTTATCTCAAAGGTAGGCAAAAGATCAACACTTGGTTTTAAACTGAAGCTCTGGTTACAACCCGGTATTTGGCTTTCTTTTCCTCTTTTTTTGTGTGCTGGGCTGTTCATGTTGCGGTTGATTACTTCCAGCGCCTAACTGATCGAGCCAGTCGTTTTGATGCCTGCTTTCCAGTTCCTCAATATGCTTCTGGGCCTCTTTTTCAACGTAAGCGATCCTTTCCGGTATTGTACCATCCCTCATAACAATATGTCTTTCCAGTTCTTTCCCGGCCCCTTCATATCGGTAATGCTTATCAAAGTGTTCACAGCTTTTAAGTTTGAACTGTTCCCGGTAAAAGAGTTTTTTGTCGTTTACAAGGGGGGAGAGTTTCATCACCTGGGTTTTATCCTGACGGCTGACGATAATATGGATATGGGTATTATCCCCCGGAACAAGATCCCCTGCTTTTGCCTTCCCTTCTTTTACCTCTGGATCGCCCCTCTTATAATATCGGTTATCCTCGATCTTGGCAAAATACACAATATCCTTCCCGGACAGATTTTTATTGCTTCCATTTTTCCCGTTAAAGTTTTCCCCGTAAATATCCATGACCTCCCGAACGTATGCCTTTAATTTTACCTTGTCATTTTTTAGGTGCTTTATTTCGTCCGTCCGGGGAGCGATCACAAGACTATAAAACTTGGCTTCGTGTTTTTCGATCTTCGGGCAGTTATTGTCTATGATCCTGATTACCTCCAATGGGGTAAAAGTATCCCGCTCATGGTTAAAGAATAATTCCCGGTTAACCCCTTTCGCCTGATCCTCCTTGCTAAGATATTTGACCAGAGGAATACAGCTGCGGGAGTTGTTATATTTTTTACTGCCGTCCGTTTTGGGGTTGATTACTTTAACGTACATTTTAAACTGATCCTGACTTTTCTACCTATTGCTTATCACCTTCAAAGTCGCTGCCATTTTGTCCATACCGGCTAATACCTCATCTAGCTTTTTAATCGTGTTCAGGTTAGTTTGCTGCTGGAGGTCTGCCTGCCCTTTATAATATTTGTGCTGGGTCTGTAGCTGCTCCATGTGGTGCGTTTGGTCAGCTTCAATCATTTCTTCCGTTCGACTTAGAACAGTCTTAAAAGTGCTTTCTTTGGGGGCATCCCCAAGCAAGGTTTCAACTCCCTTAACTAATAGGGTTAGCTGCTCTAAAAGTGGGTTCATCATATCCTGCTGCTGAGCCTTGACAACCCCTATAATTTGCTCCACTCTCCGGGTTAATTCCTTGATCGCTTTTTGGGGACTTTCTATTATAGCTTGCTCGGGGTCTATCCCTGTTTGCTTAAAGTAAACGGCCGCACAGCGCATAAAATCTACAATGCTTTTTTTGTGGACTTTACTTAAGGTTTTTATCTCTTTGTGGGTAAGCTCATCTATGCCGATACTTGTCATTTTTTATAAGGACTTTTATAAATTATTCATTGACGGTCAATGCCTTGACCGCCAACCCATAAAGCATTTTCAGAAAATTATAATCCTTTATAAATACAGCAACCTGATTTAAACCTCTTTACGCATCCCATTTATGCGGGGT
>JABDAL010000113.1:57-1483 GCA_013289165.1 Bacteroidota bacterium
CCTAAAAGGTTCGTTATCAGCTTTTATGTGGCAAACAGTCGCCCGCTTGTTTGGCAATAGCCTGAAAGATACTTACGACCCGGAAACGGAGGACAAGGAAATTGAAAATATTGTCCAGTTAATTGAAGCAGGAGCCATATAATCCTGTTCGGTCTTCCATTTAAAATATGTCACGGTATGACATATCCGCAATCCACACTAAATCTGTTTGTTGTGGGTTTTATGTCACGGTTATTCGATAAGTGTGACATATTCCCTTCCTGATTTTGCCTCTCAATATCTCTATTTGAAATCTCATTTATTAACTGATAATCTGATATTTACATTCGTTTTACTTACATTACATTTGCTATATACTTGCTGCGCAAAAAAATATGTCACGGTCGCCAAAAAAATACGTCATGGTGAGAAGTTATCTTAAGTGGCTGGTTTTTTGAACCTACTATCTTTATGTCATGTTGCTCATTCCGTGAAAAACCGTGACATAACGGAAAATGGAATGGAACAAAATAGTAGTAAAAAATGAACAAGATGATTTAAGTAATTTCTTGGAGGCCTTGTTACTTTTCACCTATATTCGCACTTCCCATGAACCGCGTTACAAGCCTCTTTAATATTAAGTATCCTATTATACAAGCGGGTATGCTATGGACCAGCGGCTGGCGCCTTGCTTCGGCGGCTGCCAACAGCGGTTGTCTGGGGCTGATTGGGGCTGCAAGTATGTACCCCGATGTGTTGAGGGAACATATTCAGAAATGTAAAAAAGCAACAGATAAGCCTTTTGGAGTGAACGTACCCTTGCTCTACCCTGATATAGATATGGTGATGAATATAATAGTGGAAGAGGGTATCAAAATTGTTTTTGTTTCGGCCGGTAATCCCAAAACCTGGACTCCCTTTCTGAAAGAACATGGAATAACAGTAGTTCATGTGGTAGGAAGTTCAAAGTTTGCTTTAAAAGCTCAGGATGCAGGTGTGGATGCCCTTGTTGCAGAAGGTTTCGAGGCAGGTGGACATAACGGACGGGAAGAAACCACTACCTTGTGTCTTATTCCATTGGTGAAAAAGGAAATCCATATACCGCTTATTGCTGCGGGGGGCATAGCCAGTGGCAGGTCTATGCTGGCATGTATGGCTTTGGGTGCCGACGGGGTGCAGATTGGTACACGCTTTGCTGCATCGGAAGAAGCTTCCTTGCATCCCGGCTTTAAGAAAAAAGTTGTAGAGTCAAACGAAGGTGATACCGTCCTTACGTTGAAAAAACTGGTGCCAGTGAGAATACTTAAGAATGCCTTTTACAAAAAGGTACAAGAAGCAGAAGACAGGGGTGCCTCAACAGATGAATTGAAAGACCTTTTAGGTAGGGCAAGGGCCAAACACGGTATGTTTGAAGGAGATTTGGATGAGGGCGAATTGGAAATAGGAC
>JABDAL010000113.1:1532-2649 GCA_013289165.1 Bacteroidota bacterium
AGTGAAATCGTAAAAGAAATAATGACAGAATTTAATACCGCTGTTAAAGAAGTAGAAGGATATAATCTTCCACTTTAAAAGAATAAAAAATATATGATAGATTTTGAAAGGTTTGTTCTGGATAATGGATTGAAAGTGATAGTCCATAGGGATACGTCAACTCCTATGGCGTGTGTGAATGTACTGTATGATGTGGGCGCAAGAGACGAGGACCCTGAACGGACAGGCTTTGCCCATCTTTTCGAGCACCTCATGTTTGGAGGCTCCGTTAATATTCCGGACTTTGATAATATATTGCAACAGGCAGGAGGAGAAAACAATGCTTTCACTACAAACGATATTACTAATTACTATCTTACGCTTCCCGCATCTAATTTGGAAGTGGCTTTCTGGTTGGAATCGGACAGGATGCTCAGTCTCGCCTTTTCTGAAAAGAGCCTCGAGGTTCAGCGTAATGTGGTAATTGAAGAATACAAACAAAGCTATCTTAACCAACCCTATGGCGACATTTGGATAGAAATACCAAAACTTGTTTATAAAGTACATCCATACTTATGGCCCACAATAGGTAAAAATATTGATCATATTAAGTATGCCGTAATGGATGATGTAAAGGCATTCTTCAAAAAATTTTACTGTCCGAATAACGCGATATTATGTGTTACCGGGAATGTAACGGTTGAGCAAGTAAAAGCACTTTGTGAAAAATGGTTTGCACCAATCCCAATGGGAAACCCGCCCAAACGTAATTTACTTGTTGAGCCTCCACAAACAGAACCACGTAAGCTGGAACTGGAGCGCGATGTCCCTGCCAATGCCATTTACAAGATGTACCACATGGGTAAGCGAATAGAGAAGAGTTTTTACACGATGGAACTCCTTGCCGATATCCTCACCGATGGCAATGCTTCCCGCTTATATGTAGAATTGGTAAAGAATCAAAAACTATTTAGTGAGATAAATGCATTTACCTACGAATCGCTCGACCCCGGAATATTTACAATTACGGGCAAGTTGCTCGATGGTGTTACACTTGAAAAGGCAGATGAGGCTATTCAAAAGGAGATTCAAAAAATTGTCAGTGCACAGGTAGGCAAAGATGAACTTGAAAAGGCAA
>JABDAL010000114.1 GCA_013289165.1 Bacteroidota bacterium
AGGCTGCCCTGAAATAGCTTGATCTGCCTCATCATAGGCAATCCATGCTGTGCCATTTGTAGCGCCGCTCGAGTAACTGACAGAGGCATAAGACGCTATGTCCTGGATGGGGAAATAGGAGGTATCAGTACATCCTAAGTAAAGCGCATCATAAAAATAATATCCCCCTGCATTCATGCAATATCCCATTTCAGAATAAGGTGATGAATTAGAATTGGTTGTATTTGGCCATGTCAGGGCAGAACCACCCTCGCCACCATTTGCTGCATCATTAAACCAATAAAAACCCTTTAAAAAGCTGTTTACATTTGGTGCACGCCCATCAGATACGCCTATGGTTGTATAAGCACTGGTAATAGCTCCCCCGCTATTGCAGCTAGAGCTTTGGGAAGAGTACCAAAGGCCAACGGTATCTAATTTGGAACCTTTAACTATGGTGTTGATACAGAAATTCCATCCGCTGCGTGCAGATGAAGGGATAGAAATTGGAGTTTGAGGGATAACATATACAAACTGAATGGAGTCGGTTGCATTATACTGTGGTTGTAATATATTTATAGTTCCGATTTTGTTAGGGCGATGGCTTCGCATAGCCACAATAGAATGTTTTGATATCGGTTTTAAAATTGGAAAGCGATTTGCTGCTTGCCCCAATGCTCCCACAGCAATTAAGCAAAAACTTAATAGAGGAAGTAGTTTATTTGTTTTTTTCATGGCGTTTTGATTTAATAATAGATTTTAAAGACATTAAATTGTTAAAACTCGCCGCAATAAAAAACCCCCAACTTTTGCGTTAGGGGTTTTCCGGCTTGTTGAATCATAGACAGCCTTAAAGTCTTAAGGTTTAATTACTATAAAAGAAAAAGCCCCGGCAATTAGCCGGGGCTCTTCTTAAACTTCTATTATCAATTATTACTGAGTAATAACCATTTTCTTAGTAACAGTACTTCCATTTACATTGAAGGTATAGAAGTAGATACCGGGAGTAAATGTATTTGCGCTGAGATTAATTACGTGTTGGCCCGGGGCTACTGAACCATAGTTATTGGTAGCAATAGTCCTGCCAGTCATATCATATACACTGAAAGTAACTTCAGATGACTTGGTGAGGCTATAGGTAATTTGAGTTTGCTTGTTGAACGGATTAGGATAGTTTTGTCCAACTGATAATCCTGATTCGGTAATGTTATTTACACCGAGGGTAGAATTAAATGAAACAGCAGCATACATAGCAATATCCTGCCAGTAAATCATACCAGGAGGTTTGCAATTATAAGTAATTCCTTCGCCATTAGTAACACTCGGGAAGGTAAATTGAGATGAACCCTTAGGACTTGCAAAGTATGACCATCCGGAAGTGAAGCTGTTAGCTCTCATGCCCTTGTATTTTAAACCGAACAAAGTTGTATCTGCCAAATTAAAGGTGCAACCTGTGAAAGCTGGAAACCCATAATAGAAAGCGCAGGTATCTAGTTTCGATCCAAAGTATTGCAAGCTGATAGCAAACCTGGTAGCTGAACCTAAGCTCAAATTAGGAGTAAGCATCAGGAAATATCCATAGTTCCAGTTATTCTGATACGACATACCAGTATCAGTTATGATAGTTTTTGTGTATAAGGCTGTAGCGGTAGGGGCCCCATTGGCATCAACACTGTTTATCTGAACAACTATAGTATCGTTTTTCTTCGATACGTTTTGATGTCCAAAAAGAACATAAATGGAATCCACTGTCATATTAGACAATGTTTTTTGTGGATATCCTGTCATGCTATTAGCATCAAAGGTGGTGTCAAAAGCAACAGCCGCTTCGTGGAGTAAAGGTTGGTTTCTCAATGGTTTACCTGTATCTGCCGGAACATATCTTGTATTGATAATCTGGGCATACCACTTATCATAGGTGCCGTTATACAATAAAGAATCAGGATAAACATAATCTAAAAAGCCGTAATAAAGTGTTTTAGCGGCAGGTTGTGCAATACTTCCTCTTTTAAGCGGGAGGTTAGCGCCGCCATTCACATGTGCAACAACTGGTTTAAAGCCCAAATCTGTTGTGAACTCCGTTTGTCCGAATGCTCCAAAAGCAAGTAAGGATAAGCTAATCGAAGCAATTAATTTAGAAATCTTTTTCATAGTGTTTAATAATTGGATTTGATTTAAGACCGCTAAGATACGAATTAGTTTAATAATAACCACATTCCGGGTTGTTTTTTTACTATGTTTTAAGAATGTTTTTACCAGGAAGGAATGGTCCATTTCCCATTAACCTTCATCACTTGCTCTATAATATCTCTTACACACCCTTTTCCTCCTTCTATAGATGAAACAAAGACAGAGATATTTTTTATCTCATTTACAGCATCTTTAGGGCATACTGGCACACCCACTTTTGACATTACTTCATGGTCTACTAAATCGTCTCCCATGTAAAGAACCTCGCTTAATTCAATATCATAGAGGGAAACAAATTCTTTCATGGCTTCCAATTTATTCTCGGTTTTTAGATAAACATCACTTATTCCCAGCCGGTTTAATCGTTGTTTCACAGCTTGTGAATTACCCCCAGTTATGATGCAAAGAGGGTATCCGTTTTTTACAGCAAGACGCATGGCGATACTGTCGCGCATGTTCATAGTTCTTACTAATTCTC
>JABDAL010000115.1 GCA_013289165.1 Bacteroidota bacterium
TGACACACTCTACGAGCCCGATCTTATTTCCTACAGGCAGTCACTGGGCAGCAATTTCACATCAGTTTTCAACCTCTATTTTAGCAAGGCAAAGTTTAAGCTGATTTGGTTTTCAGATAAAGACGTCCCCTTAAATAATATTCCCGAACTGAATTTTGATACCCCCAAGTTCAATCATTATTTTAAAACTGCTTACCCCGATAACGATGCGGAAGCAGAAGAGCTGATAATAAAAACGGATTAAGCCTCTTTACGATTTTCCTTTTAGTTCCTCTCTCCTGAATTCGGCACAAAGTATGGCTGTCGCTATGGCTGCATTAAGCGATTCAGCAGATACGGCTTTTCCACTCACAGGATAGGCAGGTATTTTTAGTGAGTGAGTGATATAGGCACCCAGTTCCTCCGAAATGCCGTTTGATTCATTCCCTATTACAATTACCCCATGAGAAGTAAGTTGGGTTTGTAAAATATTTGCTCCATCCAGTTTTGCGCCATACACGGGTATATGGTTATCCCTGCACTGCTGCATCACACCCCGCAGATTTTTATAATCAACCTTTACCCTTGCAATAGAGCCCATGCTTGCCTGCACGGTTTTCGGATTATAGGCATCCACACATTCGGATGTGCAAAAAATATAGTTTATTCCAAACCAATCGGCAATGCGTATAATAGTTCCCATATTGCCCGGGTCGCGAATATCATCGAGCACGAGTACAAGCTCTTTACTAAAATCAGGGATAACAGAATTTTCGGCAGGTATCCTGCACATGGCAAGAATATTCTGGGGAGTCGTAAGTGTGCTTATTTTCTTCATCTCATCCCCGTCAATCTTAGTAAATGGCTTATTGCCAAAGTAGTTGCCGGAGGTATATAGATGCACTACATCAATATGCGATTGCAGTAATTCGTCTACTATCTTCTTTCCTTCTGCAATAAAAAGGTGCATCTGCTCCCTGTATTTTTTATTGTGTAGGGATTTTACCAATTTTATTTGCGCTTTCGAAAGCATATCATTTTATTTTGAGCTAGCAGCTTTTTGCATCGCTTTACGCACACTTCCTTCTTTTAACAATAATTTTTTAGCTTCTTCCGAACTTATCCCTAATTCCCCGGCAAGCATCCGCGTACCTCTTTTCACCAGCTTATTGTTCGAAAGCTGCATATCTACCATACGATTGCCTTTCACCCTGCCAAGCTGTATCATCACCGAAGTAGAAATCATATTCAGGACTAGTTTTTGGGCTGTACCTGCTTTCATTCGCGTGCTGCCTGTTACAAATTCGGGGCCGGTTAATATTTCTATGGGATAATCGGACACACCCGATAAGGGCGATTTTTTTGTGCAACAAATTGAACCTGTTACAATAGTATGTTTCCTGCACTGTTCTAATGCACCCACCACATAAGGAGTAATGCCTGATGCAGCAATTCCAATTACCATATCGCGGGAGCTTATTTTATATTTCCTCAAATCTTTCCAGCCCTGTTTTGTATCATCCTCGGCAAACTCCACTGCCTTGCGGATGGCACCATCGCCTCCTGCAATCAACCCGATGACTACGCCCTGGGGCACTCCAAAAGTAGGAGGGCATTCAGAGGCATCCACTATTCCGAGCCGTCCGCTGGTACCTGCCCCCATATAAAAAAGACGGCCCCCGGTTTTCATTTTTGAAACAATTACTTTCACTAAGCGCTCTATTGATGGAATAACTTTTTCTACAGACAAAGGCACTGTTTTATCTTCCCGGTTAATATGAATAAGTAAGTCCCTTACCTTCATCTTCTCAAGGTCATCGTAGTACGAAGCCGTTTCAGTGAGGGGAAGAGCCTGTTTTTTCATAAAGCGGACAAACTATTGAAGGGCTGGGGGAAAAATCCTTTCTGCTACAACAAAAGCAGCGGGATAATCTTTCTTTACCGTATTAAGAAACCGCACTGCCTCGAGCCGGGTACGGAAATCACCCACACTTACCTTAAAATAGGGTTGTTTATATGTTATGTAAGAAGAAACCGTGGAATATTTAACTGAAAAATCAGATTTGGTTTTAGTTACTGCATTTCTTTCCTGACCAAAATCAATTTGCACCCTGAAACCGGGTGATGTACCACGATTAGCGCGTTGATAATCGTACAATTTTTGGTCTGCATTTCTTACCGATGCAGGGGCATACACATGTATGTTGCTATCCTGCAATGCCGGAGAAAGTGAGGCAGGAACTACCGCAACTGGTTTTGAAGTATCCTTTAGGGCAGGCTGCACCTGAGCCATTCCATAAAAAGGAATAAGTCCGATACAAACAAGCAACATATATTTTCCGGGCTTCATCAAGACGACTTAGTATTGGCACTTGCACCAATCATCCATACCATTATCCACAGCAGCAGAAAGGGGGCAGTTATATCAAACGGAACAACTTTAAATAAAGCAAGAAGTATGGTAACAACCAGAGTAACTAAAAAGCCTTTTACGGCTACATCCTGGGTTTTATTTCGCATCAGTCGGAAGGGCATGGTTTATACGTTTCTAAGTTTGCAAATATACTATATACCTTCAAATTCTTCCTTTACTGCATGAAAAAGACGATATCTCATAACACTTAGTTGGCTTTATTTAGATATATTGGTAGCATTCC
>JABDAL010000116.1 GCA_013289165.1 Bacteroidota bacterium
TCGGGTGGTTAGATGCAAATATTACGGGGCAATCCTTCGGAAGGTTTTCAAGCCCTGATATTTCAATCTTTTCAAAGAAAAACCAAGAAGTGATTTTTATCCAGAGCCTGGCTATACTATGTACTATATTTTTCACCTCCACTTGTTATACCAAAGTCCGGCGTAAGAATTTACTTTGGCTTGGCAATAATGTCTATAGTGCCTCTAGCCGGAATATATTTCTTATGGTTTTCGAGGGTAATTAATTCCCCGGAAGCGGAATTATACTGAAGGTAATTGAGCTTTTCAAAATAGTCTGCATAAAATGAAAAATCAATTCCCTTTTCAGTCATCACATAAAGTCCTATTTCGAAAATAATCTGGGGGCGGTACTGGGCAATTGCTTCAGCAGCTCCCTTCAGTACTTCGTATTCATGTCCGTCGGTATCTATTTTTATAAAGTCCACACGGGTAAAGTCCCGCTGCTTGCAAAAATCACTCAGTGTAATGGACGGAACCCCCTCGGCAGATTTATCAGCCCCCAAATGTGTGGGATGCATTATTTCAGCCTTTTCATTATTTACTTTCCAGCTTGAAAATGCGCGGATATTGGCGTTCGGGGTAGAAGTTGCCGATACAAATGAATTAATTACTTCAATATGGTTTGCAAGTTCCGGGTTAAGCTCAAGGTTGCGTTTGAGTTTGGCAAGTGCATAGTGTGTGGGTTCAAATGAATAAACCTTTCCTTGCGGAGCCAATTGTGCAAATGGCAGGGTCATTAATCCAAAGTTAGCGCCAATGTCAATAATGGTTGCATCCTTTGGTATGGATAATAGTTCACTCTTGCTAACATGCTGTTGAAAAGAACCAAAAAGAAATAGTGATAAGTCTATTCCCTCTGAAAGATCAACTTCGTAGGTAATTTTATTCCGGGTAATAATTCTGGGCTTTTTCCCATAAACTAGTGTTACAAAGAAATATAAAACCTTAGCTATCCCAATATTTATCTTCGTGATGGGAAAATGATTGTAAATAAATCTGCGTAGCATTTGCCTGATATTTTAAGGCGCAAATGTAGGGTTTTAAAGCAATTACAACTTGAGCGCAATAGAATTATGCACTACCTAAAGGGTAATTTGTTGAAATGCCCTGCCCAGGCAATTGGTAATATCTTCTGCAATCAGGGCATTTTCTCCCCATTCCCCGGCTGCTATGTCTCCCGCAAGCCCATGTATATATACTCCCAAAATGGCAGCCTGCTGTGGGGAATAGCCCTGTGCAAGCAGCCCCAAAATAATCCCGGTTAATGTATCCCCACTGCCTGCCGTAGCCATTCCGGGGTTGCCGGTAGAATTAAAATATACCTCTCCACCCGGCATAGCAATAGAAGTATAAGCTCCTTTTAACACCACTATAACTCCATATTTTATGGCAAATTCACGCTGCATATTATAGGCTTCCCAGCCACCGGAAGATTTGCCTGCAAGCCGTGCAAATTCCCCCGGGTGAGGCGTAAGTATACTTCCACGCGAAAGAAACGACAGCCAGGTTTTATTCTCTGAAAGAATGTTGAGGGCATCGGCATCAAACACCATGTGAATGGATGCCTGTTGAATCAGCAGTTTTAATCCTTTTGCCGTCTTCTCAGATATACCTATTCCGGGCCCTATGCCAATAGCATTAAATTTTGAAATATCTCTTATTCCTGAAAATACCTGCTCTTCCACATCTGCCGATACCATGGCTTCAGGAACAGAAGTTTGCATAATTTGATACCCGCATTTGGGTATATGAGTAGTGAGTACCCCTGCCCCACTGCGGAGGCACGATTTAGCTCCCAAAATAGCAGCCCCCATCTTGCCATAACTTCCGGCTACAAGCAGCGCATGACCATAGGTTCCTTTATGTGAAAATCTTGCCCGGGGCCGCAAAAATGAAGAAGCCATATCCGGCATTACCCAATTGACAGAAGATTTCTGCCCGGCTAGGAATTTCTTATCAATCCCTATATCCAATACATAAAACTCTCCCACATTTTCGGCATTATCAGCAAAAAGAAAGGAAAGTTTAGGTGTTTCAAATGTGAGCGTCACACTTGCCTTTATAATATTCTTCCTGTCAAATCCCGTATTATCTTCCATGGCAAGCCCGGAAGGCATATCAATAGAAATGACGGAACCATGCAGGGAATTTATTTTTTGAATTACTTCTGCCAGTTCCCCATCCATCGGTTTGGACAATCCAGAGCCAAGTATAGCGTCAATAATAACCATCCTGCTATCGGCAGGAAAGTTTAGCGCATCAGCTTTTGCTATTTCTTTAACCTGTATACTTTCCAGTCTCTTTTTATTCGCCAAAAAGTCTTCCGATGCCCTAGAAAACAAGGAAACAATAAACACTTCTACAGAATACCCCTTATCATAAAGCTGCCTGGCTATGGCTAATCCGTCTCCGCCATTATTACCCATTCCACATATAACAGCAACCCCGGTTTCTTTGGGAAAATGTTCGGTAACCCAGCTTGTGCAGGCTCCGGCAGCCCTTTCCATTAAATC